>JBHIDJ010000396.1:0-1502 GCA_046760105.1 Acidiferrobacterales bacterium | reverse complement strand
TGCTGCACGGACGATTAGACCATCCCAAAAGGAAACTTGATGAAGTCGATGCAATAGCTGCGATAGCAGACATTCTGGAGAAGCTCGGGGACAAGTCTGCAGCTGAGCGTATCGTGCGGTGGGCTTGGGGCAAATATGTCGGCCCAGAGCCTGAACAAATGCTTAGGGGAGGCGCTGCGCGTTCTAGGACTGCGAAGTCAAAGGGAAGAAGAAGGACCGGAGTTAAGGGTAAGAAAAAAGAAACACTGTCAATGATCAAGGAGCTTAATCTGAATCCTGATGGCGGGCCGACGGTCGCTAGCTTCGTATCGGAGAAACAACCGTCCAACCTAAAGGAGAAAATCGTGGCGGCTGTTTATTACCTTAGTGTTCACGCTCACGCCGAGGAGGTAACGATTGACCATATCTACAGCATATTCAAAACGTTGGGCTGGCGGCTTCCGACCAACCTGCCCAACATGGTGCACCAGGCTGGGGCCCAAGGGTGGCTCGACACGAGTGACCGACACAACATCAAGCTCTCCATGATCGGCGAGAACTTCGTTGAACACGACTTGCCGCGAGTCGGGAAGGACAACTACGGCAGCAGCTTCGGCCGAGGTCGGAAAACCTCACGGCGCCTTCGGCGGTAAGCGTCATGGGCAGTGCAGCTGGGCCGCCGGGTTAAATGAATAAATAGGGTCAGACTCGATTTATTGCGGAAAAGGAGACGCAACGCTTTTCGAACTTTCTTATAATTGCCCACTCGCTCGTAGAGCCATCGGAGCACCAACATGCGAACTGGTGGATGCCAATGTGGCGTTGTGCGGTATAAGTGTGTCGAGCAACCGCTTGAACTTTACATCTGTCATTGCAAAGAGTGTCGCAAGCAATCTGCGTCGGCGTTCGGTATTTCGTTCATTGTGCCTCGCACAAGTTTTCATCTTACGAGCGGGGCACCCCGGTTTTGGACAAGAGACACGGATAGTGGACGAAAGCTAGAGTGTGCGTTTTGTCCGGCGTGTGGATCACGCCTCTGGCATCAATCTTCTGGCACATCTGAGACGATATCAGTGAAGGCGGGATCGTTGGATGAGCCTGTGGATATCTCGAACGCTGTTCACATCTGGACGTCACGCAAGCTCCCAAGTGTAGTAATACCCGAGGGGGCAAGACAATTTACCGAAGAACCGGACTGATTTGACTGTCTGCTTTTGGCGAATATCCACGACCTAACTAGTGGATAAAATCAGACAGATGGTGCCCCACCCAGAAAGAGGTATGTCGCCGACTTCGACTGGCAGGCAAAGGTGCTCGGCACGAAAATTGTTCGTGGCTGAGGAATCTCTGCCACACCCTTAGTAATCTATCGTCGAGTCCTGCGCGACTGTACTATAAAGCACCGCGTGCGGAGAACGAGTGATTTCGGTACCGCAAAAAGGGCGGATGCAAGTGCTTGAGTGCCTTACAAACAGGGAGGATGACAAAAGGCACAAAACATCGCCGAACGGAGGCCAGTCGGT
>JBHIDJ010000395.1:0-1503 GCA_046760105.1 Acidiferrobacterales bacterium | reverse complement strand
CGTACAGAAAGCGTCTGAAGTACAAGGATGCGGCGTATGTCGAGCGCCTGCTCGACGCGCTGCGCAAGGCGGGTCTGCCCGACAAGCCACCGCTCGCTTTACCCGATAAACCCTCCATCGCCGTGCTGCCATTCGCCAACCTAAGCGACGACCCGAAACAGGAGTATTTCGCGGACGGCATGACCGACGACCTGATTACTGATCTCTCCAAGCTCTCAGCGTTGTTCGTCATCGCCCGTAACTCCACTTTCGCCTACAAGGGCAAATCGCCTGACGTGCGTCAGGTGGCACGTGAACTGGGTGTGAAATATGTACTCGAAGGCAGTGTGCGCCGTGCCGGTGAGCAAGTGCGGATCAACGCTCAGCTCATCGACGCCACGACCGGCGGACATGTGTGGGCCGAACGCTACGATGGGTCACTCGATAACGTCTTCGCTATGCAAGATGAGGTCACGCAGAAAATCGTGACCGCGCTCGCGGTCAGCCTCACGAGCGAAGAAAAAGCAAGTCGAACTCGCATCGAAACGAAAAATCCCAAAGCCTACGATGCCTTTCTGCAGGGCTGGGAACACTACCGTCGGGGTACGCCGGACGATTACGCGAAAGCCGTTTCTTATTTTGAACAGGCGATCAACTGGGATCCGAACTATAACCGCGCCCGCTCAGCGCTGGCCGCGGTTTACTGGAACAGTGTCTGGAGCGGTTGGTACAAGAGCCTCGGACTCACATACACACAGGCCATGGAGCAGACGATGCTGTCGCTGGAAAAAGCGGTGGAAGCGCCCTCGGCCCTCACGCACCAAGTGGCCTCTGAGAGGGCTGCCTTTCTTCGACGCCAACCGGACAAAGCGCTCACTGAAGCGGGGCACGCGATTGCGCTTGACGCTAACGATCCCGCTGGCCATCTGGCCATGGCGACGGCCTTGATCAAAGCCGGCAAGCCTGCCGAGGCGGTGGAACGTGTGCGCACAGCCATGCGCCTCGATCCGCATTATCCCGCCTCCTACCTGACGAGACTCGCTCAAGCCCAGTTCCTCATGGGTCAATTTGAAGACGCCGCCGCGACACTGGAACGAGCTGCCAGTCGCAATCCCAACGATGACTGGACATTCGTGTATCTCGCGGCCGCTTACGGCCAACTGGGTCGTGAAGCGGAAGCGAAGACCGCGGTGGAGAAGGCCAACGTCCTGAGAGCCCAGGAAGGCTGGAGCACGCTGACATTGCTGACTATCCGTCAACAGGTGTTCAAATGGGCCGGGGATCGCAAACCTTTGCGCGAGGGACTCCGCAAGGCTGGCGTCGAGTCTGGTAGCGAATGGGCTGCGCTTGTGACCACCGGGCCGTCAGGGTATGAGATCAAGGGTGCAACCAGCGTTGACGTTGCCACCGCCAAAGAGCTGCACGACCGTGGTGTGGCCTTCATCGACGTGTACCACCTTTGGCCGCGAGGTCACATTCCGGGTGCCGACTACCTTCGTGCGAGTTTTGGGACTTATTACCCGG
>JBHIDJ010000394.1:0-1542 GCA_046760105.1 Acidiferrobacterales bacterium | reverse complement strand
GGGAACGGCTGCAGATGTTTGGATTAACCTTGCACCCGGACAAAACCCGGCTGATCCAGTTTGGACGTTGGGCGATTAATGACAGAAAACGACAGGGGTTGGGCAAGCCGGAGACTTTCGACTTTCTCGGCTTTACCCACTTCTGCACGCACTCGCGCAAGCAGGGTGCGTTTGTCATCGGGCGTAAGACGATTAGGAAACGTATGCGTGTGCAACTTCAGCTCATCAAGCGGGAGTTGCGCCGTCGCATGCACGACTCGATCTACGAGACGGGCATGTGGTTACGCCGAGTGCTGCAAGGATATCTGAATTACTTTGCGGTCTCGGGCAATCTGCGTTCTTTGTACGTGTTCCTCACTCAGGTCCGCTGGTACTGGTTGCGCGCGCTGCGGCGCCGGAGTCAGAAAGCATACTTGAGCTGGACGGCGTTCGTGCGTAGGACCAATCGCTTCTTTCCACCGATTCGGTTGTTGCATCCTCATCCTGCGGCCCGCTTTGACGCCAGTACCCGAAGGAGGAGCCCAGTGCGTTAGTAGCGCTCGCTGGGATCTGTGCGGGTTGCGCCTTGTAAGCGCATGAAGTTCAGTGGCCTGAGATGGCCGCCCTGGCAAAGCTTAGCCAGCAGCCAGGTACCGAGTCTTGCGTGGGGGTCCGGTGACGGTCACTGCGAAGCGTAGACAGGGAGACTGTAGGCCGAAACGAAAGTGAACGGAGTGTTAGCCCCGAAATCGATCGTGGTCGAAATAGCCGACTCTATCTCGCAAAGGGGAAGGCGGAATTGTGTTATGCGTTTAGGCGAGCATAGTGCGGTGTTTCCGGGGTTCGAACCGTCAGCATGCAGTCAAAGGACATCATGGGAACAAGGGAGGTCCGTCTGGTTCAAGCGGAGCTTGTAGGGTCTGACAAGCTAACAATGCGAGGAAGATCCGATGACCATTCGGAAGTCAGACTGGTTGATAGTACTCTGAGATCGGGAGAGCCGGTTACATGGGGAAGCGGCCAGCAGGTAGTGAATCGTTCTAAGGAAACATGAGCTCCATTCAATGGGAGGAAACGGTCTTCTATGCAAAGAGAGGAATCACCAGTCATGGCAACGGAACTGGAACGAATAGCAGCGAAAGCTCGTAGTGAACCAAAGCTCCGGTTAACCTCACTGGCCCATCATGTGACGCGGGATCGGGTGGAGAGGAATCTGAAGAAGATTCCCAGCCGCTCGGCGCCGGGGTGTGATGGTGTCACGGTGGCGGAGGCGAAGAAAGACTTTGATCAGTGGATTGAGCCGATGTTGCAGTCGGTCCACCAGCAGGGATACAAGGCACCGCCAATACGGCGGGTCTATATCCCCAAGCCCGGTAAGCAGGAGAAGCGCCCTCTGGGCGTGCCCTGTGTCAGTGACCGGGCACTCCAGCGCAGTACGTCGGAGGTATTGTCTGCCATGTACGAGCAGGATTTTCTACCCTGTTCATTTGGCGGACGCCCGGGACGTGGCGCCCACAATGCGCTATCGACCCTCAATGAGGTGATCGCCGGTAAGAAGGTGGG
>JBHIDJ010000393.1:0-1575 GCA_046760105.1 Acidiferrobacterales bacterium | reverse complement strand
ATACGCCGAGCCATTTCGAATCTCGTAACGCGATCCAGTCGCCTGTTCCAGGATCGAACCATCCTCATCCTCACCCTCATGCTCTGTGCTGGCGTCGCGCTCGTGCTGTGGCAGGTGTCCCGTCTGCAGGGCCAGATGATCACCACGATCGCGTTAGAAAACGCGTCCGTGTACGCCCAAGCGCTCGCTGAGTTTCGCACCCTCTACACGTCTGAGGTGGTTGAGACCGTCAGAGGCCAAGGCATCGAGGTGACCCACGACTATACGACAAGGCCAGGGGCCATCCCACTTCCGGCCACGTTGAGCATGCTCTTGGGCGAGCGCATCGGCGCCCATGAGTCCGGCGTGCAGACCCGGCTATACAGCGCCTATCCATTTCCCTGGCGACGAGAGCAAGGCGGCCTGCAAGACGCATTTGCGAAGGATGCATGGGCCGCCTTGCGGCAACACCCCGACCGAGCTTTTTACCGCTTTGAAGATATCGGGGGCCGCCGGTCCTTGCGCTATGCGAGGGCGGATCTGATGCGTCGCAGTTGCGTTAACTGTCACAACACGCACCCCACCAGCCCTAAGACAGATTGGCAAACGGGGGATGTTCGAGGAGTCCTGGAGGTGATTCTCCCCCTAGATGTCGCCGTGGCGCAGACCCAGACGGGTCTGCGGGGAACCTTTGTCCTGCTCGCGGGAATATCCGTGTTGGGATTGACGGGCCTGGGCCTCGCCATCGGCAGGCTGCGGCGCAGCTCATCAGACTTGGAGCAGCGCGCGGTTGCACTGCAAAACGAGATCACGGAACGCAGGCGGGCGGAAGAAGCATTGCAAAGGGCTAAAGAAGCGGCGGAAGCCGCCAATCAGGCCAAGAGCCTGTTTCTGACGAATATGGGCCACGAGCTGCGCACGCCGTTGAACCACATCATCGGGTACAGCGAGATGTTACAGGAGGAGGCCGAAGAGGCAGGCCAGGAGGAATTCATCCCTGACTTGCAGAAAATTCGCGGGGCGGGCAAAGACCTGCTGGGGTCGATCAACGCCATCCTCGACATCTCGAAGATCGAAGCCGGTAGGATGGACGTCTCCCTGGAGACCTTTACCATCGCCCCGATGATCCAGGACGTCGTGACCACCATCAAGCCACTGGTGGATAAGAACGCCAATACCCTGCAGGTGCACTGCGCCGACGATCTTGGCACCATGCGGGCCGACCTGACCAAGGTCCGACAAGCGCTGTTCAACCTGCTCAGCAATGCCTGCAAATTCACGGAGCGGGGGACCATCACGCTAGGGGTTACCCGTGAGACCGTGGACGGCGCGGCCTGGATCAAGTTCCGCGTGACCGACACCGGCATCGGGATGACCCCCGAGCAGATGGGGAAGCTGTTCCAGGCGTTCCACCAAGCGGATGCCTCGGCCACCCGCAAATACGGCGGCACGGGCCTCGGGCTGGCGATCAGCCAAAGAATCTGTCAGATGATGGGAGGGGAGATCACGGTCGAGAGCGCCCTGGGCCAGGGGTCCACGTTTACCATCTCGCTCCCCACCATGGATGTCCGCGGCTGAGTGGTTGTGTAGTACAGG
>JBHIDJ010000392.1:0-1575 GCA_046760105.1 Acidiferrobacterales bacterium | reverse complement strand
GTCGTCGATCGCTGTTCCGGCAACTGCTCCTTGCGTTGCCCTAACTTCCTGCGTCCCTGCAGGTCGCCGACGCGATTTTTAGGATGTTTCGACATAGCCAAAGCCAAACAATTGTGTGCTCTGGCCAATAAGTAAAAGAAGCGAGCAATCATGGCCAAAAACGTCGTCGTGATTGGCACCCAGTGGGGAGACGAGGGCAAGGGCAAGGTTGTCGACCTTCTTAGCGAACTGGCTCATGCTGTCGTACGTTTTCAGGGAGGACATAACGCAGGACACACCCTGGTTATAGACGGCACGAAGACCGTACTGCATCTTATACCGTCTGGCATCCTCAGGGCGGGGGTGATGTGCCTGATCGGCAACGGTGTGGTCGTGTTGCCGAGCGCCCTGTTCCAGGAAGTGGACGAACTGGAGGACCGCGGCGTGCCGGCCAGCGAGCGCCTGCGCATCAGTGAGTCTTGCCCGCTTGTTTTGCAACATCACATCGCGCTTGATGCGGCGCGCGAGAAGGCGCGTGGTAAAACGGCGATCGGCACTACCGGCCGGGGCATCGGCCCCGCTTATGAAGACAAGGTGGCGCGACGCGGGCTGCGTATCGGTGATCTGTTTGACAATGCGGGTTTTGCCGAAAAGTTAGAACCAGTTGTCGATTATCACAATTTTGCTCTGACCAGGTACTTCGATTGTGGGGCCATAGACTTCCGGCAGACGTTGGATGAAAATCTGGGATTTGCGGAACGTATCCGCCACTTAATCGCCGATGTTCCCGCTTTGCTTCACAGTTACATGAAGCAAGGTAAATCCATATTATTTGAGGGTGCGCAAGGCACGCTTTTGGATATCGATCACGGTACCTACCCTTATGTCACATCATCGAACACCTGTGCTGCAGCGGCAGCCGTCGGCACCGGTCTTGCCCCGGGCGATCTCGACTTCGTGCTAGGTGTCAGCAAGGCCTATGTAACGAGGGTCGGCGCTGGGCCGTTTCCCACGGAGCTGCAGGGCGAGATGGGGAAGTTGCTGGGTGACCGGGGCAGCGAATTCGGTGCTACTACCGGTCGGCCGCGACGCTGTGGGTGGTTCGATGCGGTCACGGTGCGATACGCCTGTCACATTAACGGTGTCACCGGACTGTGTATCACCAAGCTTGATGTGCTCGATGGGCTAGAGACGGTTCGGTTGTGCGTAGCCTACCGCTATAACGGTGCGGAACAGCAGCTGCCGCCTTACGGTGCCGAGCATTTAGCGCATTGCGAACCCATCTATGAGCAGTTACCGGGTTGGAAGGAGTCGACGGTCGGCGTGAAAAGCTCGCAGGACCTACCTACGAATGCGCGGCGATATCTCAATCGCATCGAGGAGGTAACGGAGACGGCGATCGACATCATCTCCACGGGCGCCGAGCGCGACGAGACAATCATCTTTCGCCATCCATTTCGTTCGTGAGGGTACCGCGAGACTTGGGCCACCCCTTCGCCATTGAGCCTCAGAAGGGGTTCACTGAGTGTGCCGAGCCTTGAGGTCGCCTGGGAGTAAGTAATCCGTCGGGTTGATGCCATACGCTCCTGCTGGAAG
>JBHIDJ010000391.1:0-1635 GCA_046760105.1 Acidiferrobacterales bacterium | reverse complement strand
TGCGGGACCCAGAGCTCAGTCATCCGTTCATGGACTCTGACATATCTGTACACAAGCGTCGAATGAAAGCTGTCATGGCGTTCCTATTAGGTCGCGAATGAGATCAGTCACCCAAGGTGGCTTCTGCAGGATAGCGTAAATCACGATCAGCGCGGTGACCGGAACGGGAATCACGGTATCGAAGACAGCGAGGATACCGACTGTAATGAGGGCCTTGGTCTTAGTAGTCACGGTGCTCCTTCGTAGCCGGTATCGCGTTCGGGTTTGAATGTGCAGTATCCGCTCGACACTCGGCAATCCACAATTCAAAAACTGAACCCCGGTGTGTTCAGTGAGTGTAGATTCTTCAAGCGATTCGCTATTTAGCGAAGAGACGTTTAGGCGGTAGCTACCCGTACGGATCTATCGGTCTTTCAAAAACTCGTCGACCGTCAAGCCGATGTCCTTGACGATCTGACGTAGAAGGATCGGGGAGATGTCTCGGCCGGCATGTACCGGTACTGTGGTACAGCGGCCGTCGGGATGTCGGAACTGTTTGTGCGAACCGCGCTGGCGGACCTCGTTGAACCCAAGCGCCTTGAGGATCGCAATAACCTCACGCGGCTTGAGAACCGGGATGCCCGGCATGCTCAGGCAACGTTCACCGTCTGAATGCCAACGAACTCACTCTGCGGCTTTAAGGCCCCGTCCTCAGACAGCATTTCGATCACTTCTCGAAGGTTCGCGTTCAGCTCGTCTAGAGTTTCACCCTGGCTGTGTGCACCTGGCAACCCGGGCACGTACCCGACGTACAAGTCCGTGTCAGGGCAACGCTCAACGACAGCCGTATATGTACGCATGGTCTCAGTCCTCGCCTACAAGCACTATACCTATTCTAACAGATCCTGCGCAACGCGCTTTCTTACCGTTCCTCCACATTCACCACTTTACTAATTGTCGAGTAGTGCAACCCTAGATGCTTACCAATCTCAGTGAGCGTATAGCCGTGTTCGAGATGGGCACGACGGATCTGGCGGTTGCGCGCCGAGCGGTTTTTGCGGCTCCCCCTGGCGAACAGCGACTTGAGGCTCGGGCGATTAAGGTGGCGCTGGCGGCGGGGGATCTCTGTGATCGCCTTGGCGCTCTTAAGGTGGTGGACAATGTGGCGAACGAATGTGTCGGAGCCCAGGAGCACTTGGCCCTTGAGCTGTCCCCAGGGGGAGACTTCGCCCACCCCTTGGCGCACGAAGGTCTGATAGCGTTTCGCCGCTTCATACCGGCGTTTGCCAAACTGAGCCAGCACCCAGCGTGTTGTCAAAAACGCCGGCGCTTGCCCCTGCCCCGCCGTCGCCCGGTAGCTGCTCCACTTGTACTGCGCGGGCGATCGCACCAGCTTGGCCCGCACAGGATTCAACACCACGTAGCGGCAGAGCGCCAGAAGGTAGCGCTCGCGTTCCACCAAGATCGCCTTAAAGCGTCCCTGCAGGAGATGCCCGACCCGGCGGTGGCGGCGATTGAAGGCTTGCGTATAGCGCCCATTGAGCTCGCGCATGCCTTTCGAGAGATTGCCCTCCGGGGTCTCGACCAATAGATGGTAGTGATTACCCATGAGGCAGTAGGCGTGGCAGCGCCAGTTAAAGCGCTCGACCACGGCCT
>JBHIDJ010000390.1:0-1636 GCA_046760105.1 Acidiferrobacterales bacterium | reverse complement strand
GGAAGACGTCGCAACGGAACCCCGCTCTTCACGAAAACTAGCGACCGATACGGACAAGGTCTGGATGGCCCATTGCTGTTAAAAACAATACCTCCTTCCCGGCTGCGTGTGGCGAGAAAAACTCGGTCACCTCGTCATCGAAAAAGGTCAACCCAGTGGCCCCGAAGTGCTGGGCATACGCCGCCAGATACATGCGTCCACCAGTGATCCCGCCCTCGAGCTGGGCCGCTCGATAGCCGCGGTTTCCAAACCGCTTCAGGATCGGCAGGAGCGAGCACAGACAGTAGACGTTCACGGCCGCGTCGGCGGGAAGCTGTTGGGAGAGGCCGAGTCGACCGGATTCTCGGCGAAAATCCCCAGCAGCGAGTAGCTCTAAAGCCCGATCGACACGTCGATAATAGTAAATGCCGGGCACTAGATCATCCACAGCATTTACGATGAGATACAGGTCGAGTAGCGTGGTGCTGAGCGGCGCCAGGAAATCAGCGGGGATGCCGCGCGTAGCTCTGTCGAGCACAGTAGACAGCTCTTCGAACGAGATGGAACGGGCTTGGTCAAAGGCACGAGTCGATCCGCGCCGGCGGATGACGCTGGCCAGTGAGTCTTGCGACATTTCGCTGTCTGCGCTCGGACGGAGGAGCTGCATAGGGCCGCTTGCTGGCAGCGGCTCTGGTTGCAGCGTGTTGTCCCGCCAGGCTGTCGCTTCATCACCGCTTACGAGCGACGAGGCGGCATGCATGACGCGAATCGGCGGGTAATCAACTTCGGACCGGGATAGCGGCTCGGTCTCGAGCTTAAGCCGACTGATGGGGGGCGCGGCCGGCGGTGCTTGATTGGAATGCCCGAGCGTCACTAGCGTCAGCGCGCCCTCCCGCGCGGGGTCGAGGCCCAACAGGGCCTCCACAGCAGAATCCGAAAACCCCATTACGATATTTGGCTGCAGCGCTTTCGCTGCGGCAATAGCAAGGAGATTCGCATGCAATGTTCCGCCGTCCCAGAAGCAATGGCGGTACGCGCGAGCCTGGTATTTCCACGCGTTTCGCCAGTACGTTGAGACGCTGACCAGAATCAGCGGCGCTCGCGCAATTCTGGGGTGCGCGCCCGACGCTTCAACCAGGAATCCACGGTAATCGCCAGTGCGGAGCCGATGGAGGGCGAAGTCATGAGGCCCAAATTGGTAAACGCCAGCCGGGAGATCGGGGAGATCTTGTGTGACCAGATAGAGATCAATGTGATACAGAGCACCCGTGTTCGAGTAGGCGCGGAAATAGATCGTACCGCCGGGATAGCTCTTTTGCTTGGTTATGCCGGCGCTCAGGAAAAGGACTTGGGAGAGCGTCGCAAGGTCCGGGATATTCTCGCCCGCGTTCTCGTTCGATACTTTGCTGACGGGCATCGATATTGCTTCCAACGTCGTGGGCGTCGAGTTGCCGAGAGCTTTCGGATCGCGTATGAGAGGAACAGACTCCACGCCGCGGTAGATCTTGTAGGGTAGCGGCTTGTTTTCCCAATCAAGAAAGTGCACGTTCGCACGAAGACTCTCTTCACTGTGCTTGGTGCTTTCGTGATAATGTAGGGCGGCCTGCGTATTCTGATTTTGACTCGATTTGTCCACCTATACGGTAAGACCTTCCCC
>JBHIDJ010000389.1:0-1638 GCA_046760105.1 Acidiferrobacterales bacterium | reverse complement strand
GCTATAACCGGGCAGAAAAGCAGTTGCATCCGGACAACCCGATCACGATCGCCCCACAGGCGAACGAGGATTGGGTGATGGAGATCCGCCGGCAAAACGACATGGCGGCGCGTCGTGCCCGTGACGTCATCATCGAGGCGTACGACGACTTCAACGGCACGTTTGGGCGCGGCGGCGAGCCCTTCATCGAGCGCTACATGATGGACGACGCCGAGGTCGCCCTCGTGGGAATGGGAACCCTGGCGATGCCGGTGAAAGTCGCGGTCCGCAAGATGCGAGAGCAAGGCAAAAAGGTCGGCTTTGTCCGAGTCAGGTGGTTCCGCCCGTTCCCCACCATCGAGCTGCAGGACGCATTGTCCAGGGTACAGGCCGTGGGCGTGATCGATCGCGACTACAGTTTTGGCTCCACCTTCTTCGGCGGTGTGCTAGCCAACGAGCTGCGCTCCGCCCTCTACCCAGTGGAGAAGCGGCCCAAGATCGTTTCATTCATCGCCGGCCTGGGCGGACGCGAGGTGAGCACCGACAACGTCATCGATATTACCGGCAAGGTATTCGACGCCGCGATTGGCGGCGACATCAATGATCAGGACACACACTGGATCGGAGTGAGGGAGTAACCATCATGCAGGAAACTACCATCGCTTTAGACGAATTCATTTCAACCCAGGTTCTCGAACCTTGGCGGGGCATCAAGAAAGTCGCCTCGGAGGAGTATTTCACCTCGGGTCACCGCACCTGTCAGGGGTGCGAGTCGGCCCTAGTCATGAAGCTCATGATCAAGGCGGCCGGCCCGCGCACGATCGTCCTCGGTGCCACCGGCTGCATGTACGTGGCCAACACAACGTACTACTCCACCCCGTGGGTGGTGCCTTGGATGCACACACAGCTCGGATCCGCGGGCTCCGCTGCCACCGGCACCGCCGCCGGTCTGATGGCGTTGATGCGCAAGGGCAAGATGGAGAAAGAGCCAATCAACGTCATCGCCTTTTGCGGCGATGGCGGCGGCGCCGACATGGGGCTCTCGGCCATTTCGGCAGCACTCCAGCATACGCAGTACAACTTGCTGATCTTCATGTATGACAACGAGTCCTACGCCAACACCGACATCCAGGTGTCGGGATCGTCTCCGTATGGTGCGAACTCCACTTTCAGCCCCCCAGGCAAGGTGCACCGCATCATGCACAAGCGCTGGAAAAAGAACACCGCGGCGATGCTGGCGGCAGGCCATCCGGACTGTAAATACGTCGCAACCGTTTGCGCCGGGAACGCTATCCACACATTGAACAAAGTGCGCAGAGCGTTGACTATCGGCGGACCGACGTTCATCCACTCGCTCGACCCTTGCCCCAAGGGCTGGGACTACGATCCGAAGTACTCCCATGAGCTCGGTGAGCTGGCGATTGAGACCGGTATCTGGCCGCTCTACGAGGTCGAAGAGGGCAAGGTCAAGATGTACGGCAAGTCCAAGCAGATCGCGAACGGATTGTTCAAGCGTAAGCCGGTTCGCGGGTACTTGATGAGGCAGGGCCGCTTCGCCCACTTCGCCGAGGAAGATATCGAGTACTTCCAGGCGAAGGTTGATGAGATGTGGGATAAGTGGCTCATTCCAGGGGTGATTCCGTTCGCCCAGGCGTAGCC
>JBHIDJ010000388.1:0-1639 GCA_046760105.1 Acidiferrobacterales bacterium | reverse complement strand
TGCGGCGTGCGGTAGACCTTGACGCCTGCCTTGTTTATGAGCCACTGCAGGTCCTGGGAGTAGCGGTCCATCGCTGTCCAGAAGTTGCTCGAGGACGCTGCCGCGGCCGCATGCTTCAGGATCGCCTGGTGCTCCTTCGGCAGGGCCTTGTACTTGCCCTTGTTGAAGATGATCTCGAAGAACTCCGCTGCCTGGTGGTAACTGCCCATCATGTAGGTCTTGCTGACGTCCTGGGCACCAAAGCTTTTATCAGACGTCGGGTTGTTGAACTCGAACGCCTCGATCACGCCGCGTTCCAGCGCCGGCACGATCTCGCCACCGGGAAGCTGGGTCACTTTGAGACCCATCGACTGCATCAGGTCGGCCGCGAGGCCCACTGTGCGGTACTTGAGGCCCACCATGTCCTTGGCTTTCTTGATCGGTTTCCTGAACCAACCGAGCGGCTGCGTCGGCATGGGCATGGCGAAGAACCCGACGGTGTTGATCCCCAGTTTCTCGATCAGCTCGTCATAGAGCTGCTGGCCGCCACCATTGTGAATCCAGGCCAGCCCAAGATGGGCATCCTGACCAAAGACGGGGCCAGTGCCAAACAGCGAGGCCACCTTGCTCTTGCCGTACCAATACACGGTCACCCCGTGTCCGCCATCGAGCACGCCTTTGTGGACGGCGTCCTGTACGCGGAATGCCTTCACCACCGCACCGGAGACCAGATAATTGATCTTCAGCCGGCCGCCCGCCATGGCATTGACTGAGTCAACGTATTCCATAGCCATGTCATTGAAGACGTCCTTCGCGCCCCAGGCACCTTGCATCTTCAAGGTCACTGTCTGGGCGCGGGACACCATCGGGAAGCCCAACGTCGCTGCGCCAGCGACACCGGCGGCCGTGGCAGCGCCGGCCCTAAGGAACTTGCGCCGGCTAACTGGCCCCTTGGCCTTTGCCTCCGTCGTTACCTTACTAGTCTTACGGTCTTTCATGGATTCACCCTCCTCTGCATGGTCAATCGCTGGTTTGTTTGAATCAAACGATACTAGCTACTCGCTACAAGCCCCCTTCTCCTTCCCTCACGCCACCGTTTCCGGCACGCGATCAGACGCTTAGAGAGGTCGGCTGACGCGAATCTTGCGGATTTTGAGAGTCTTTGTCACCCCTCCTGTATGTGGTTCTGCGCGGCAATTTTTGTTGTCCTCGCCGGCTCGAACACGACCGGGCGAGGAATCTCGTATACCACAATAGCGTAACCGGGACAAATTATACTTATTCTAAAACGCGTAGCTATGAGTAGCCGTACCGCTCACTCACCCAGTCTCCGTTGCAGTGCAACACATAGGCTGCCCACCTCCGCTATGCGCCAGCTGGGTGTTTTCGACGGCCGGGTTCACGCGACCCGATCCCGCGGTTCGTCGCCGGCAAAAATGGCATCGAGGTTGTCTAACGCCCTGAAGCCCATAGCGTCACGTGTTTCCCGCGTGGCGCTCCCGATATGTGGCAACAAGAACGTGTTGGGCAGCGTCCGGAACGCGGGGTTGATGTTGGGTTCGTTGTTGTACACGTCGAGCCCGGCCGCAGCCAGTTTGCCCGATTGAAGCGCGTCGATGAGCGCCTGCTCATCAACGATGCTGCCGCGGGCGGCGTTGAC
>JBHIDJ010000387.1:0-1703 GCA_046760105.1 Acidiferrobacterales bacterium | reverse complement strand
AAATGCTATTTCATTCCTAGAAAGTTCAAGTTGTTGCGTGTTGTTTTGGGAATCGAGGTGCGCGAGTAATCGGTAATACTCGCAACAGCACGGACACAAATCAACAAACTGAGAGCGACTCGGGAAGCCGCTTAAAGCGGCACCGCGGCGTCGTTATACGCACTTCCGATTCGTGTCTACGTTCTCGGGTTCGTCGGCTGTGACGGCATCCGCGACGAATAGCTCTCGCTGAAGGAATCTCTCTTCGATCGCCTGTAGGGTTGCTCGTTTACCGGTCACTAGCTCAGTAAATTCAGCTGCACCAAACAACTCGCTCAGCCCATCTTTACGTGCCTCCCACTCGCGGAGCAGGCACCGAACCGTCCTCGCATACTCAACCGTCAGATCGACACGATCCGTGATTTTCCACCGCGCCTGCCGCAGCAGAGTCGGATAGTCGACCGCCGACTCCACGAAAGGAGGGCCGGAATCGGCCGCTCGCTTATAGTCAGTCGAAGAGAGGCCGGGTGCAATCGATATGACCGTGAACACCATTCTCCCGCCTGCCCGAACCACCTGCCTGCACGCTTTCAACACAGAGAGCTTGGCCTCCAGACAACACAACACATCCGAGTGGCTGATCGCATCAAAGGAGTTATTGCTGAACGGCAACGCCCCAGCGTCCGCCACCACCACCCAGCACATACCATCCAGCTGCTCGGAAACGGCCTTCTCCGCTGCCATCCGAATTGCCTCCAGCGGTACGTCCAGCAGCGTCACATCACAACCCGTCGTGCGCGCTAGAAACAGTCCTGGCCACCCGGACCCGGCTCCAACCTCCAGAAGCCGTCTGCCCGGGCGCAACTCCAAGAGTCGACCGACTCGTTCAGCTTCAGCCCGCGTCGTCCAGCTTGTACCTCCGTAACCGCACCCGAGGACAACGCGCTCAACCTCCATCATAATCGGCGACTGGGCAAGCCGATACTCCTCGGCAAAGTGCTCGGTCAAGGCCTGCTTATCGAGCGTACGCGACATCCCCAATCACCTCCAGGCAATCTCTCGGATTTGAGCTCCCCTCATGACGCGCGCGATCGAGACGATCCGAAAGGAAGACCAAGTTGATATCCCCCAAAAAGGAAACCACACGCAGTAAGTCCACGGACGATTATCTTAACTTATTGCAAATGCTGTGATGTGGTCGTTGCTAACATTTCGCCCGTAGAAAGTTCAAGTTGTTGCGTGTTGTTTTGGGAATCGATGGGCGTTTCCGCCCGTGGCCGTTCCGGCGTCATGACGTTGAACCGGAACCGGCTTTCGGGCTTGCGCCTCGGTCAGTAAATTTGCCCCATATGCGCTCTGGCAAGTGCCGCAAGATACCCCAACCCACAACAACGAGTGTAATGCCTATCCAAACCCAGCCGTGCGGACCAAGCCAGACGATCTCGTTACCGTGTAGTACCACCATGATCGCCATAAGCACGAAGAAAGGCCCAGTAAAGTAACAGTGCCGGCGCCCGCAACGGCGCGCGTTTGCTAGACAAGCAACGCCCATCCACACAAGGGCGACAGCCCAAACCAGTGTCTTTATCGGCGGGTCAATAAATATCCCGCCGATCAAGGCAACGGCAGGCAGATCCCACGCGACTAAACGAGCTTGGAAATTGTCGACCCAGTCTTTTTGTTTATGCGAATCAGCCAATGTAGTCTGAAAGGTGAGTCATTCG
>JBHIDJ010000386.1:0-1724 GCA_046760105.1 Acidiferrobacterales bacterium | reverse complement strand
CGCTTTCGATCGATTTCGGTCAATAGCTCGCCCAGTGTGTTGTAGCTCTCGGGTTTTTTAGGATCGGTGGGCGTGTAAAACAGACCGCCCGCGAAACTCTCCCAGAGGGCGCCATCGGCCGGACCGGCATCGGAGAAACGATTGATGGCGTCGCGCATCGCGGTACGAAAGGCTTCGTCGTTCATTGGCGTGCGGGCAGTCCCCACGACAGAAAAACCGCTGGCCAGTAAGTTCTGCGCGGCCAAACTATAAAGGGCGGGGACCAACTTGCGCTTGGTCAAGTCTCCCGAAGCCCCAAAGATGATGGCTACGCAAGGTGGGGCGGTGCGCTCTATTCGCAAACCCTCGCCCAATGGATTTTCAAATATCGCTGTTTCCATCATTCATCCCTACATCCACTATATCCAGTAGTCACAACCCACCCACTAGCCACTACCCACCAGTCACCAGACACTACCCGGCCCCCCTTCGCACCATCTCCTCTAGGGCCACGCGAGGACAGATATTGTCATGGATGTAGTCGACCAAGTTTTTGGCCACGCCCCGGATCCTCTTCTCGGTCGCCGCGTCGAGGCAGCGACCCTTCTCGTCGAACATATTTTGGACTCCTGCCACGGAGACGGGGCCCGGCAGGACGATGGCCCCAATGTGGGAGCAGACGCTGCGGAGGTGTTCCAAAGCCTTGATCGCCCCGATCGCGCCCGCTGCCACCCCGAGGAGCGCCACCGGCTTGCCCGCCAGGACCGATGGAAAGCCCAGGTTCTCGATCACCAGCTTTATCACACTGCTATAACTGCCGTGATATTCCGGCGTCGCCATGACCACTCCGGTGGCTTGCGCCACGCCTGCTTTCACCGTCTGTGTCGCCGGGGACTCGTTTCCGGTTCCGGGCAACGGCAGCTCCAGCATGGCCGGATCGATCACCTGTAGCTCAACCCCGTGGTTCTTTCTGAATTCATCGATGACCAGGGCGAGCGCTTTCGACGTGAAATTACCCGGCCGCACACTGCCGCAGATGGTCACAATCCGGATGCCGCACTCCTGTTCACTCATACGCTCCTCCCTTCATCGCCGTATGAAGACGCCAGCCGTTGAAGCACTATCACTGCGGTTCCCTCAGGACTTGCCGCCCTCGGTGCGCGTCTCCATATTCTCCGGGAAATGAAAAACAGCCTCCTCGAGCATATGCACGAATTGGATCTCGCGCCGCATCGTCTTAAATGCGATGCGGTTTTCATACATCATAAGAAGACTGGAAATAAGAAACAAGGAAATGCCGACAATAGAGAGTACCACCGGAATGAAGGAAACGGCACTGCCGAGCAAAAGATCGACGGCAACTGCCATACTTGTCGCCACAAAGAGACCGACTGTTCCATACAGGAAGCTCAAGGATACCAAGATCATTTTGCCACGGCGCTCGTAGAAATGAAATTGGGCACTGATCTCTTTCCGCCGCTCTACGGCATGGTCTGTGGTTTTTCCCAGTCGAATGTCCTCGGCCAACTGGGCGAGGGTGCGCACCCGATCCATGACACGTGACAGCCGCATGTGACAGCCAGTTATGAGGTTCGCACAGGCCAAGAGCACGATAGCTGGCGTGATCAGAGCGGTGAGAAAAGCTACGGCAGAGCTATCTCCCAAAAAGCCTTCCATCCCCCTCCCCTTTTCCGCGGACCCACCAACGAACACTTGAGATGCCGCTTTCGGCCAAAAGACTAACA
>JBHIDJ010000385.1:0-1753 GCA_046760105.1 Acidiferrobacterales bacterium | reverse complement strand
CGATTCGAGAAGATCGCTCCACGCGGTGTCAGTTGCATTAACGAAAGCTATGGACTCTAGGTCTTTAGCTAACACATCAGCAATAATCCTTGGCTTTTGAAGTATCTGTGGACTTTCCACGACTCACGGTTTACGGTTAACCGCTTACGGACGTGAGGTTAGAGCCGACGCTGACACCCTGAAGTGAGCGGGGATAAGACGCTCTGCTCGGCGCGCTTAGGAGGAGAACATCATGGTTCACGTCAAACGTGAATCCGTCTCACGCCGACGCTTTCTAAAAACAACTGCGGCGACAGCCCTGGCCGTGGGCACCGGCCCTGCGATCATCATACGCGGTCGCGCGCAGCAAAAGACCCTGAAGATCCTGAAGTGGAAGCACTTCGTGCCCGCGTACGATCGTTGGTTCAACGACACTTATGTCAAGGAGTGGGGCGAGAAGAACGGTACGAACGTGATTGTCGAGAGCATCGGACTCGGCGACCTCTCGAGTCGGGCGACAGCCGAGGCCCAGGCGCAACAAGGTCACGATCTGGTCCTGCTGCTGACACCGGCGCCGGTGTTTGAGGATAGCGTAATTGACCACCGCGAGATCTTCGAGGAAAGCGTGCGCCGCTACGGCAACGCACTCGATCCCGCCTATAAGAGCTGTTACAACCCTAAGACCAGAAAATACTTCAGTTTCTGTACAGGCCTTCTACCGGCGCTACTGACCTACCGCAAGGATCTATGGGACGCCGTTGGTAGCGCCCCGGATACATGGGACGATGTGCGGCGGGGAGGCAGGCAGATCAAATTGCTGCACGATCAACCCGTGGGCATCAGCCTGGCCCCGGAGCACAACAGCGACCATTCCTTGCGGGCCATCATGTACTCATTCGGATCTTCGGTGCAGGATAATGCCGGAAACCCGAATCTGAAATCGAAGGAAACGCTTGAAGCCATCAAGTACGTCAAGGCACTCTTCGAGGAAGCGATGCCGGAGGACGTTCTCAATTGGAACGCAACTTCGAACAACCGCTTCATGCTTTCCGCGGAAGGTTGTCTTACTCTGGATACCATCTCCATTGTTCGGGCGGCCGAAAAGAAAGAAATGCCGGCTGGAACCAACCTAAGACTCGCGAAGTTGCCCCAGGGGCCAGCGGGTCGTCATGGTCCGGCATTCGGTGTTGACGCCTACATTATTTGGAAGTTCGCGGACAACGTCGAAGGCGCCAAGCAGTTTCTGGTGGACTTCATCGGCCGCTCCCGGATGGCGGTGGTGGCGAGTGGTTTTCAACACATGCCTAGCTTCCCCAACGCCGTGCCGGATCTGGAGAAACTGGTGACTGGTGATTCGAACGCAGCCGCGCCGGATCAGTACCGCCTGTTGACGGACGTGAGCGATTGGGTCACCAATGTAGGGTATCGGGGCTTCGCCAACGCCGCGATCGGCGAGGTCCTCAATACCCATCTCATACCGACGATGTTCGCCCAGGCGGCCACCGGCAAGGTCACACCCGATGAAGCCCTCACCCAGGCCGATCAGGAGGTGAGGCGAATTTTCCAGAGGTGGAAGGCGCGCGGCAAAGTCTGATTGCTCCACGTTGCGGCAGAGAATAGAGTGTCGCCATGCGTATCCGCACCAAGCTACTGCTGGCCATGACGGTCCCGCTGGTGCTGCTGATCGTGCAGATCGCGGCCGTGAGCATGTTCATCCGTGAGCTCCAGTCGGCGGTCACGTTTATCTCCTCTGCGCACAGCTTGATCGAGGCTG
>JBHIDJ010000384.1:0-1754 GCA_046760105.1 Acidiferrobacterales bacterium | reverse complement strand
GCCAGTTTGCCGCTCCGGCCGCTGCTTGGGACCAAAAAGACCGCCTGATCGGCGACGGTTTGCGAAGTCGCTAGGTCTTTGTTGGTCATACCCCAAAAGCGAGTTCTTGTCATTTCTCACAGAAAAGCTTAGCGGCAAAGGTCTCCAGCGCCCACGCACCACTGCCTAGTCAGCGGTGTCAATTCAATTTCCAACGTGGCGGCAACAGTGCGATCCAAAGGTGGTAAACGTAACGGCGATCCCGTCCCCGTGGTTGTCTTCCTCTCGGGCAGCCGCCGCGGCAAGACACAGCGGCTATTGGAGGCGACCTATCGAATAGACCCCGCTGGTGACGCCGAGGTGAAACTGGTGACACCGGAGGAGTCGACTGAGGCTCAACACCATGCCACCTTACACCGAGCCGGGAACAGCTACGAGCTAGCCGTCTCCGCCGATGTGAATGTGTGGGTCAACGGGGAACATGTCCAGAGCCGTACCTTAAAATCCGGGGATCTTCTCGAGATTGGTCAGGGCGGAACCGTAATGCGCTTTCGTATTAACCCTTCCGGGGCACAAGTCTACAAATCGGTCAGCGAGGCGTTCGCGGACTGCGTCGAATGCGCGCGCAGGGAGAATCGGCCCGCAGCCAGTCGCGTGGCTTTTTTCTTGTCCGGTTTTGCCAAGGAGCTTGCAACCCAAACCACTGTGTGGTTCCGCGCCACTGTGCTGATAGTGCTGGTGATACTGGCGGTCACCACCGGCTTACTCATTCAGCACAACGTCGACCTGGAAAAACGGCTGGCCATGGAGCAAGCACGCGTGAGTGGGCTCGCGGAGCTACTGGAACGTGCCGAACGCGAGGCGATCGGCCAAGACGATCTGTTGGCGATGCGCAAGGAACTGGAAAGCAATCTGGTCACTGCGGTGCAACGACTTGAAGCGCTGGAGTCGCGCTCGGCCGCAATCCGCCAAGCGATCGCCCTCTCCGGCCCCTCAGTCGTGTTTCTTCAAGGTAGCTTCGGCTTTGAAGACCCCGATTCCAAACGCCCGTTGCGATTTGCGTTGGGCCCAGGGGGTAAACCAGTGCGTATACCTGAGGGACAACCTGCCGTGACTTTGGACGGCGATGGACCACCGGTAGAGGTGAATTTCACGGGCACGGCATTCGTCGCGGATTCAAACGGCCTGGTCATCACCAATCGACATGTGGCTTTGCCGTGGGAGAATGATGACTCTTACCGTGGTCTCGCCGAGCTGGGATTGACACCAGTGCTACGCCGCTTTATCGGCTACCTCTCGGGGATCGAAAAGCCGTTTGACGTCAGTGTACTGCTCGCCAGCGACGAAACCGACCTCGCAGTGCTGCGGTGCAGCGCTGTATGCAAGCTAAGGCCGCCGCTCGCGTTGAGCTCCCGCGCCCTGCAGCCAGGTGATGAGGTGTTAGTGCTTGGTTATCCGACTGGCATTAGGGCACTGCTGGCGCGCGCGGGCGAGGGCTTTGTCGAGGGACTCGCCAGCGCCGAGAATATCGATTTTTGGGCGGTGGCCGAGAGGCTCTCCCAGTCAGGCCACATAAGCCCATTAGCAAGCCGCGGCATTGTGGCCCAAGTCACGGCGCAGATCGTCGCTTACGACGCTGAAACAACTCAAGGAGGAAGCGGGGGTCCGGTCATCGATCTGCATGGCGAGGTCGTGGCCATCAACACATCCATCTTGCCAGAGTTTGGCGGTTCGAATCTAGGCGTGCACGTCAGCTACGCGCGTGATCTTCTAAC
>JBHIDJ010000383.1:0-1768 GCA_046760105.1 Acidiferrobacterales bacterium | reverse complement strand
GCCGCCTGGAGGAAACCCGTCTCCGGTTGGAGCGTACCAAGCCAGCAGACCGTTTCTATCGGTGGCCTGCGGATGGCCCATGATAGATCACCGTTTATCAGACTTGTGTTTTCGTACAAAAGCCTGGCGAGCCGTGAGACGGGACAAGGGAAAGGAGGGACGCATGAAACCCGGTGACCGTCGAGCAGCATGCGTTTTCCTGATTGCGCTGGGGGTCCTTGCTTTCGGGGATGCGCGAGCGCGCAATGAGCCGTTCGGCATCGTACAGCTCACTCCCGACGAAATACAGTGGCATGCCAGTCCGACCTCGTCGAACGGCTTGCAGGTGGTGGTGCTTGCCGGCAACCCCAAGGAAGCTGTGCTCTATACGGTTCGCATCAAAATTCCCGCCAACTTCAAGGTGCAACCGCATTGGCACCATAAAGACCGAATGGTCTCGGTCATTTCCGGGACCTTGCATTATGCTTACGGCGACACTTTTGACGAAGCGAAGATGAGGGCACTGCCGCCCGGCAGCTTCTTCACCGAGCCGGCCAAGCATCCGCATTTTGCCTGGGCGAAATCGGGCGACGTGATCGTACAGGTGACTGCCATCGGACCGACCGGTACGACGCACGTTGACTCGTCTAGCGAACACAGGTAGTCTGCATGCTCGTGACCATTAGGGGCATGAGATCTCGGACACGCTTTTTGGGGATAGAGACATGTCAGCAGCAAACGCACAATCTGATTTCAATGCCGCAAAAGCCGAAGCCTTCGCCGAACGATTCGTGACCGCTCTCAACAACGGTGCCCTCTGCTTGATGGCCTCTATCGGTCACCGTACCGGTCTTTTTGATTTCATGAGCGAGTCGCCGCCGTCAACTTGCGAAGAGATCGCGGCCCAGACGGGACTGAACGAGCGGTACGTGCGTGAGTGGCTCGGCGCAATGGTGACCGGGCGGGTGGTGGAAGTCGATCCGGCCACCGGCCGCTTCTCACTACCGGCAGAGCACGCCGCCTTCTTAACCCGTGCGGCAGCAGCCGACAACCTGGCCGTGTTCGCCCAGTACATCGCCGTGCTGGGCGGTGTGGAAGATGACATCGCCGAGTGCTTTCGCAAGGGTGGCGGTGTCCCGTATGAGAAGTATCCGCGTTTCCATGCGGTGATGGCGGAGGACAGCGGACAGTCCGTACTCTCCTCACTTGAAGGACACATCCTGCCGCTGGTGACCGGATTGACCGACCGGCTCACACGCGGCATTCGCGTGCTCGACGTCGGGTGCGGCCGCGGCCTCATTATGATCCGGCTGGCTGAACTGTACCCCAAGAGCCGGTTCATGGGGATCGATCTCTCCCAGGAGGCGATTGAATTCGCGCGCCGCACAGCGGCGGCGAAAGGTGTGCCCAACATTGAGTTTGTGGCCGCTGATTTGGGCGATTTCGATGAAAGTGCCGAGGTCGAGGCCTTCGACTTGGTGACGACGTTCGACGCCGTGCACGACCAGGCGAGACCGCTGCGCGTTCTCAAGGGCATTCATCGAACGCTCAAGGGCGATGGCGTGTACTTGATGCAGGACATCAAGGGTTCGAGCCACGTCCACAACAACCTCGAGCACCCGATCGGCACGTTCCTCTACACCGTCTCGTGCATGCATTGTATGACCGTGTCGCTTGCACAGGGGGGTGAGGGCCTCGGGGCGATGTGGGGTGAAGAGAAGACCCGTGAGTACCTCCAAAAAGCGGGCTTCCGCTCAATAGAAAAGCATGAGCTCGCCCACGATATTCA
>JBHIDJ010000382.1:0-1798 GCA_046760105.1 Acidiferrobacterales bacterium | reverse complement strand
CGAAGTACAAGCACGAAGTGGTGGGGCAGGGACCCCCGCGTTCGCCCCAGGGACAGGGGTGAGGCGGAGCTCTGACGAGAGTCCAGTGGACTGTCGTCCCGGCGAACGGGCTTGCCACGGACGGCAAGCCCCGGACTTGCAAGCGAGAGCAGGGAAAGCGGAGCGCAGCAAGTCCCTTGGGCGAACCTTCTGAGTCGACCGGCGAGCGAGGCGACCTACATGGATGTGGGAAGGTAGAGCAACGCAGGAGCAGTTGCCGAGAACCCCGGTTTTCGGGGCGCCGAGTCAGGGGAGCGTTTCTTTGCGTCCTTTCTTGTCGCGACAAGAAAGGACGTCGGCTTCGGGTCCGAGAACCCGATTCAAATAATGGTTGGCGTAGCCAACACACCCCACCGCACCGCTTTTTGGTGCGAAGGAATGCGTAAGCGAAGTTGCCTACTCATGCAGCTGAAAACAAATACTTTTCTTAATTTTCGAAATTACTGAATTATCCAAACTAACGGATTACCAACTGTTTGCGGCTGCTGGTTCTGGGGTGCAGGGATCGAAAAGGGCTCGAGGGGGGGCGGAAAGCTACCGTCTCTCCGGCGGTATCAAGACCGTCACGCCTAGTCGCTTTAACTCCGCCTCAGCGAATGTGTGCTCAAAGCAGTTCTTCAGGCCGTAGATCAGCGCCTGTCTGAACATCCCGACGGCTCGATCTGTTCTCCCCTGCAGGAGGTGATATTGGCCGGCGTAGAAAAAGGCCAGATGCTCTCCGCCGTTATTAACTGTCTCCTCGTCATGTATCGCCTGAAGGATGGCCTCGTCCGGTGTCGCATCGCCTAAGAACATGGCGACCGCCGCGCCGGGCCACTTATTAAGTGCGATGCGTTTCGCCCGCCGGGCTAGCCCGGCGATACCATGCTTTCCGCTTCGTACATGTGCAAGGTGTAAGAGAATCATGACAGCTGCGTCTTCCGGTCGCAGCCTCAGATACGTGTCATAATCAGACTCGGCCTCGCTAAATCGGCCTTGATAAAAGTAGACGTCGCCGCGGTTTCTATAGGCCAGTGCAGATCGTGGATCTAACGCTATGGCCTGGCTGTACTCTTCGATTGCTTGATCAAAGCTCTCTGTGACACAGTAAACGTGCCCGCGGTGAAGATGGGCCACGGCATAGGTGGGGTCTAGACGGAGGGCTTCGTTAAAGTCCTCCAAGGCACGATTGTAGTGGCCGTTGCCAAAGAACGCACAACCGCGGTCGCTGTAGGTTCGTGCATCCGTCGGGTCGAGCCGGATCGCCTGGTGGAAGTCCTGGAGGGCGTGATAGTACAGCCCTTTGTCGACATGAAGGACGCCGCGGTTGATGTAGGCAGGCACAAACTCCGGATCCAACCGGATCGCGCGGTTGTAGTCCTCGATCGCCTGGTCGTCTTGATCCGTCCTCCTGAGAACATAGCCGCGGTGATAGTATGCCCGGGCGAACTTCGGGTTGAGTCGTATGGCTTCGTTAAGGTCCTCCATTGCCTGCTCGCAAAGATTTTTCTTGCTGTAGGCAAGACCACGCTGATAGTAGGCGATTGCTATATCTTCTATGGAAAGGTGACCTAATTCGATCGCCTCAGTCGTCAGTCTTATAACGTCATCAACGTCGCCGCGTCTCCAGGCTTCTGCACTGGCTGCAAGATTCGCGAATTCTGCCGTGTTCGGTCTACGCTGCATTCTCTACTTCCAAGATGACGCCCTAAGGGACACATGATCTCCGCTGCCTTATGCATGAATTGTGCCGGGTCGGTGGCTCAGGAAATGAGCTAGC
>JBHIDJ010000381.1:0-1833 GCA_046760105.1 Acidiferrobacterales bacterium | reverse complement strand
CCCAGACTTTCCAGATGGGCGATAAAATCGCGAAGGTTCCTGTACGTCATACAGCACTCGCCTTATCTCATCAAAGCCGCTCAGGTTTGATTCAGATCAATGACCCCTTGATCAGAATCGGATCAAGTAGGCATGCTTTTTAAACGCATATTAAGATGATGCACACGCTGCCTTATCCCTTCGTTTTACCGTTGCGCTTTATTCCCGATGCCGTGCATACCGAGGTCTTGGCTCGGGTCGTGAGTCACCTGCTGCGCGGTCAGCCGCTCGCTGCACGGCTGCGTGAGCTCGATGAAAAGACCGCCTGTATCCACATCACCGACGCGCCCTGTGAATTGTATTTCCTGATCACGGACGGCCGTCTACGGCGGGCACCGCGCAGACAGGCAAACGTACACATTCGCGGGTGCCTTAATGATTTCTGGCTGCTGGCCACAAGGCGAGAGGACCCGGATACACTCTTCTTCGGCCGCCGTTTGTGCATCGAAGGCGAGACCGAAACTGGTGTGCACCTTAAGAATCTGCTCGATTCGCTGGAGTACGACTGGGAGGCGCATTTCAGGACTGTACTCGGTGAGCCGATCGGATCAGTCTTAATGCCCCTCATTCGTCGCTTTCTGTAATCATGCGATCGCGCCAATTCATTCGCACCGCATCCAACTCATGCCAGGCAAGCCGTGCCAGTAGCCATCACAAGGCCCGGCAGACATGAACGGCATGACTTCGTCGGTAGCCTTATCCGGATCCAAGCCCCCGTCGAGGACGTCACGGAAGACACGGATGATCTCGAACGTCTCCCGCGACTGGGGCGAAATACGGACCACTTCGACTTCGAGCTCCCTGAGCGCATCGATCGCGTGGATCAGGTTATAGGTCCGCGCCGACTGCACCTGAACGCCATTGAGCGTCAGAAACGGCTCTTTTTCTTGCGTGAGCAGCGGCATGCCATCGGGATAATCGGCGCAGCAGAAGCCGCATTCATCCTTGGGCAGATTACGGGCACGGGCGGTAAAGCAGCGGGCAGAAAACGCGAGCGGCAGGCGGCCGAAGGCGAACACCTCGGTTTCTAGCCCCGCTGGGCGCTGTCGTTGCAACGCCGACAGCGTCTCTCGGTCTAACTCCACCGGCACCACCCAGCGGCACGCCCCCGCCTCGGCAAGGAGCTCCAAGGTCTGACTATTATAGGTATTGATGTGTGGCCCCGCGACGAAAGGCCCGCGTCTCGCCAGCATATTGACCGCCCCCATGTCGTTGGCCTCGACGAGAAAACGGCCGTTTTCAGCGATGTGATGCAGGGTGTGCAGGGTGTTCAATTCAGATTCCGCCTCCACCAACGCCAGCGTAGATAGCACGACCTCCTTTTCTGCATTTGCCAGGCTGTCGGCAAGCTTAAGCCAGTCGGACAATTTCAGTGCGCGACGTTTGGAACATACGATCTCACCGAGATAGATAATGTCGACCGGCGCCTCGCGCACACGGTCATAGAAGTCCAGCACCGTTTCCCGGTCCCAGAAGTACAGCAGCGGCCCTAATGCGAGTTTCATTGTGATCAGTCGTCGGTGGTTAGTAGTCGGTGATTGGTCCATGTCCGGTTTTGACTAACCACTCCCACCTCGAACCCGACTTTTACTGCCACGGGCGATAGTAGGCGCCAAGCGTGTGACAGCGCCCCTCGGCTACCTTGTCGAGTTGCACCACCCATTCCTGCTTCGGAACGAAGCCCTCGGGCTCGGTCTGGCATACGTTGAGCGCCGCGCGCAGGACACGGGTCACCTGGGCCACGTAGGCCGGGCTACGCTGCCGGCCCTCCACCTTGATGGCAGCGACACCCGC
>JBHIDJ010000380.1:0-1839 GCA_046760105.1 Acidiferrobacterales bacterium | reverse complement strand
CGGCTCTACGTTTTCATCGACGATTTCGATGTGCCAATGGGACGGGCTCAACGCCGCCACGGTAGCAAGGCCCAACGGTGGATTGAGCGCCCGTTTGCCGGGCAAGATCCTGTCGACTGCCCAGCGGAAACTCCAGAAGCTTTCCGGAAAGCGGGGGCTGATGAGCAGTAGCCGGATCGCTCGTCCAGCCTGTCGGCGGTCCGTCGTCACGGACTCTCCTCGATAGAATCTCGGTCGACCGATGGTACCCGAGGCGACGCGCCGAGTATGTGACCTAGGTCAAAGGCGTCGGAGATTTGCCTGATGATTTCCAGTAGCCAGTCGTGTAGGGGGTGGCCATGCGACGGCTGCACCGACGATGTTGCCCTCATGTTCTCAACTGCTCCCATAGGGCATCCACGCGTTTGACAATGTCCTCACACATGGTAATGGGCCGACCCCATAAACGACTCGTCTCGCCCGGCCATTTACTTGTAGCATCAAACCCCATCTTGGATCCGAGACCCGAGACCGGGCTTGCGAAATCCAGATAGTCGATGGGCGTATTTTCGAAGATCATCGTGTCGCGTGCCGGATCCACGCGAGTGGTCAACGCCCAGACGACGTCCTTCCAGTCGCGAACATTAATATCGTCGTCGGTCACGATGACAAATTTGGTATAAGTGAACTGTCGTAGATACGACCACACGCCTAGCATGGTACGCCGGGCATGACCCGGGTAGCGCTTCTTGATGCTGACCACTGCGATGCGGTAGGAACATCCCTCGGGAGGCAGGTAAAAATCAACGATTTCCGGAAACTGCTTCTGCAAGATCGGGATAAACACCTCATTCAGCGCCGTCGCCAGCACGGAGGGTTCATCATAAGGCGAGCGACCCATGTAGGTGCTGTGATAGATCGGACTGTGTCGGTGCGTGATACATTCGATGGTAAACACTGGAAAGCGCTCTTGTGCGTTGTAGTAGCCCGTGTGGTCGCCAAACGGGCCCTCAAGCGCTTCCTCGCCGGACTCGATATAACCTTCAAGCACGAACTCTGCCGACACCGGTACCTGCAGCCCATTACTCCTGCACTGCACCACCTCGCTTCTGGCACCACGCAACAGGCCCGCGAACTGGTACTCAGAAAGCGTGTCGGGAATCGGTGTCGCTGCGGCCACCAAGGTCGCCGGATCAGCACCGATGACCACTGCCACGGGAAAACGTTTTCCCCGATGCGCCTCCTGCCACTCGCGATAATCGATGGCACCCCCGCGGTGCGGCAGCCAACGCATAATGAGCTTGTTGGCCGCTATCACTTGCTGGCGGTAGACGCCGATGTTTTGCCTCTCCTTGTACGGACCCCTGGTGATTACAAGGCCAAACGTGATCAGCGGTCCTGCATCTTCCGGCCAGCAAGTCTGAATCGGCAGCATCGACAGATCCACATCGGTGCCCGCGATGATATTATCCTGACACGGCGCGTCTCCCACGACTCGCGGTGGAATGTGTAAAAGCTGGCCGAAAGCAGGAAGGTGTCGCAGTGCCTCACTAATATCACTTGGGAATTGTGGCTCTCTTAGAGAAGCGAGCATATGCCCCAATTCGCGCAGTTCGGATATCGAGCTACAACCGATGGCCATGGCGACGCGACGCGTCGTGCCAAACAGGTTGGCAAGAAGTGGGATGTTGGAGTCTTTCGGATTTTCAAAAAATAGTGCCGCGCCGCCTGTGCGCAGGGTGCGGTTACAGATCTCAGTAACTTCGAGATTCGGATCGACCACAGGCGCGACGCGCTTAAGTTCACCCAGACTTTCCAGATGGGCGATAAAATCGCGAAGGTTCCTGTACGTCATACAGC
>JBHIDJ010000379.1:0-1885 GCA_046760105.1 Acidiferrobacterales bacterium | reverse complement strand
AAACAAGTCATTATCCACGTTTCCACCGCTGATCACACAGACGATGTTACCCTGCGGGTTTGCTATGAGCCCGTGCATAAGCGCGGCGACGCCAACTGCACCACCCCCTTCGGCAATGATTCTCTCGGTTTGATATAGGTGCGTCATCGCGGCAGCGATCTGCTCTTCGTTTACAAGGACAATATCGTCCACATACTCGCGCACGAGCGTAAACGTGTAACGATTATCAAGCCCGATGCCGCCGCCGAGGCTATCCGCAAGGGTCCGCTGTTCTTCGACGAGTATCGGCTTTCCCGCACGGATACTGTGGTACATCGCCGGCCCACGTTCCATAGACACGCCAATCACGCGAACCCGGGGGGATGCCGACTTCAACGCGATCGCGATTCCCGAGACCAAACCGCCGCCGGAAAGTCCGACCAGCACGCAATCGATGTTCGGCAGATCTTCCAAAAGCTCGAGGCCGATGACCCCTTGACCCGCGATGATGTGCGGATGATCGAACGGATGCACCGGAACCATGCTCTCTTCGCGCACAAGTCTGTCGGCCTCCTTTTCCGCCTCGTCCTGCGATTCCCCAACAATACGGATCTCCGCCCCGAGTTCGCGGATCGCCGCGAGCTTGTTTTCGGGCACAAGCGTCGACATGCACACAACCGCACGCACGTCGAGGCGTTGCGCGGCATAAGCAACCGCACGACCGTGGTTACCAGTGGAAACGGTTACTACACCTCGCGCGCGCTCGTCTTCGCTCAGATGCAGCAGGCGGTTGCTGGCGCCGCGGATCTTGAACGAACCGGTGTCATGCACCGTTTCCAGTTTAAGGGACACCGACACCCCAACTTGTTGCGACAGTTGGGCAGCAGGTATCAGCGGTGTGCGCCGAACCCATGGCGCAATTTTGCGACGAGCCTCAAATATATCCTCTAACGTGACGCTACTATCCATTCTCCACGTCGGAGCGGTTCACCCCTGCCAGGTCTTGTTGTGGCCGTATCCGGTAGTCATATGTGCCAGCACTCAATTAACCACCATCATAGTCAGTGGCAATGACGGCTAGACAATCGCCGGCCTGCACTAAGCCGGGAAAGTGCCGACAGACGATCGTTCCAGAACGCCGGGCGTGATAGACCAGCGGTGTTCGCTCTGGGGTTTCATAGAAATGAATCTGGCCGATCGGGGTTCCCGTTTCTACGTCGGTTCCCAGATCGACTAAGATCTCGTAGAGGCCGTTGTCGCCCGCGATGATGAAACAATCTTGATCCGCTGTATGCATCAACCGGGTTGCCGGCAGGCCGCGTGCCTCGGGAGTGACCGGTGTCTCATCGAGCAATCCGAAATGGCACAAGACATTACGGATGCCGGTGTCGGCAATACCCATGGTGTGAGTGGTCACGGTGCCGCCTCCCCCTAGCTCGGTTGACAGAAATACCTTGCCCATCTCCTCGACGTCGGTGTCGAGCATTCCCTCGCTGTCCAGTTCCAGCAGCACCAGGCCGAACGGGGCGCCGAAGGCCATCAGCGCGGACATTGTCTTCTCCATCAATGCCTTGTCTTCGAGTTGATGCATCACCGCGCACGGCACTAGGTTTAAGGTTTTACCGCCGGCGTGGATGTCGACCACGACATCGACCAACGGCAGGATCTCGGTGTGCACATAATGCGCGATCATCGCCGTTATCGAGCCATTGCGCTTTCCCGGAAAGACCCGGTTCATATTAAGCCCGTCGATCGATGATAAACGCGTTCCCGCCCTGACGGCCGGCAGGTTAAGCGTTGGCATGACGATAATGCGCCCTGAGACCTGCGATGGCTCAAGCGATCTGACGAGTTTCAGTAGCGCAATCGGTCCTTCGTACTCGTCACCATGGTTGCCGCCGGTAAG
>JBHIDJ010000378.1:0-1886 GCA_046760105.1 Acidiferrobacterales bacterium | reverse complement strand
GTGATCGGCGCAGCGTCTGGTAGACGACGCAGTAACGCTCGGTCAGCTCGATCAGTTTTTCGCGTTGATTCGGTGTCGCGTCGGTGTCCAGGTCGAAGCGCAGTCGCACATCGGAAAAACCGACCACCGCGTCGCGATCGACACCGAGTGTGCCGCGAAAATCGAGGTCGCCCTCGGCACGAACCGTGCCGCCCCTGAGTGGAATCTCGAGGGCCGTCGCCACCGCCTTCAGGGTGACACCGGCGCAGGCCGCCAGGGCCTCTAGCAGCATGTCGCCCGAGCAGACGGACTGCCCGTCGCCGCCCGTGGCCGGATGTAGACCGGCTTCCACCACCGCGCGGGCCGTATCGACCTTGCAAGCAATCTTGTCGTCGCCAATTCGGCCGGTGGCCTTGAGCGTAATCCGCGCCGCCTCCGGCTCTTCCCGATAACGTGCCTTGAGCGGCGTCTGTAACGACCTGAGTTTCTGTGCGTCCATCTCCTGCTACCTGTGCGAGGGCGGGTTCTGCGCCTGGAAAAGGCACGGGCGACCAAAAACCCGCCTCAGCCAAAGCTATCGTATCCTGCCCCGCGGAAACGTTTCTACGTCTCCGCGTACTATATTATTCCATTTCGCTGTAATGTTCACTGATACGCCGCTTAACTTTCGAGCATACTTGAAAGTCTTTTAACGCATTCGTGGTGCGAGCTAAGCGCTCAAACCGAGTTCGGTTCGTGTTCCGAAAGCTGACATCCGAGCCAACGATCCTGAATGACCGCACAGGGTCGAGACTGTGTGAAAACTCCGAGATTTTGCTCGGTGGTAAAGTTTCTTCCCACTCGGCTTTCAGCAGTAAGCCAGTGATCCCGCGTACTTGGGATGCCACCTCCGTTCAGCGCCAATATTGTCATCGCAGCCCCACCTGGAAAAATGGGTTTGAGTTTTTACACATATATGGTCGCCCCCCTCTAACCGGCATCTATGTGCCAGACTGAACATGTCAGTTAACAGTCACGAGAGAGAAGGAGTCCACGATGAAGCTTAGTCGCGTTGGTGTAGATTTGGCAAAGAGTGTTTTTCAAGTGCAAGGGATTACGGTCACCACTGATTCAGTGAAGAGCTCAATGTCACGCGCGGTTACTTTCCTTGATCGCTGAGCTGTCTGCCCGACCTCCGGCATCCCGTTTGGCCATATGTCGTTTGTCGCCACAGTCGCTTGCTCGTTACGCTTGGTAAGGCCCAAACGAAGCATAAGCCATCTGTCTGGCCATCCCAAGGACTAATTAAGATGTCGGCGAAGACCTCGCTCAATGTTTCCACCTCGTGCTACAGAGCCTCCCCTCAGCTTAGCCATGCGCAGCTTCGAATCTTGTAACGAATACTTCGACCTGTGCTGTCCCATAGAAATGGTCCGAACGCCTAAGTTACGTACTTAATCACAGAGAACTTGTGGCGTGTTATGGGACAGGCGAGATGCAACAATCGTCGTAGAATGTTGCGTTCACTTCCCAAACAAACGCCAGTGCATTCCTAGAAAGTTCAAGTTGTTGCGAGTTTTTTTGGGAGTTAATCACACGCCTCATGAGTCAGCGGAAGAACACGACGACCACCAGCGCTGCGAAGACAAGCGGAAATACAAAACGGGACACGCGGTCAATACGCAGGGCCAGCAGTTTTCTTTCCTGTGAGACCAAATAGCTCGTGGTGAGGGACTGAACCAGCGCCAGGAATACCAAGACGGTGGACCCAGCGATAAACTCGTCGAGGGTTGTGAAATAGCCAAGCTCGGGCACCATGTTGGTCGTCGCAAACTGGAACGCGATCAGGGTCAGCATGGACATGGCCGACAGGCCGATCTGCGGGCCGAATTGGGCAGGGTTGATCCAGAATACGGTCCAGGACATGA
>JBHIDJ010000377.1:0-1905 GCA_046760105.1 Acidiferrobacterales bacterium | reverse complement strand
TCTACATTGTCAAAAATAAGAATACCAACGTTCGACTTCGCCATTGTCTAGCTCCCGTAAGCTATAGGCATTTTACCTCCCATAGATGAAACAGGCACTGCACCCGCCGCTTTCCCTCACACCTTCGCCCAAATTCCTCGTCATCCCCTTCGGCAAAAACTCGGCAATCTTCCGATCGACTCGGTCCGGCGTTCGTGGGCAGAAAATTTTGCAATTTTGGGCACGAAGGGGTACTTTTTCATGCACGGGGAGGCCAATCTGCTAACCGATCGATAACAAGCTGTTAACACGTAACGGAACAATCCTGGAGGGTGGAACCATGGCATACACACTTGAAGGTCGTCTTTTGGAAGTCTGCACCTGCAAGGTCCTCTGTCCGTGTTGGATCGGAGAGGATCCGGATTTCGGTACTTGTGATGGCACGCTAGCGTGGCATTTTGACAAAGGAGATGTCGACGGCGTCGATGTCTCGGACCTGACCTTTGCGGTCTTGGCGCACATTCCTGGCAACATACTGCAGGGTAACTGGCGCGTCATTGCGTACGTCGATGAAAACGCCAGCCCGGAGCAGCAAGAAGCCATATTGGGCGTTTTTACCGGAAAGAAAGGCGGTCCGGTGGCAGATCTCGCGCAGTTGATCGGCGAGGTAGTGGCGGTCGAGCGCGCACCGTTCACCTTCGAAGTGGAGAAGGGCAAGGGGAGGCTGCGGATCGGATCGAGCGTTTCTGCCAATTTGGAGCCATACGAGGGGGCCGGAGGCATACCGACAGCGCTCACCGACACCGTATTTACAACCATTCCGGGCTCACCCGCGTACGTGGGCAAGGCCCCGATGTACAAGGCAACAGCCCCGGCTCTCGACATCAACGTCGAGCTCGAGGGCCACAACGCCATTCAGGGGTCATTCCGCTTCGAAGGTTGAACCCCGTCGGGGTTGCAGTTGTCGAGATCGTTTGTCGCTAAACGTCGACTTGTCGGAGAGGGACGTATTGCTATACGTCCCTCTACTGACCGCTGCAACTCGCCACTATAACGGACGGTGAGTTCGTCGCGATGAAGGCTATCACGCACCGCGGCTTGTTCGTGCCGATAATGGGCACGTTGATCGCTCTAACCTGGCTCACGCTCTGGATCTGGGAACAATCGCCTTACGGCCGGTATCTCAACCACGCGGAACTGGGCGAAATCGATCTGCAGGGTGGCGCTGGGGGCATCCTCCTGCTCGCCATTCTCTACGTCACCGGCTGGACGTTGATGACGGTCGCCATGATGCTGCCGACCACGCTGCCGCTCGTGGAGATCTTTCGCCGCCTCACGCGCCAGCGACCGGAGCATATGCAACTGGTAGCCTTGCTTATCGTAGGCTACTTAGGCATCTGGTTGGCCTTTGGCATTGCAGCCCATGTGTTCGATTGGGGTCTACATGAGGCCTTCGAACGTAGCGCGTGGCTTCAGTCTAACGCGTGGGTATTTGGTGCGGGACCACTGTTATTGGCGGGTGTTTTCCAGTTTACCCGCCTGAAATACCGGTGCTTAGAAAAGTGTCGCGCGCCGTTGAGCTTTGTCATGCAATACTGGCGGGGCAGCCGTGAACGAATGCAATCCTTTCTGCTCGGTGTACACCACGGGATTTTCTGCGTCGGCTGCTGCTGGGCATTGATGCTATTGATGTTCGCGGTGGGTACCGGGAACGTTGGATGGATGCTGGCGTTGGCGGCAGTGATGGCGATCGAGAAAAACATGCCCTGGGGTCGGAAACTGAGCACACCGCTCGGTGTCGCCTTGCTTGGGTGGGGAGGACTGATCGTTCTAAATCATTCTTGGTCATGGCAGGTGTAGGCCCAGATTGACCACACCGGCGTAGGGGGGAACAATTTGCACCATGAAGCGCCTTGCACTCGCACC
>JBHIDJ010000376.1:0-1912 GCA_046760105.1 Acidiferrobacterales bacterium | reverse complement strand
AGAAGGGTATTGTCCACATCGAAGAGAAACACCACTTGGTTCGAGCCAATATTCATACCCTTTTTCTCAGCATGCCATACCCTTGTATATGTACCCTTTATCGACGTAAGCTTCGATGTATCGTATCCAACCATTTTCTGGATTCGGCTCGTGCTCGAACCATTCTGGTGTAAGGTGGAAGTATTGCATCACGAATGCTCTCAATGTTGTTCCGTGACACACGACAATGACATTGTCTATACCATACCTGACGTCGTCACGGTGAAAGGACCCAAAGGCTTCGTGAACCCGGACTGCAACGTCGAACCGGCTTTCCCCTTGCGGCATCCTCACCCAAAATTTCCCTTGATACGCTTTGCACTTCTCGTATAGCGCATCTGTTTCAGGATATAAAGCCTTGATCTGCTCCCGATCTAGCCCGTGCAATAAGCCCCATTGTTGCTCACACAGATTGATGTGCTCCCGCGTTCCACAGTTGATGATGTCTTTGTTGATTGCTTCAATATGATCGGCCGTCTGACGAGACCGCTCATACGGACTTGTCCAGAGACGGATTTTCGGCGTTTCCCCCTGCTCCAAAATGGATGAGTAAAAGGATCGTACGAATAATCCTGCTGCCTTCGCTTGCTCATGACCCCGCTTGGTTAGTGGTACTGCGTGATCGGGTAGCTTCTCGTAGTTTTCTCCAGTATTATCGATGGATTCACCATGGCGAACGAGTAAGATACGCCTCGGCATCGAAGCCTCCTGACCGCGCTACCTCTCGCCTACCCGTGTTTGGTAAGACAGTTGGGTCAGGACGGAGTAGGAAGGACTCACTTACAGCATTCTCCACTGCCGCCCATCACGCTCCAACAACATGGACGCTTCCGTCGGTCCCCATGTGCCGGCCGGATAATTCGGAAAATCACGGGCGGGCAATGAGCTCCAGACGTCAAGGATCGGCTGCGCGATCTTCCACGCGGTCTCCACCAAGTCGGCGCGCGAAAAGAGCGTGGGATCGTTAGTCATGCAGTCATAGAGGAGCCTTTCGTAGCCGGTGCCGCGCTGCGCCTCGAAGGCTTGCTTATACTCAAAGTGCATCCGTACAGTTTGCAGCCTCAGAATCGGGCCTGGAACCTTCGCCTGAAAGATCAATTCGATGCCTTGCTCCGGCTGAATGTGGAATAGCAGTTGATTCGCTTCCAATCGCTCGATCGGCGTATCCCGGAACAGCACTTCGGGCACGCCCTTGAATTGAATGGCGACTTCGGTGCTGCGCGTCGGCAATCGCTTGCCGGAGCGTAGGTAGAACGGGACCCCAGCCCAGCGCCAGTTGTCGATGAACAACTTCATTGCGGCGAAGGTCTCGGTGTGGGAGTTTTGTGCCACATCCGGTTCTTCTCGGTAGCCAAGCACGACGGTCCCATCGACGGTGCCGCCGCTGTATTGGCCGCGCACGCTGTTTGTCAAGACGCCTTCTGGTGTCATCGGGCGAATTGCTCTTAGCACCTCGATCTTGCCATTCCGTATGTCGTCGGCCTGAAACGAACTCGGCGGTTCCATCGCCACGTACGCGACCATTTGAGCCATGTGGTTCTGGACCATGTCTCGCAGGGTGCCTGACCGCTCATAGTAATTACCCCGGCCCTCCACGCCGACCTTTTCCGCCACCGTCAACTGCACGTGGTCAATATGGTGGCGGTTCCACAGCGGCTCAAAGATCCCGTTGCCGAAACGAAAGGTGAGGAGGTTCTGCACGGTCTCTTTGCCCAAGTAGTGGTCAATCCGCCAAATTTGCTTTTCCTGCCAATGCTCCTGCAAGTCGCGGTCAAGAGTGACCGCGCTTTCCAAATCACGACCGAACGGCTTCTCGATGACGAGGCGCGACCAGCCCTTGTCCTCGCGCGCCAATCCCGCCTCACCCAACTGT
>JBHIDJ010000375.1:0-1918 GCA_046760105.1 Acidiferrobacterales bacterium | reverse complement strand
GATTGAACGTCCCAATTGCAGCATATCTCCACCGGAGAATCGCGTCATAACCGAAAAAGGCTTTGTAATTGGATAGAACCTGCCGTAGGATACCGGTGGGGGAGGCAGGATCGCCGTATATCTCGAATATCGGGCGTACGAGTTGAGAAAACTTTTACCGTGAATTGTCGCGATCGGCCGATGACACCATCTTCGGCTAGGTCGTCCGCGCGCTTCGATCCTGTGTGGCCGTGATCTGAATGTCGGCTTCACGCCCTGAGGCGTTCAGTCAAGCAAAATCTTGTTAGAACCAAGCTAGAGCCGCGGCGTTGCAGCGCCTGAAGATAGACAGTTTCGTTGTAAGGTGTCCGTGATTGCCAGCATCGGTACAAGATGCGTATCCATTTGAAGGCCAGGGCTCGGACGGCGACTTGGTGGGTGGCGCCTTTATTGCGCTGCTGGCGATAGTAGGTACCGGCCCAGAATGAACGGTAGACAGTTTTCGCCGCCCATTCGACGAAGGTCTGTCGCACGAAGGAGGGACACTGCCATCGCCAGTGAACCCAGGACTTGTTGCCGCTGCGTTCGGTGACCGGAGCGATACCGCAATAGCGCTGTATCTCGTCAGCGCTTTGGAAGCGTTCGCGGTCCTCGCCGAAGGCGACGAGGAGCCGGGGCGTAAAGACGGCGCCCGCACCGGGCAGGGTGGAGAACAACGAGTAGTCAGGGAGTGTGGGTGCGAGCTCGGCGATAGCGGCATCGAAGCGTTTGATGAGCTCGAGGGTGACTTTGAGCTGTTCGGCAAGAGCGAGGGCTTCGAGGGTACACGGTTCGATGACGGCGGGGTCGTCGGTGAGGGCGGAGGCGGTTTTGATGGCCTGAATGCGTGCTTCGATGAGGCGTGGCCGGCGGACGTTATGTTGGTGAAAGAAGCGTTCCAAGGTTGAGCGGCGTGCACGTTTGACCTGCTTAAGCGTTGGCCAGCGGGCGATAAAGGCACAGAAGACAAACGTCTCTTTGTGGTCAAACCACTCGACTGCCTGAGGGAAATACTCCTTCAAGGCATTGGTGAGGCGGTTGGAGAAACGGATCCGGTCCGCGACGAGTCGACGCCGTTTCTCCACCAGGTGCAGCAGGGTACGCATCTCGACGCTTTGAGGACGCAACGGCTTAAAGCGTTCGCGGTGGCGCAAGACCAAATCGACAGCGAGCTCAGCATCGGTGGGGTCATCCTTGGCGCGGGAAGGTTTAAAGGCTTCACGGTACTTCGCCAACATCGAGGGATTGATTGGGAAGAGCACGAAGAAGTCGTACTTCTGCAACGCGTAAACGAGCGGTCCCTTCGACAGCTCGAGCACCACGGCAATGGGGCCACCAAAGCGTTGGTGCATCGCGTGTGCCCACTGCTCGATATGTTTGGGGTCATGAGGTATACGCTCGAACTCACGTTCATCACTACCGGCGGGTTGAATGCAGATATCGTGTTTGGTGTCTGACCAGTCGATGCCGATGTGGGCGGTGAACTCAAAGTTAGCGAGCATGTTCATTATGTGCCTCCCAAAGTGTTAGATTCTTCTTCTAGGGACATGCTTGCTCGAGTTCTGCGAAGCCAATATAGCAGCCGGTGCCACGGCTTGCCCTGAGTATTCGTTGTCGAACTCGAGCGCACCCGCGGACTCGAAACCAAAGCCGTAAACATCGCGTGTTTGGGTCGAATATTCGTAGTCTGCGGGTGCATGTCCCGCCTTCACCGACAGCTACCTGCCAGCTGTGTCCAGTATCACGGAAAGCGGGACGGAGTATCTATATTGGGTCGGAAGCGGACGTTCACAAAGGTCCGCTTACGGCCATTAGCGGACATTCCCCATGGCTGGGTGGGTGTGCTGCGTATTCCGTTAATGGCGATGTTATTATCGTTTGAGGCTAGGGCAATCTAAGT
>JBHIDJ010000374.1:0-1937 GCA_046760105.1 Acidiferrobacterales bacterium | reverse complement strand
GCGTCGAGGCGATCATTGAAAGAGACCACGACTGACTCCGTCGCGGTGACTTCCGCACCAAAATATACGTTGGTAATCCTCTAAAACGTAACGACGTTTTCTGATACGCCGTCCAGCTAGACGGTAGCCCTTCTTGGGTCGCTGTCCTACAGTCGGGCTTCCGTAGAACGTTGGGTTGAAGCGGCCTTCTGCCGCAACACTCGGCTCACTTCTCGAGCCGTGTCGATACCCGATAGATAGGCGCCGCCGCAGGTGGCCCACATGCTGGGATGGCACGCCTCACCGGCAAAAAAAATGCGTTCGGCGACGGGCCGCCTTAAGTGGCGGCGCATGTGCGTGTAACCCGGATCCGCCGAGGCATACGAGCCCAACGTCCACGGGTCTTCGCCCCAACGGGTGTAATTCCCCTTGATGAACTTTTTATTAATGTTCGAGCCAAATATTTTGCGCAGTGCGTCGCGCCCAAAGTCAACGGCAGCATCGACGCCCGCCTTCTCCAATTCCCGCGCGAACCGGCCTCCCACATACCCAAAAGCGAGTCGCGAACCGGAGATGTTAGTGAGGAAACCCGTAGCGCGAGTGGTGTTCGTCTTATACGCGAGGTAAGCATCATCCCCGAGGCCGAAGACATCGTCTGAGAAGTACAGGGCGATGTGGTTGTAGTGCCCCATCGATATCCGGTGAAACGCTTCCTGCTTGGTCTTATCGAGTGGGGGATCGAAGGCGAGCGTTTCTGCGGCAAGCACGCCGGTGGAAACGGTAACGATAACCGCCTGGGCCGTGAGTGTGCCCGATACCGATTCCACAGCGACCCCTTGTCGACCCCACCGAATCTTGTGCGCGGGCGTCGAGAACCGCACCGGAGTGCCGCGGCCATAATGAGCCACCAACGCACCAAAGCCCTGCTTGCAGTACCAGTCATCACCACCCTCCGAGTTCCACCAATCGAGACAGGAAAAGTCCTCCAGATCCTTGCCCATGTCCCACGGTCCGATGGAGGCGGCGGCGAGCGGATACCAAGGACTCTCCGTTGACACGACGGACGCGGCACTCACGTCCTTTCCTCGACGCCCTGCCTCAGAAATGGCACGACGGAGATCCGCATAGGCCTTTCTGCGCGCCTCGTTCTCTGCTTTAGTAACCCGCTGTTTGTCGACGAAGACGGTGAATGCGGACGGCGCAGGATAAACGCTGAATCCGCTCCGCTGGGCGTAACCGATCCACGGGTTCAGGTGTGCGTTGTGTAGCCAATGACAGCCGTGGTCATAGGGCACGCCAAAGGTTTCCGTCTCTGTATAGGCCCTGCCACCAATACGATTGCGCGCTTCGAGCACGGCAACCCTAAGTCCGCGGTCCATTAGCGTTCGTGCCGCGGATAGTCCCGCTGCACCCGCACCGACTATCACCACGTCAGGATTGGTCGGCAGCGTCGCCCAGGTCCAGCGGGGCAGTAGCGCGGCTGTCGCGAGGCCTAACAGGAATCTGCGCCGACTTAGCATTATGGATCGATTTGAATTCTGTCGCATTTCAGCGTATTCCCAGCAATTAAGGTAGTTGCTGTCAGCTAAGGTACTGGACGCGAATACAGAAGCAAATAGACAGCTCGCCGATAACCGCTGCCCTTTTATTTTTTGGCGATGCCGTACACGACTAGGGCGCCACCCCAGCGCGCGGACGTGTTGCGCCACAGGGCTGCCGTAGCAGGGCAGGGCGTGACCCTGGTGCGCAGGGATGCTCGCAGCCCCGATACCTCCACCAGCGCCTGACTTGTCCGGACATTCGAGCTCAACCTGGGGAACGAGTCTGGCTCACTGGACCGCCTGTCTGGAATGAAGCGCCGAGCATCCGACCAATAAGGCGCTTCGTCAGTGGCTGCCATCGGGACGCAGGGGCGGGGTCGATCGCCGCATCGACGGGCGGTCGCTGGCGGTACTATC
>JBHIDJ010000373.1:0-1939 GCA_046760105.1 Acidiferrobacterales bacterium | reverse complement strand
GAACAATCCTTGCCCTGCACATCGTGATCCGTGCCCCTCCTGGACCCTCCTCCGTTGAGTGGAAGAGGGAACTGCCCGTGAGTCGTTAGTAAACGTCCGTCGGGGTTCGAAGCAACGAAACCAGTGTCGCCAAATTAACGCCTACATGGCATAGTGCTTCGGGTTGTATGAAGGACACTGCACGCATCGGTGTGTATCCGGACAAATCTATGGTGACGAGGCAAACTCTTCACGCGCTGGGTTGGCTCGCGCTGGTCGCATTTTTTTCCCCGTGGGGAGCCGCACCCGCCGAGGGCGTCGATGCGCTCTCAGGCGAAGCCCTCGTGCGCGCGTTGCAGGGCGGCGGCTACAATGTGTACTTTCGGCACGCGGCGACTGACTGGTCGCAAACCGACCATGTTCGCGCGGCCGGCGACTGGACGAGTTGCGATCCGTCGCAGATCAGACAGCTTTCGGAGGAGGGCCGACGCACCGCGCGCGAGGTGGGCGAGGCGATCCGGGCACTTGGCATTCCGGTAGGGCAGGTCATGGCGAGCCCCTACTGCCGCACGGTGGAGACGGCGCAGTTGATGGCGCTTGGGCCCGTCGACACCACGACCGATGTCATAAACCTGCGCGTGGCGGAGTACTTCGACGGGCGCAAGGCAATCGCACAGCGTGCACGCGCTCGCCTCGGCGTACCGCCCGCACCCGGCACGAACACCGTCCTGGTCGCCCATGGCAACGTGGCGCGGGAGGCGACGAACGTCTACCCCGCCGAGGGAGAGGGCATCGTCTTTCATCCGGACGGCAACGGCGATTTCGTCTTCATCGGCAGGCTGACGCCGAAGGAGTGGGCGCGTCTCGCCCAAATGATCGTTATCAAGTAGTTAGAAAAAAAATTCCCAAAACAAATGTCGTTTCACCCCGAGAATATTCAAGTTGTGCCGTGTTGTTTTGGAAATTGGGAGCGACCACCTGATGAGAAACGAGTGGGTGGATTCTTTAGCTTGGCCTATCGTTTGCCCGGCGCCATCGATATCCTTGACTGAGACCGTGGAAGGGGAGCTACCATGATGGATAATCCAACAAGCGACGGTATTCTAAACGGGCTCAGGGTTTCCCGACGCACGGCCCTAAAACTCATTCTCGCGGCTAGTTTCGTCTCATCGTGGGATATTGCCAAAACGGTTCAACGCGATTCAATCCTTAAGCGGCGGATCCCGGGCACAGGGGAGATTATACCGGCAGTTGGTCTTGGCACTTCCGATGAGTTCGAGACGGTTCCCGGGCAAAATCTTGAACCACTGCGTGAGGTTCTGCGCCGCTTCGTCGCCTTGGGTGGGACACTCATTGACACCGCGCCCATATACGGCAATGCTGAGGCTGTCATCGGCGATTTAGTCAGCGGGCTTGGGATAGGCGAGCAGTTGTTCTTAGCCACTAAGGTCCGCACCCGCGGGAGGCAAGCCGGGATCGAACAAATGCAGAGCTCTGAGCGACTGCTTAATAAACGTCCGCTCGATTTGATACAGGTACATAGCTTAGTCGATGTCGATACCCAGCTCGATAACCTTCGCCGCTGGAAAGACGCCGGACGCGTGCGCTACATCGGCATCACCCATTCCCGTGTATCCGCCTTCGATGCGCTTGAACGCCTGATGCGAAACGTGAAGCTCGACTTTGTCCAGCTCAACTACTCATTCACCGAGCCCGACGCCGAGCGGCAACTACTGCCGCTTGCCGCTGACAAGGGCATCGCTGTCCTCGCTAACAGGCCTTTCGAGAATGGCGCTATGTTCAGAAGAGTCAAGGGCAAACCGCTACCCGAGTGGGCCCGCGAATTCGATTGCAAGAGTTGGGCCCAATTCTCGCTGAAATACATCCTTGCTCATCCTGCGGTCACGTGCGTGATTCCGGCGACCAGCAATCCTGATCACCTGGTCGACAACATGGGCGC
>JBHIDJ010000372.1:0-1943 GCA_046760105.1 Acidiferrobacterales bacterium | reverse complement strand
GTACAGATCCGCTTATATGCGTCTTCCAACTTCGCGCCAGCGGAATAAACGCCGTGCGTGCGAACGATAACTACCAAAGATTGCTTCAGAACCAAGCTAATGCTTTGCGCGATCTCCGTAGAAACAGATCGGACATATTGATCAGTTAGGTCATCAAACGGTACATCTAGGATCGGCACTGACCGACAATATAGTCGCCCGCCCAAATCTATGGGACCAAATCGTTCGCCATCCATCGTCAATCCGATGGTGTACGGCGGATGAGCATGAAAAATAGCGTTGATATAGGGCTGTGCGCGGTAGGTCTCCAGATGAATGCGAGCGTCCGATGAGGCGTTTTCGGGGATGTCGCGATCTAGAGAACATGCTACTAAATCGCTGACGACAAAATCGTCTCCAGACGCTCCAGCTGCAGTTATCCAAACACAATCATGAATTCTGACGGAGGCGTTTCCGCTGTGGGAGTCGTTTAGACCGTACTCCCTGAGTCGACGGTAATAGTTTGCCAGGCTTACGCATAACTCGCCAGGCTTACGCGGGCGGCCAGGCCATTGGGGGAATGCACAATAAGCCATCTTACTCAGGTATTGCTTCGTGCATACCACAAGCCAACGCCCGATTCCTTGATACAGATCAAAGAAAAGTGCGGAACTATGTGTTAACCGGTGGCATTCATCGTGTGAGTGAGGGATGGTCATGGCAGTGCTTACGGTTGTTATCGTAATCGGTTTGCTCGCCACAGCTGGCGTGCTGTTGACGGGTATTGTCTCCATGGGCCGTGGTGGCCAGTTCGATCAGTTACACAGCCACCAATTGATGTTTGCGCGGGTTGGATTACAAGGCATCACTCTGATCGTTCTGCTGGTCGCGTCTCTTATCTTCTTTTGGTAAGGCCGGCGCGGTTAGAGGGTAGGGGACACGGTAGCGCATCCCGCATCCCAGCTTGGCTTCATGGTGCTGAGATCGGTGAGACCGATGCGCAGCTACGCAGCAGCTCGGGTACGATCAACTGGATCATCTTCTTTGCGGCCCTGTAACTCTGCGTTATTTCCAAAGCGCCGCCAGGTGCGATGGGACAATGACTGAATCGGACAAGACTGTGGAGTTGGTATGTCCAGCCGGGAGCCTGCCGGCGTTGAAGGCGGCGGTGGATAATGGCGCCGACGCGATTTACATCGGTTTTCGCGACGGCACGAATGCCCGTAATTTCCCAGGCCTAAATTTTGATGAGAATGAGGCGCAAGCGGGTATTCGCTATGCCCGCGAGCGTGGGGGGCGCGTGTTCCTGGCCATCAATACCTATCCACGTCCTGCGCAGTGGGAAAAATGTCGGCGCGCCGTCGACCAGGCCGCCAGGCTAGAGGTCGACGCCCTGATCATAGCCGATCCAGGGCTCATGCATTACGCGGCGCGGACGTATCCAAATCTGCGATTGCATCTGTCGGTACAAGGGTCAGCCACCAATTACGAGGCCATCGCCTTTTACGCCAGGCACTTCGGAGTCAAGCGGGTGGTGCTGCCGCGGGTGCTGTCACTGTCCCAGGTGCGGAACATCATTCAGCGCGTGAATGTGGAGGTGGAGGTTTTTGGTTTCGGCAGCCTGTGCATCATGGTCGAAGGCCGGTGTGCGCTATCGTCATATGTCACCGGTGAATCGCCCAATATGAGCGGCGTGTGTTCACCCGCCAAGGCCGTGCGCTGGGAAGAAAGCGCATCGGGCAGAAAGTCGCGTCTGAATGAAGTATTGATTGATGTCTATGCACCGCAAGAGCCTGCCGGCTATCCGACACTGTGCAAAGGACGCTTTGAGGTTGGCGAGAATATTTTTTATGCCTTGGAGGAGCCTACCAGCCTCAATGTCCTAGATCTCCTGCCCCAGCTGATCAAGGCGGGTGTCGCTGCCATCAAGGTGGAGGGCCGGCAGCGTAGCCCGGCCTACGTGG
>JBHIDJ010000371.1:0-1977 GCA_046760105.1 Acidiferrobacterales bacterium | reverse complement strand
AGGGGTTGAGGTGTAGTCAGCGAAGGCTAGCGCGACAGCCCCCTCACCGGCTGCCAACTTACTGCCCAGCGTGGATCTTCTACTGTGGCAAAACGGTCTTCGGTGGTGTACCGGATCACACCTGTTTCGTCACCTTGAAGAGGCGACCTCCTGGTCAGTACACTGGCCGGGGAGCACCTGGCACGACTGGAACTGGTCGGCGACCGAGTCGTCGCTGAAGAGCGACTGTTCGTCGGTTCTTAGCGTCGGATTCGCACGGTAGCGCAAGCGCCGGACGGAGCTGTCTACCTGCTGATCGATGGGGACGAAGGCAGTCTGATCAGGGTGACGAAGAAACCATTGGACGACTGAAGAATCCTCCGAACCAGAAACTGCACGCGATCAACAGGCCTCGGTCCGCACCGTTCCCAAAGTCGTCAGGTTGTTGACGGCGAACTGTCTGGGCGGCTCGAACCCTACGGCGCACGAAAGTGCCTTGATCGTCGGAGTGTTGTCGAACGCTTCCGCTTCGATCGGGTCGGCGCGCAGCTTCAGATGGGCGAAAAGGCGGTTCACCGGGCGCAAGCCCACGCGCTCGTCGTGAACACCTGCCAGGACCTTCAAGCTCACCGTGCTGCGGACGTTGCCTCCGATGGCGAAGATGCGTGCGCCCACCCGGTCCACCTTGACCACGACATCGCAATGTGTACGCGCGCCTTCGCCCATCTGCGAGCGCCGCTCGGCGATCGTGCTGTAGCGGGGTCGCCGGGCGGAGCACAACAAGTCACCGGGTGCGATCGCCGCCTCTCCGATATCGTAGGCGTCGAAGGCCGGCTCTGTCATGCCACCGTCGCGGGCCCTAATCGCCTGGTCGATATACTCATGGTGGGCGATGGCACGTCGGAACTGGTCTCGGTCACCGAGACCGGATTCGCACATCACCCACGAGACGAATGCGGCCGACCAGGGATCGCGCCACCTGGATCCGACGTCCTCGGTTCTATTCCACCTCCCGTTCTGCCTGTCAACCATCCACTGACCGTCGGGAGTGGCCGCCCAATAACCGGCGATCGAGTCCGCGACGCGCGCAAATTCTCCAGTGCTTAGCCGTGATCGGCGACGTCGGCGCGGTTGAGAATCATTCGTATCGGATCCCTCCGCACGCCGAAGCTGCTCGTCGCGTGTCCCCTGGTCCGCGACCGGGAACCCGAAGAAGCCCCATTCCTGCACCACCACATCGACAATGCGTCGCCGCGTGTCACCGGTGGGAAGAACGCGACATGAGTTCTGCTGGACCCTCATCTCGCCAGGCGTGCCGATCACCCGATCGGAGGGCGGGACGACGTCGAAAACGTCTGAGGACAAACGGTTAAAAGAGGATTGCTGAGCGTATCCAGCAGATACCCCTAGCAGAGTGGTCAGCGCGGCCCCCATCAGCAGAACGAACGTCTTCATGCGATCTCCCCTCGAAAAGTGTTTCACTTGGAGGACTATAATGCAATCACTGTGACTTATGCCTTACCGTGGTTTCAGTACTTGCGTGATGACACTTTTTCGCTCACCGTTGTTCCAAGCCTCCTCCATCTCCTTGTCCGACAACCCGGCCCCTCCAGACAAATTCGTGTCTTCGTGACGACCCAACACACTACTGCCCGGTCCAGCGAGACCGCAGTGCAGCGCGGTCGACCTTCTCCCCTCGAAGGTAGACGGCCGCGATTCGCCGCATATTCATGATGTCGTCGAGCGGATTCGCGTCCAGCACGATGAAGTCCGCGCTTTTGTCGGCTTCCACCGTGCCAACGTCAGCGAGTCGCAGCAGCTCGGTCGAATTGCGGGTCGCAGCCGTGATGACCTCAGCCGGCGACATCCCCGCCACCACCATCTCCACCATCTCGATGGGCGCCCTCCAGCCGGTGCCTCCGTCCGTGCCAAAGGAGATCCGAACGCCCGCCGCATGGAGCCTTCCCAGATTGCGGGCCTGGATTCCGAACGCCTCCT
>JBHIDJ010000370.1:0-1997 GCA_046760105.1 Acidiferrobacterales bacterium | reverse complement strand
GGTCAGACTCGATTTATCCCGCCTTTGACGGTCGCCCCCTAGGCAGCGGTGTCGCCCGACGACCGGCCCGTCGCGCAACCTTCTTTTGGAAGCGATCATTGCCCAGCACCCAAGCCTTATTCGTTGCCGCCCGAATCGCGTCCAACTCTGCCTTGGGAATTTGTACTCTAAACAGCTGTCGGTACGCACCCTGCCTTGCTTTCGCGCTTCGCCCGAGCCTTTGGTAGAGTTCGTGATCGTGCAGGAAGGCCGTGTTTTCCCCATAAGCATGCGCGCGATAGCTCGACCAAGGGTGGTCTCGTGGATGCCTGACCATGCCCGCGCGCACCGGGTTAAGTTCGATATAGCGCATACAGGTCAACAGATAACGCTCCGTGTCAATCAAGGTTGCCCGATAGCGGCCCTCCCATAAGGTGCCGGTTCGCCCATAGGTGTAATTAAAGTATTGCACATAGCGGCGACCCACCGATTGGAGGGTCTTAGGCAAACTACTATCAGATGCAGGTGTGGCCAACAAGTGCACGTGATTGGTCATCAACACATAGGCATGGATGGTACAGCCGTGTCGCTCAGCCGCCGCTTGCAGGCATTCCATATAGAAGCGGTAGTCACCCGCATGCACAAAGATCGGCTCGCGATTGTTGCCACGCTGAATGACATGCAGTGGCTGTCCTTTGACGAAATAACGCGGCAATCGGGCCACGCGGTGCACCCTCCCAGACCTGCCCTCGTCTAATCTCTCTCTTCTACGCTAAATCGAGTCTGACCCTATTTTACGCTTTCCTACAATAGCTGGCCACGGAAGCCGAGTCTCCTATATAGTGACGGCGAGCGAGCCATCACAACAGCAGGGGGGATCCCATGGTTGCTTCACCACGGGGAGTGCTTCATTCCGAGCTGCCGCTCTGGTTCGGGATCGCGGCTTTAGCGCTCTTCACCGCATTCGGCGATGCGTGGCTTGGCGACCTGTCAAATCCACTCTGGCACGGGTTTCTCTTCGTCTGCCTCTTCTCGGTCATGCTGTGGCTGGCATTCGGCGTCGTCCGCCATGCTGACAGCCTGGCTATTATCCTTGGCGAGCCTTACGGCACGTTGATCCTCACCACCTCCGTCATCAGCATCGAGGTCATCATGATCTCGGCGGTGATGCTGACGGGGATTGAGAACCCGACCCTCGCCCGCGACACCCTCTTCTCGGTGCTGATGATCGTGCTCAACGGCATGCTTGGCGTCACCCTGCTGATCGGTGGGCTTCGCCATCGAGAGCAGAGCTATAACCTCAGCGGGGCAGCGACCTATCTGGGCGTAATCATCCCGCTGGCGGGTTTGGGCCTGATCCTGCCCCGCTACATGCCCTCGGCACCCGGGGGTGAAGTGACAACCCTGGTGGCCGTCTGGCTGATCGTGGTGTCGGTCTCGTTGTACGGGACGTTTCTGTGGATACAAACCCTGCGTCACAGCGGCTTCTTCCAGCAGCCGACCCCGCTCGAGGGTGCCGAGGAGCTATTGGCCGACGACCACGGCAATGTTGTCGTTCGCTCGATCGGCTACCACGCCATTCTGTTACTGCTCACTATGCTCCCCATCGTCCTGCTGTCCAAGAAGATGGCTCTGTTGGTTGACCACGGGATTGTGAAGGTGGGCGCCCCCCAAGCCCTGGGCGGTTTCCTCGTGGCTATCCTCGTGCTGACTCCGGAAGGCATGGCTGCCATCAAGGCCGCGCTGGGCAACAAGCTCCAGCGGACCATGAACATCTCCCTGGGCTCCGCGCTGTCGACCATCGGTCTAACCATCCCCGCGGTCCTTGGTATCGGCATGATCACCGGCATGACCGTGGAACTCGGGCTCGATGAGGCGGAGGTCTATCTCCTAGTGTTCACGCTGCTGGTGGCGGTCGTCAACTTCAGCAGTGAGCAAACCAACGTTTTGCACGGGGTAATCCATCTGATCCTCTTCCTGACTTACGTCGTTCTGATATTCGACTGACGGGAGACGAG
>JBHIDJ010000369.1:0-2000 GCA_046760105.1 Acidiferrobacterales bacterium | reverse complement strand
CCAATACCGGCAGTTATTGTAAAGCCCGCATCCGCCTGCCCGAAGGTGCGGTGGTGTCCCTGGCGCGCCAAAGTGGCCAGCGCCTTTGTGACCTCACACCCGAGGCGTGGCGCTGGAACGGACGCCGGGTCAAAATCGTGGACGGCTCCACGGTGTCGATGCCCGATACCGAGGCCAATCAAGAGGCTTATCCCCAGCAGCGGGCTCAGCAGCCCGGGTTGGGCTTTCCCATTGCGCGCCTGGTCGCCGTCTTTGACTTGGCCAGTGGCGCCCTGACGACCCTTGGCGTGGGACCTTATCAGGGCAAAGCGACCGGTGAACTGGCCCTGTTTCGCCAACAACAGAGCCACTTACAGATTGGCGATGTGTTGCTTGCAGACTGTTATTACAGCTCCTATTGGACCTTGGTGGGGCTGCATGAAAGCGGCATCGACTATGTGGGGCGTCAGCACCATCGGCGCAAATCCGACTTTCGTCGTGGCCAGCGCTTGGGCCGTGAGGATCACGTGGTGCAGTGGCCCAAGCCCGTCAGAGCGTCTTGGATGGATCAAGCCACCTACGACCGGCTACCCGATGCGTTGAGGGTGCGGGAGCTGCGGGTGCGGGTGAGTCGACGTGGGTTTCGCACCCAGGTGTTCGTGGTGGTGACGACCTTATTATCGCTCGATGAATTAGTGTCGCGTTTCTTCGTATTTTTTGCTACAAAGGTGCCGCGTCGATCGGTTTGAAGATGGTGTCATGTTTCGGGAGGCCAACGATGGCATTCTTCTTTACGAAGGCATGGAATGTGGCGGTTGAACAGAACGTTCGGGATTTTTATGACACCTTGTCTGAAAAGGAACGGCGGCGGTTTGCGGCCGTTCAAGCGCGGCAGTTGGGCCATGGCGGCGTGAAGTATATGGCCGAGGTCCTGGGGTGCTCGCGGCGAACGATCGAGAGGGGACTGGCCGAACTCGATGAATTGCCCCACGACCCCGCGGCCGGTCAAGTCCGCCGACCGGGTGCCGGCCGAAAAAAAAAAGTCGTGCCCGACTCCGCGGTTGAACAGAATCTGAAGTCGGTGTTGGAGACGCGTACGGCAGGCGATCCCGACGACGCCAAGCTCGTGTTTACCGATCTGTCTCCGGCCATCCTGTCCGTCACCATGGCCAAGATGGGAACGCCGGTTTGCGCCGATGTCATTCGGCACTGGATGGAGGAGCACGACCTGCGGTTGCGCAAGATTGCCAAAGACATCGCCGGCGGTCACTCGCCGCACCGCGATACGCAGTTTGGACGGATTGCCGATCTGATCGCTGCATACGAAGAAGCCGGCAATCCCTATTTTTCGATTGACACCAAAGCGAAAGAGCACCTGGGCAAGCTGTTTCGGGCCGGTCGAGTCCGCAGCACGCGGGCGTTTCACGCCTTCGATCATGATTTTCCCAGTTGGGCTGACGGCGTGGTGATTCCACACGGCATTTACGATCGAGTCCGCAACCGGGGGCATATCAACCTCGGCTTGTCGCATGACACCAGTCAGTTTGCGTGTGACAGTTTTCGCTGGTATTGGAATCGCATTGGCAAGCAGTGTTATCCTGAGGCGACGTCGATTCTGTGGCTGTGCGATTGCGGCGGCAGCAACGCCGCACATACCTATATCTTCAAGCATGATCTTCAAGTGCTAGCCGACCAGATTGGTGTGGAAATTCGTGTGGCTCACTACCCGAGCTATTGTTCGAAGTACAATTTGATTGAGCGTCGTCTTTTTCCTCACATCACGCGAGCCTGTCAGGGGATGCTGTTCGACACACTGGACACGGTGGTCACCTTGATGCGCAAAGCCTCAACGAGCACCGGACTGAGAACGACGGTGAACGTCATTCGCCGTCATTATGAAACTGGACGTAATGCCACGGAGCAAATGAAACAGAACCTGAGAATCGTATTCGACGCCCTCTTACCTAAATGGAACTATCGTGCGATCCCGCAAAATGCAACAGTAATTGATTGAGCGGTCC
>JBHIDJ010000368.1:0-2005 GCA_046760105.1 Acidiferrobacterales bacterium | reverse complement strand
CTGGTCGGGGTGAGAGGATTTGAACCTCCGACCCCTGCCTCCCGAAGGCAGTGCTCTACCAGGCTGAGCTACACCCCGATATTCCAAGCTGTGGCTAGTAGTCGCGATGAACGGAAAAATGGACCAGGTCGAGAAGAGCTTGTTTGAACGGCGAGTCTTGTATCGTGACTAGGGCCTGTTTTGCGAATTCAGCCTCGTCTTCAGCTTTGCGCGCAGTGTACGCGATGGAACCGGTAGATTCAATCGCGACCACCACTTCGTCGATTCGATCTAGCCCTCCTCTCTCGATGGCTGTGCGCAGCAGCCGCCGTTGTTTGGCATCGCCTTCATACAAGGCGTGGATCAATGGCAGCGTCGGTTTACCTTCGGCGAGATCATCACCGATGTTCTTTCCGAGCGTGCGATTGTCCCGACTGTAGTCAAGCACATCGTCGATCAGTTGAAAGGCCGTGCCCAGGTGTATCCCATAGGCGGCCATCGCTGTTTGTACCTCCCTGTTCTGACCGCCAATGACAGCGCCCAGTTGTGCAGCAGCCTCGAACAGTTTCGCCGTCTTACTCCGGATCACCGTAATGTACTGATCCTCCAGGATATCGGGATCATGGCAGTTCAGTAATTGCATGACTTCGCCTTCGGCGATCATGTTGGTCGTTCTCGCGAGGATCTCCATGACGCGCATGCTGTTGACCTCGACCATCATCTCGAACGCGCGCGAGTACAAGAAATCTCCGACCAGCACACTCGCCTCATTACCCCATATCGCGTTCGCCGTTGATCGCCCGCGGCGCATCTCGGAGGCGTCGACGACATCGTCGTGCAACAGCGTAGCGGTATGAATGAATTCAATGATGGTGGCGAGCTGGATGTGGTTCCGACCGATGTAGTTGAACGCCTTGCTGCTGAGCAGCACCAAGATCGGTCGCAGGCGTTTACCGCCACTGTTGACGATATAGGCGCTTAGTTGGTTGATTAGCGCTACGTCAGATTGAAGTCTCGCCTCGATCTCGTGGTTGACCGCTCGCAGGTCTTCCTGCACGAGCGCGCGAACGTCGGCGAGCCCATCAACAACCGGTTTCGGCTGGGTCTGCTGCATTACAAAACCGATGCTAGGGGGCGGCCTGGCAGGCGTCAAGTTGTTTGACCTTGTGAGGGGCAGCCATTAGAATTGCCGGCCTTTGAGGCACCTTTCTGCAATCCGTTATGTATGCGGTAGTCAAAGCTGGTGGCAAGCAGTACCGAGTGGCCATAGGGGATGTGATTCGTGTGGAGCGGCTTCCAGCGCAACCCGGCGAATCGATTAACCTCCATGAGGTCCTGCTTATTAAGGATAATGATGACGTCCACATAGGTACACCGTTACTTTCGGAGCCGGTCACCGCGACAGTTAGGGGCCATGGCCGCGGTGACAAGATTCGGGTGTTCAAGATGCGTCGGCGTAAGAACTCCCGCCGACGTACAGGACACCGGCAAGAATACACAGAGTTGGAAGTCACCAGCATCGGTGGCGCAGGGAAGGCCCGCGCGACCCAAAAGAAGGTCGCAAAAGAAACGGAAGAGGACAAGCAGCCAACTGCCGAACCGGCAGCGGCGGAGTGAGACACTATGGCACACAAGAAGGCAGGCGGTAGTTCGCGCAACGGACGCGATTCTCAGTCAAAACGGCTCGGCGTGAAGCGGTTCGCGGGAGAGCACGTTTCGGCGGGCAATATACTGGTGCGCCAGCGAGGCACGAAATTTCATCCTGGCATCAACGTTGGCATTGGCAGGGATGACACGTTATATGCCAGGGTTAACGGCCGGGTCGTGTTCCAGATTAAGGGGCGCCGGGGCCGCAAGACGGTCAGCATCATGCCTCACTAAGCGCGGGCTCCGCATTTTCTTCCACGGATCCAACCCCGCTTCGCGCGCAAGGCGGGGTTTTCTTTTTTATAAACCGAGTAGCAAGCAATAAGGAATAAGTAGCAAGTCGCTAGAGGGCTACGAAAATCCGGGTTTAGGACTTGCT
>JBHIDJ010000367.1:0-2041 GCA_046760105.1 Acidiferrobacterales bacterium | reverse complement strand
ACCGAGACACGGCCTTGCTCGATCCACCGCTCCATCTCCCGGCGAGATCCGATGCCAGCCAGGGCTAAGACCTTCTGTAGCTTTTCACCCATGAGTAGCTAACTCCGCTATTAGGATGCACTGGTTGTGCACTCCTCGTCAACGTCTTATGTGCTGAGTTTTTCTTGCGCTATTAGAGGAGCTCTTTTCTCTGGGCGGGCCGCTTCGGTGCGGGTAACCTTCGAGTCACCCTCGTCGGCAACAGCGAAGTTGAACCGACAGGTCTGCGCGGAGGGTGTAAGTCCATCCCCGCTGGAACCTTATGGTCCTGACGTTTCGTTTGTTTCTGCGAGGATCCGTAACCGGTCACAAAAGATGGTCGCTGTCGTAATGAGTCGATGGTAATCTTGATCCTCAGTCGCAATCTTTTCAATCGTTACATCAAGTCGAGGCCGCTCAACCCCAAATACGAGTCGACCCTCTCTATACAGCGTCGTCTTTTGAAAGCTGATGTCAAGACCATGGGCTGGGTTGAATTCCAACAGCTTATTTTGAATTTCGCTAGTAAGAAGGTGACGAATGAAGTCCTCGTCATTACTCTGCACAACGAAATGATCGTCGAATCGTGAATTGCCTGTTTGAAGATCTCGTAGTCCCAACATCTTCTCAATCATTGTTTGAACGGACTTGTTCCGAATTCGAAACACGTACTCGGGATATATCTCAAAATAGAACTGAGCGAATGCGGTCGGAGGTCGTGCCCTACCGTGACCGCTGCTGCCCGGCATGGCGGACACCAGCACCTCTACATCCTGATAGCGAAAATAGAGCTGCGGATAGGTGAATAACGTGGCTGGCCGCACCTTGCCATTCAGCCTTGCCGCTTGCTTTCTCAAGCATTCGTGAACACGCCTCCTATCTCTCTGGTGCAATTGCCAACCGATGATGAGCACCACTGCGACAATAAGAATAATGACGTATAGGGGCATGCCAAATCACTTCCAGACTCTAGTATAACAGTCACGCACCCTGCCGCGGTGAGGTGAAATCCGTTGAACTAGTACTTTACTTTGGGAAGGGGTAATGAAAAAGGGTGCAAGCCCTGTGCCACGAAGAAGACATCGCCGGTCTAGTGGTTTCATGACCCACCCTCTTGATTTTGCTTTTCTGTTGGATTGTTCTGGTCACTATGGCACATTTTTCTTATTATGCACATCGGTATTCCGGGGATGAAGCGAATGGGGCATTGGTGGGGAGCAGTGGTATTGGTACTCCTAACGGTGGCGTGGCCGGCCCCCTTGCTCGGCTGGGGACTTGAGGCTCATGTCCTGGTCAACCGGGCGGCGTGTACCACATTGCCGCAGCCGCTCCGTCGTCTGTTCATGAAACACCAGACCTTCATCGGCGAACATGGGAAGGACCCTGATACCTTTCTCACCTATCGGGACGGGGAGGCAGAGCGGATCCGCCACTGGTTCGACCTGGATGAGCTGGATCGCTTTCCCTTTCGAAAGATCCCGCGGGACTATGAGAAGGCGCTGGCCAAGTACGGTCGGGAAAGACTGAAAGGGGCAGGACTTCTCCCCTGGCGCATCAACGGACTCTATCGAGAGTTGGTGAAAGCGATGCAGGCCTCGGACTGGAAGCGCGTGCCACTGCTCGCGGCCCATCTCGGCCACTATGTCGCCGACGGACATCAGCCGCTCCACACCACAACGAACTACGATGGTCAATTCACCGGCAACCGCGGGATTCATAAGCGCTTCGAGGACGACATGATCACCAGGCACGTGGCACAATACCAGGATCTGGCCGCCTTCGCGCAACCGGCACAACGGACTGCCGACGCGGTCACCTTTACCTTCGATTTTCTCATCGACAGCTACGTCTGGGTGGATAACCTGCTTCGTGCCGACACCCTGTCACGCCGGGGGACGCGAGGCTATGACGACGCCTATTACGCGGTCCTCTACGTGTTCGCCGGCAAGCTGGCCAAACTCAGTATGGCGCAAGCAGCCACGGATCTCGGAAGTCTCTGGTATAGCGCCTGGATCGAGGCAGG
>JBHIDJ010000366.1:0-2052 GCA_046760105.1 Acidiferrobacterales bacterium | reverse complement strand
TGAGAATGTCTCATGACGAATTCCTGCAGTGGGAAAACAAGGCCATTACGCTGCTGGGTATGTCTGGGGTCGGCAAGACCACGCTCGCCAATAAACTGCCAAAAAATCGGTGGTTCCATTACTCGGGTGATTATCGTATCGGCACGAAGTACCTGGAAGAACCCATTCTCGACAATATTAAAAAGAAAGCCATGGAGATGGAGTTTCTTAGAGATCTGTTGCGTAGTGATTCTATCTACATCGCCAGCAATATTACGGTACATAACCTCGAACCCGTAACCACATTCCTGGGCAAGATCGGTAATCGTGACCTCGGCGGGCTTCCACTAGAAGAATTCAAAGAGCGGCAGCGCTTGCATCGCGAAGCGGAGATCGGCGCGATGAAGGACGTGAAGGTTTTTATCACCAAGGCCAGAGAAATCTACGGTTATCCCCATTTCGTAAACGACACGGGAGGGAGTGTCTGTGAACTCGACGATGATGAGGTGCTGCAGACCCTTGCCGAGACTACTCTGATTATCTATATCCGCGCGGATAAGGGGATGGAAGAAAAACTGATAACGCGCCAGATTGAATGCCCAAAGCCGCTGTATTATCAGGATGCCTTTTTGGAGGCGAAACTGGCCGAGTATATGCAACAGGAGAATGTGCACTCGTTCGACGAAATCAATCCCGACCAGTTTGTGCAGTGGATCTTCCCCAAGCTGGTGGCACGTCGTCGACCGCTGTATCAAGCGATCGCAGATAGATACGGTTACACCGTGGAAGCTAGTGATGCAGAACGGGTACAGGACGAGGCCGGCTTTTTAGACTTGGTCGCCACCACCTTACAGGAGGCACGCCGCACTCGACGTTCGACCGGCAAGGCGTAACATCATGCCACTGGTGGCCCACTCACGTTTGCCAGCGTTTGAGCGTCTTCGCCAAGAGGGGCAAGAAGTCCTGGGCGTAGAGCGCGCGCTCCGGCAGGATATTCGTGAGCTCCATATCGGTTTACTTAATATGATGCCCGATGCGGCGCTGCAGGCGACAGAGCGACAGTTCTTGAGACTGGTAGGATCCTGCAATCGCGTTGCGCAGTTCTATGTGCATCCTTTTGCTGTCGACGCAGAGGCGCGGAGTCAGGAGGCACAAGCCTATCTACAAACCTACTATGAGGATTACCACCGGTTGCAGCACGATGGCTTGGATGCCCTCGTCATCACCGGCGCCAACCCGGCGCATCCCGATCTCACCAAGGAAGCTTTTTGGGAACCGATGACAGAAGTCATCGCCTGGGCGCGCGAGCACATATGCTCCATCGTTTTCTCTTGTCTCGCTACCCACGCCTATTTAAAGCAGTACCACGGGGTTGAGCGCATTCGCTTGCCGCAGAAGCGATGGGGCGTATACTCGCATCGCGTTCTCGATTCTGCACACCCGCTCGTTAGCAATATCAATACACGTTTCGATGCACCCCACTCGCATGTCTACGAGGTCACCCACGAGCAGGTCGAAGGGGCGCGGCTGAGGGTTCTCGCTGAGAGCAAAGAGGCGGGTGTCCATATGGCGGTGAGTGCTGACGGCTTCCGCGGGGTCTATTTTCAGGGCCACCCAGAGTACGACATCAACAGCTTACTAAAGGAATACAAGCGCGAGGTGTCGCGCTTCATCAACGGGGAAAGAGACGACTATCCACCTTACCCGGAGCACTACTTCGCGCCGGAGGCGATCGCTATCCTCGAGCCCTACAAGGAGAAGGTCGTGGCGGCGAAGGCGAACCGCCAGATGCCCCCTGAATTTCCGGAGAGCCGGGTCAAGCCGTATGCGGATAATACTTGGTCGGATACCGGCAAGGCCATGTTTAACAACTGGCTGGGACTGGTCTACCAGTTAACCGATGTTGACCGCAAAGGACTCTTCATGCAGGGTGTGGATCCCAACGATCCGCTCAATCTGAAGAAGCGCGAGGGACTCACCCGATCCGCGTAACCGCTTTGCGGGAAGTCCTTAACTACGCCCTTTCGAGGGCTTGTTCAAGGTCAGCAATAATATCTTCCACATCCTCGATGC
>JBHIDJ010000365.1:0-2075 GCA_046760105.1 Acidiferrobacterales bacterium | reverse complement strand
GCACAACAATTCCTAGGCTTGAACCTCTGCGCCTGCTGCCAAATCTATGCCGTGAATCATCCTACGAATACCGTTTCTCAGGATCTTGACATTGAAGTTGATCAGTAATCCTACATTACAGCCAGATAGCTTCAGATACGAAAGGAGTTGCGCCTCGTGAATTGGCTCGAGCCGATCGACCGACTTGAGTTCTACGATGACCACTTTTTCCACTAACAGATCGATCCTATAACCACAGTCAAGATTCACACCTCGGTATCGAACAGGAAGAGCGACCTGACGCTCTATGCTTAAAGCGGCCTCGACGAGCTCATACGACAGACAAGCCTCGTAGGTGGACTCCAGCAACCCGGGACCAAGCTCGCGATGTACTCGGATGGCAGCACCGATAATTGTCTCGGTCAGTTCATTCAGTTTTTCTTTACCTACGGCCAACTCTCTGTGCTCTCTGTGTGCTCTGTGGTGAAAATTTAGGAATTCAAGCACGCTACCGCCATGCAGAACGTTTTTCACGTTCCGCACAGCGCATCAATACTCCTCTCTCGCTGATCCCCATCAGTGCGTGGGGATCAACTATGGCTACCCTATTCCAACCTCAAGATATCTGGCACGGCCACGCGTTCGCGCCCCACAAGCGCCACGAGCTGTTCATAGCTCGTCGCTGGTGAGTGCAGATCCGTCAACACACAGCCATCAAAGGGTTCCACGCCATTCAAATCGCGCCAAACCCGTTTGCCGATAAAGCTTGTGCGGTCGGTATGTGGGTCGTACACCCCGACTATTTCGACTTCACTTTCCACCGCTTGCAAGGACGCGATCTCTGCCAGATCCGACACCCCACACAGAATGACTCGCTGCCAGCCGTTCGCCGCACATTGCTGAAAGACGTGCACGCAGGAGGCGCTGGCGCGCCGATAAAAGGCAAAGGAGATAGACAGGTACTTGGCAGTGAGGCGGCTTTTCTCGGCGAAGCCCTTGGGCGTGAGGTAATACAGGTAGCGGTTTGCCGGGGCCTCGCGGATCTTGACAAAGCCCTTGCGTATGCAGCGCTTCAGGTAAGAGTTAGCAAGCCCAAGCGCAACCCCCATATGACGGGCAAGATGCCGCTGGCTGACGTCGCTTTTCTTCCCTATCGCGTCCAGGAGCTCTAGTATGAGCTCGTCCTCGCGCTCCGTCTTCCTGTTCATAACGTGAACACTATAGCCTTAGGAAGGGAGCGTCAAGCCGGTCTTTTGGCTGAAATAGATGAGTCTAGCGGACGGGCTCGACGAAGCCCTGGGCGAGCTCCACCCGCGCCTGCCTGCCCATGATGTCCAGCAACACGATGACCCGGTCCCGACCGGTACGCGCGAGAAAGAGCCCCTCGCAACCCATCATGATGCCGTCGGCGACGCGCAGTCGGTCCCCGTGTTTGTAGTCGGGCGGGGGTAAATCCTGAATGCCCTGCTCGTCTTCGCGTGCCCTCAGTGCAGCAATTAGGGGATCTGGCACCGGGGCCGGGTATTGCCCGAAACGGACAAGCGACGTCACGCCCAGCGTCGAGCGTATCGGTCCCCAGTTATCATGACGAGAATCGAGGTGAATAAAGAGATAGCGCGGGAACATAGGCTCGACCACCGTTACCCGACGGTTCAGTCGCCGACGCGGCTGACGGATCTTGGGCAGGTATGTCTCGAACCCTTGGCGCCCAAGGTTGATTTTCGCGACATCTTCCTGGCGGGGCTTACAGTAAACCAGATACCACTTCTTTGTCGCGGCGTCGGCCATAACAAACGATTGCGCCCAACGATCAGGATCTAGAGAAGGCCGTTTGCAGTTTACAACCTGTGACGGTGTACATCTAGCCCGCATTTCTCACCAGCTATCTACTGCGGCCGCGGATCTACGCGTGGCTACGGCGTTGCGCTCGGAAAATGTGCTCAACGTACTATCAAGTACGCCTCCGCGCATTTTCGCTCGCGCGCCTTGTATTCCCGCGCATCTACGCGCCCTCGCTACGACAGCCGGTGAGAAATGCGGGCTAGGCCTCCTCAATCGCTAGTTCATGGAGAATCTCTCCGGGTGTGGCCGACGCC
>JBHIDJ010000364.1:0-2095 GCA_046760105.1 Acidiferrobacterales bacterium | reverse complement strand
TCCCCGGATAGGCCTTATGTTGAAGAGGCGCGAGAGTCGTTGGGACTGCTCGTCGCCGGCGTGGCGCTTGCCTACCTCTACCTCCTGGCCAGGCGCACCCGGACGCGGAGTATAAGCGCCGACTAACGGTTGGCAGCAAATATCCCAGACACCGGGGCCGCCTTATAGCGGGCGTGTCGCCCCATAGGCCTGGCGGCGTTACTTACTTGGAGGCTGCGATTTGTTATCAACCTTAGCGGAAAGGCGGGAGATGCGTGTCTAATTGGAAAACCCCTTGCTCATTACATAAGCAACCACCGCTCTTCTCTCTTCTTCTGAAAACTCATGCCGCCACGAAGGCATTCCCCGGAAACCGTTAGTCACGCGATCGTAGACGAACTGGGGCGTGTATCGCGAGGGTTGCAATTTGGGGCCCTTGCCCGGGTAGGTCGCCTTAGCGTGGCAGAATTTGCAGCGCTTGAACCATACCTTTTTGCCCAGGGCAATATTGTCGGGATTGCTCAAATACTCTGCGGTGAATTCGACTTCTTGGGCACTAGCCGATCGGCTGGTCGAAAACGTCGCCAGCACTCCCCCGACCGCGAATATCGTTAACGTAACAACCGCTAGAAATAAAATTCTCTCCATGCGCTAACGAACTACCAAAAAAAGCTAGGGCCCCGACGGCACGACCATCCGCGGCTTGGAAGACTAACCCCGCTAAAGACAAAACGGGCGCAGCCCGAGACGCGTGATGATCGAGTATTCCAAAAACCCGCCGCGCTCAGCGCTGCGCTCGATGCCAAGATGATAGAGAACGTCGTGACAGCAGACTTTACGCTTGCCGTGCCAGTGCGCTCGATTGTCTAGGGAACGATCTTGTAGACCTTATCAAGACCACCCACTGGACCACGCGTGTCCGTTGTCATCACATAAATCTCGCCATCGGCATCCTGGCCAAAGGCCAGCACATAGGAATTGAACTTGGGCATATTGGTGACGTTCACATCTTCCATCTGCCACTTGCCATCCTTGTTCGAAGCCACATAAAGTCGGCCGTCTTTGACGGCGAATGACTTGCTCCAGTCCCCGAAGAAGTACTTGCCCTGCCAAGCCGTGTGGCGCCCGCGGTACACATAACCACCGGTAACGGAAAGACCTTTGCAGTCATCGGTAACGTTGCAGTTATTGTACTCGATGATCGGATCGACCATACCGGCATCGTCACAGGATTTCGGATGGGTGTTCGGATTGACGTAATCGAAGCAATGTGTACCCTCTTTCACGCGCCATCCGTAGTTCTTGCCTTTCTCGACGATGTCCACTTCTTCGAAGCTGTTCTGCCCCACGTCGGCACAAAACAGCTCGCGGTTGCCGCCCATGTCGAAGGAACAGCGCCACGGGTTGCGGAAGCCGTACGCCCAGATTTCGGGACGAACGTCAGACTTGCCGACAAAAGGATTATCCCTGGGGACCGAGTACGGCTCGCCATTATTCACGTCGATGCGAAGGATCTTGCCCAAGAGCACGGTCCGATCCTGGCCATTCCCCATAGTCACGTTGTGGCCAATCCCCCAGTCGTTAGCATAGCCGCCGTCACCCATGGAAATGTATAGATAACCATCCGGCCCGAAGCCAATCCAGTGGCCATTGTGATTGAACTGCGGCCAATCCACTTGGGTGATGATTCGCTCCGTCTTTGGATTGGCCTTGTTCGGGTTGTCCTTGGACACTTTGTACTCCGCCACATAGTTCGTATGGGCATACCAGAAGTGTATGTCGTGGTGCGAGGCACCATGGATCGGTCCGGAATAGGAGATATAAAACTTGCCGTTGTTCTTGAAGTCAGGATGAAACGCGAGTCCTAGCAGGCCTTGTTCATCGAAATCGGCGAAAAGCGGAATCAGCCTATGCCGGATATTCAGAAAAGGCTCATCCAGCAACTTGCCATCCGACGTCAAGATCTTGATAACGCCGATCTGCTCGATGATAAAGCGTCGTTTGCTGCCGTCCGGCGGCGACATCAGAATCAACGGCGCGGTAAGCCCCTCCGCAACTACTTCGAGTTTGGCATCCAAGGCCCAACTGGGTTGCGTCAAGACACCAAACAGAATCA
>JBHIDJ010000363.1:0-2097 GCA_046760105.1 Acidiferrobacterales bacterium | reverse complement strand
CATCCCGTGCTTCTGATCTTTTCTTGATGGAGTCGAGAAGCTCCTGAGCCTCCTTGGAATCCTTGAGGGTCCAGTAGGCCAGGTTTCGTGGTTCCTTCTCGTCCAGCACGGCCTGGAGCTGTTGCTGCGCCTCCTTGTCCCGCCCTTTCTTGATGAGCGTCTTGGCTAGACCCACGCGCAATCCTGTAAACGTCGAGTCTTGCTCCAGTCCCTTTCGGAACATCTCCTCGGCCTTGTCCAGGTCGCCACCAAAGAGGCCGGGCACTTCATAAAAGAAATTGCCGGCAAGCGCATAGGCGGGGGTGAAATTTGGATCCAGTTTAAGGATGATATTGATCTCCTTTTTGACGGTCGGCACGAGAAAGAGAGATCGCAGGAAACCCTTGGATTGTCCCCATCGTCCGGTATTGGAAGCGTACCAGAAACGGGCGGACACGTTTTTCGGTTCGAGCTCTACGGCCCGTTCAGCGACCTGCCGCCCACGCTCGAAGGCATCCGCTTTCTGGATGTCTGTCGTGGCCAGAACGTCGCCGAGGATGAAGCACACCTTCGCCAGCGCCACAAGGTATTCCATATGGGAGTTGGTTTTGATTCTGCGCTCCAATTCTTCCCGGATTTCGCGGAGTCGCGACGGGTTCTCGTGGAATCGCGTCGAATACTGTTGCATGTCTGTCGACAGTGGCGACGGATCCGATGCGAAAATGACAGTGGGGGAGACGAGTAACAATCCGATAAGGAGGATCATCAACTGGCGGTGGGCTAGCGCGAGTACGAGGCGGCACATTTCCGGCAGACAGCACACCACCTTGCTGCCGATGACCACCACGCGAAGGGTCGGGGGATTCGGCCTCATTCACCAACCTCCTTGGTGCAGGTGACCACGGGGCCATGGGCTTCCCGGCGGGCTCTCTCCCGGGCCACGCCAGCGCTCGGCATGCCGCTGGGTGTCGAGGCGTAAGGTGTGCAGAAACAGCAGCCATACAATGAAGAAAAAGGTGCGCCATGGTCCGCGGGCGATCAAGCGGCGTCCCGAAGTGAGCACCGGCACCGGGATCAGGACGGATCGTCCCATCCCCTTGAGGCGCTGGGTGAATTCGAGATCTTCCAAGATCCGAAGGTCCTTGTATCCGCCCATCTGCTGGAACACGGCGGCTCGGACGAAGATGCCCTGATCGCCGTAGTAGTTGCGGGTCAAGCGATATCGGATCCGGTTGATGCACGTGATGGTGCGCAGGCTCAACCCGGGTTCTACAAAGAGATGCTCGAAGGCGCCACCAACGACGGCACCGCTGGACAGGGCCTGGTCGATGAGCTCGAAACCGTTCGCCGGAGGGAAGGAATCGGCGTGGACGAAGAAGAAAATTTCACCGCGCGCCGCGGCTGCGCCAGCATTCATCAGAGCCGATCGTGTGGAGCCCGGAGGCCAGAGGAGGCGCGCCCGACCCGCCACGGCACGTTCCGTGCCGTCGGCATCGCCGGAGGCTGCGACGATGACCTCGACCGCGCCATTCCTCACGAGGCCACCCAGGTAGTCAAGGGTCCGTCCGAGGGCGGCTGCGTCGTTCCGTGCCGGAATGATGACGGAAAATCGTGGAGTCGACACGGTGTCAGGGGGATCACTCTTCAGCGTTTTCATTACCATCCATGAGCGTAAGACACGCTGTAACACTCTCTTCGAAACTGGGACATAACCTCTAATTATGCAAAATTCGGGTTGCCAGGTCAAGCTAAGTCAAGCTAATAGGTAGAACGGCGCGGATAATCACCCGCCTTGGTGGGTCATATAGGGCCGGCAGGAGGAGCATTCGACGCTGGAGTTAGACGGAGATGAAACCGAAAAGGGCAGGCGAGGTCCTCGGACTCGGGACGGTTGGATCCGGGGGAAGAACCGTCCTATGCTCAATTGCTGGCAGATGCTAATATTTGCAGAAGCGCGCCTACCCAATCTCGGAGTACCGACGCGTCATTCCTAAGGAGCGGAAACCTCCGGGAGCCGTATCGCATGTGGCCCCAGGCGTATTCGCCCGTCCTGGATAGCGTAACGCTTTCGGCTATCGTTGCCCTGCTCCCCATTGCCCTCATGTTCATCTTGCTCGG
>JBHIDJ010000362.1:0-2124 GCA_046760105.1 Acidiferrobacterales bacterium | reverse complement strand
ATTTGGAAGCGTTGTCATGCCGTTCATGACAGGCGAGACCGCCGACCGCGTAATAGCCTGCCATACCCACCATGGCCGGCCATCCTGGAATCTTAAGAAATACCATGGCCAGATACACCCAGACGAAGCCGACAATGAATGCCAGCGGGGCGGCGACCGTATAAAAATCTATCCTGCGCACGATGGTGACGGGTGCCGTGATAGGAAGGTCATCCTCCGCAACATCCAGTAGCCGGCTCGCCGCCGGACTGCTGCGCGAGCTGTATTGGTGGGCACGGCACCGTGCCATAGGAACAAAAGACACAGCAATCGCCGGCTTTGGGTCGTAGGAGCGTACGGCACTCCTCGCACTCGTAGTAGAACAAGCAGGAATCGGTCGGCATGGTTTCCGTCTTCCCATGCCCGCAGGTGGGGCAGGTGATCGCGGATTCTTTTTGAACTTCTGTCATTGTATTTACCTTTACTTTGCTTCTGCGGGTTTGCGGTGTCGTCGCATCAACGCTTAGTTACTCGAGAACCTCGGAGGGGAAGCCGCTGTTGGTCGTAGCGGCGGTCAGGGCAGCCACTGTGGTTGTGGAATCTTCAAAGGTCACAATCGCTATTCTCTTCTTAAATGAGACGTTGACATCACTAACGCCCGGAACAGCGGCCAGGGATTGTTTGACGATGTAGGGACAACTCGCACACGTCATATTCCTAACGCAAGCGTGACGGTCCGTTCGCCGGCCAACGCACCGCCAACAGCGAAGAGCGTGGCGGCAAGCGTCATGGTCTTTACTATGGTCTTCATGGACAAATTCTCCTCTCACAGATCCAGAATCAGTGGCGTCACGTACGGAAACGCGATCGCCGCGGTGATCAGGATCGTGGCGCCCCACAGGGCAATCTTTGTCGTCCGGGTTGAGAGCGGGCGGTCGCATGTGCCATCCGCCGGGCACGTGGCCTTTGGCTTGCGGTACACCATGACAAAACCGGCGCCGAGGAAGCCCAGGGTGAGAACCACGAATATCGGCTGATACGGGGCAAGTGCTGTGAGATTACCGATCCACGCCCCGCTCACGCCGAGGCCAAAGAGGACCAGCGGCGCGATGCAACAGGCCGAGGCCGCCAGCGCGCCCAAGACACCGCCGGCGGCCATGAGGCCCGAGCGGCCCGACCGTGCCGATCGGGCGTGGGTGACCTCCCTTGGCCTCGACCCATAGTCCGGGATAAGGGTTTTTTCCAGCTGTGCGTTCATCAACCGTGCTTCCCTTTGTCGTCTGTCCTGGTGGTACCATACAACCTGTAGCAACTACAGATTCAAGAGGTATTTTCAATGGGTGGGACCACGGTTTCGGTCGCATCGCCGTTGACGATCGGTGCGCTCTCAAAGCACACCGGCTGCAACATCGAGACCATCCGCTACTACGAGCGCATTGGCATCCTGCCCGCCCCGCCGCGCACAGAGGGCGGACACCGACTCTATGATAGGGGCCACCTCAAGCGGCTCTTCTTTATCCGCCGCAGCCGGGAGTTGGGGTTTACTTTGGAGGAAGTCCGCGGGCTGCTCAGTTTAGTGGACGGCGGGGATTACACGTGTGCGGAAGTGAGGATTCTCACCATCAAGCATGCTGATGAGGTAAAACGGAAAATCATTGACCTCAGAAAAATGGAACGCGTTTTAAAAGACATGGCGTCGCAGTGTGAAGGTGGGGAAATACCAGAGTGTCCGGTGATCGATGCGCTCTTTGGCGATACACCCCAATAGTATTTGCGTTTCGATCTGAGTCGGGATGGACACGCGGGCAACGGTGCTCCGTATTTGGCGCAGAAGCGCCGGCCTTCGCGGTTTTCGGTCTGGCACTTCGGGCACTGCATTGGCGCGCCCTCCCGTTCCCTGACGACGAGAGGTCAAGGAGCTAACCGCGAATGCTACGCCCTGTAGCGATTCCTGACCACAAGACGCGTCCGCGCTTTGGGCTTTTGGGAATTGTTTTGGGAATTCGACCTTTCGGAGGAGTTTAATTTGACCTAACCCGCAGAAAGTATTGGCGCGCCCGGAGAGATTCGAACTCCCAACCACCTCGGCAACTGCTCCATGCGTTGCTCTACCTCCTACGTCCGTGTAGTCGTGGTTCGAAGCCA
>JBHIDJ010000361.1:0-2128 GCA_046760105.1 Acidiferrobacterales bacterium | reverse complement strand
CGGCCAGTCGAAGCACAGATGGTTCAATGTCCGCTTCGGGAGGCTTACCAGACCAACGATCGGTAACAAGCTGTCGATCTGTAGGCGGCTACGCCGGGAGCCCCGCTTTGCGTAGGCCTTCGAGCAGGTGCTCGAATTCTTCTGAATGTTTGAACGGAAATACTCTCTGCCAGTAGCCAAGCCAGCGTTCCCTGTCTTCACCAAGGTCGATCGCGAGTTCGCTCTTTGCGTAGCGGAGCAGTTCGCCGGCAGTCTTTTGCGCAATTTCAATCTCACCCAGCTGAGCATAACTGGCGGCCAGGCCGGCCAGTCGCCACAACTGAAAGCTCATGGATTCGGAAAACTCACGGACTGCGTCTTCGTAGTGTCGCGCAGTGTAGTGCGCCACACCGGCGTTCATCAGGCACATGCCGCGCGAGAACGGGTTGCGCCGAAGACCCTCGAACGAGCATTCGACGCCTTCGGCGGGTTTACCGGACAGCGCGAGTAGCCAGCTTTTGTCGCAGAACCCACCGTAGTCATTTGGATTGAGCGCTATGCATTTCTCGATGTGTACGATAGCCATATCGTATTGTCGTTTGTGGAGATAGCACATTGACAGCGTTTTGTGTGCACCGTGATCGGAGCCATCCAGCGAAACGGCCCGACTAGCAAGCTCGAAGGCGTTGTCCAGCGCCGCCTCCGGATCGTGCGTCCACTCTGCCCAGTACTCCCACAGATAGCTCCGTGCAAGCCCTGCGTACGCCGGAGCATGCTCGTGTTCCAGTTCGAGCGCACGAGTGAAGTGAGCACGGGCTTCCATCACGCCTTCTTTCGTGTAGCGCGCCAGACACTCACGCCCTCGCAATACATGGTCGTACGCAGCCATGTCCTTGACGTCTTTACGGGCCGCAAGTTCCCGGCCGGCATCCTCGATATGTCCAGCGAGCGTACTGACAATGAGATTTGCGATGTCGTCCTGCAAGGCTAAAAGATCGCGCACCTCCCGGTCATAGTTTTCCGCCCAGAGTTGCCGCCCGCTTGCCGCGTCGAGCAATTGCGCCGTGACTCGGATCCGCTCTCCCAGCTGACGAATACTACCGGTGACTACGTGCTGTACACCTAACTCCATACCCAGTTGCTTAACGCTCATTGAGCGCGCTTTCGCGGCGAACGATGACCTCGTACCAATGACGAACAGTTCCCGGAAGCGGGTAAGCGCGGTGATGATGTTTTCGGTCACCCCGTCAGCCAGGTATTGCTGATCAGGGACGTTTTCCATGACGTCAAAGGGCAGCACGACCACCGAGGGACTCGTTATCTCGAGCTGTTCAGCGGTAATTTGCGGCGGGGCGGATTCACTCGCGGCGCTGCTCTCGGGCGCCGGCGATCTGGAAGCCGCTATCGCCATTCCCTCAGCGAACTCTGGCTCGGGGACTTTCTCATCAGACTTGATCTGAACCGTGAACGCCCGAACTGGTTGGTCGAATCCTTTCAACGTCTGTTCGCCGAGACTCTCGTAGGTGAATGGTAACCGCGTTGGTATGGCTTCTGAGACCGCGCCTTGGACCACAACTCCCTCAGGCTGAGCCAACTGCTCCAGCCTTTGTGCGAGCACCACGCCTGCGCCCGTCACCGTCCCATCGGCGATCACTACCTCGCCGAGGCTGACTCCCACCCGAATCGCAGGACGAATATCGTCCGTTAGCCCCGCATTGTGTTCGTGGTTGGCCGTCTGAAAGGCAAGTGCCGCAGACACAGCATCAGAAGCTCGGGAGAACTCGGCTACCAGTGCGTCTCCTCGAATTTCGTGGGCGGTTCCGCCATAACTGCCGATAAGCTCCGAAAATCGGTGAAACGCAGCTTGAATGCGCTGGTGTGCGAGGGCTTCGTCTTTCTGAACCAGCGTGGTCGAGCCCACGACATCGGCGTGAAGAAGGACAGCAAGTTCGCGTGATGGGCGATTTGCCACGGGCCCGCCTTGCACTTCGGGTTTTGGGACAGCTTCTCGGGGATACTATCGCGAAAGCTTGTGGGTGGCGAGCGTATGGCAGCCGTGGTGGCGGTTAGCGGACGTTCAATTCTGTGGTTTTTGCAAACACCGAAGGTCCGGACATGGCCGCAAGCTGACTAGTCCGTTCTCGACCCA
>JBHIDJ010000360.1:0-2131 GCA_046760105.1 Acidiferrobacterales bacterium | reverse complement strand
GCGCGGTCCCTGGATGCTGGTGAAGACGATCACTGCGTTTACCGTGGCCCACAGCATCACCTTGGGGCTGGCAACGCTGGGATTCATCCATGTGCCGTCGCGGCCGGTCGAGGCGGCGATCGCATTGAGCATCATGTTCCTGTGCGTGGAGATCATTCATGCGCGGCAGCATCGTATCAGCCTGACCTATCGCTACCCGTGGCTCGTCGCATTCGCCTTCGGCCTGCTGCACGGGCTAGGCTTTGCCGGGGCGCTGTCGGAGATCGGGCTGCCGGAGAAGGAGATACCGCTGGCGTTGCTGTTTTTCAATATCGGGGTGGAAATTGGACAACTCATCTTCGTGTCAGCGGTCTTGGCATTGGCCTGGATGTTTCGGCGTCTCCGATTTGATTCATGGACGTGGGCGTCAGCGATTCCGGTTTACGCGATTGGAACCTTGGCGACCTACTGGTTCGTACAGCGATTAGCAACGATGTTTCCAGTCGCATAGGAAGACAAAAGATGACAACCGGATGACCGTAAAAGGAAATCTATTGTTTTCTGTCCCGTAGAAGAACACACCGAAGCTGAAGTCTGTTTTCAGGGCGCCCTCACATTAGACCTCCTCCCCCCGCTTCGCGGGGGATACCTCGTTGATGGTCTTAGCTAGCTGCTAAAGGAATGGAAACAGGAAGGCCGCGTCGAGCGCGATGTTGAAGGATAGCGGCCGGCGTTTACAGCGCGTTATGTTGCACGCGCCAATCTGTTGGCGGCCGGTGGCGAAAGCGCTTGTAGGTCCAGAGGTATTGCCGGGGATTAATGTTGATGCATGTCTGTACTGCCTCGTTCGTCGCAGTTGCTGAGATCACTGGATCTGCGTCGTAAATGGCGTCGCTGACCGGAAGACAATGAAGCTTATACCCCTTTCCAGCGGCGAGGCGTTCCGCCATGACAGTCACGACAGGAGCCCCTGTTTTCCGCGCGAGCCGCGAGATCAACCGCATCGTGTAGGCCGGGACACCAAAGAACGGAGCGAAAGCACCTGAACCGCGCGGCGGTTCCTGATCCGGTAGCATCGCAATGGCTTCGCCAGCCCTCAGAACTCTGTAAAGCTCCCGCACGCCGCTAACATCGGTGGGGACAAGGCGCGCGCCCATGCGTTCACGGCCGAAGTGCATCACCCCGTGCAAGGCCTGCATCTCCGGCGGTCGAAATAAAGTGGTTAAATGGAGGTGGCGCGAAAGATACAGATTGGCCATCTCCCAGGATCCGCTATGGGGCAAGAGAATGATCAGGCCGGCTCCCTTGGCGCGCGCGTGTTCGAGGATCTCCCCGCCTGATACTTGTGGTACCAGCTCCATGAGTCTCTTTTCGTCCCAGTACCAGAGCGGACCCAATTCTGTGAAGGCTTTAGACGTTTCGGTCAGACACTCCCTTAGCAACGCTCGGCGCCATTTCTCGTCCCTCTCGGGATAGCAAAGGCCGATATTTGTTTTGCCGACTGTGCGGCGACGATTGGGGATCCACAAATACAGCTTACTCATCAGCCTGCCGACGCCATGATTCAAGCGTAGCGGCAGCAGCGCTAGCAGGCGCAACAACAGACCGACAACCGTGCCATTCATCAGTGCTCAAGGCTCGTCTCGTTGTTCGCCTAGCACGTCGACCGGATATCGATCACCTGCCATTGGCAAATTAAATCGGCGCACCGCCTGGTGTATTCTTGTCCTTGAGCGCCCCAAACGTTTCATCAGTTCGGCGTGAGCCAGTGGCGCCATCAGTAGTGCGATAATGAGGATGTCTCGTTGCACTTTATTCTCCTTGCCCTTCGGCGTTTGCGATTTCGGTACGCAACCATCCGGCAAGCAACCGAGCAGTAGCGCTTATCACGCCGGCGTGGCGTGAATGTCTGCTCGCAAACGGGACAAGGCCGGGGGATCGCCATGCGTGAAGCATAAGGCGCTCGCGCGACGGATCGTTACACTTCAGCCGCCAATCTATTGGCCGAGAGCGCCAAACTGCGCCGCTATCGGAGGGGCAACTTACCACTAACGGGGACAGTCAGAGAAGGACAGTGGATTCATTTACGGCGACACGCGGTCGCATAGACGTGCCGCTTGCCGAGCTGCAGGCAGGCTCGGGTTCCTGGTTC
>JBHIDJ010000359.1:0-2138 GCA_046760105.1 Acidiferrobacterales bacterium | reverse complement strand
ACAAGCGGCGGTTCCAGCCATATCGTCTGGGCGAGTGCCAGATCGGCGGTTATCAGCCATTCTTGGACCCATTCTAGCCTGGTAGGCTGTTGCCCTTCGCTATGAACTGCGACACCCCAGGTTACGGTCTCCATCCAGCAACGGACGTTCGGCAGTGGTAGCTGAAGGAAGTCCTCACGACGCCCAGCCAGTCAGGTTGGCGATGCCGCCACCAATGATGGCAAAGAAAGTCAGCGTCATGCCGAGTGTGCGCCAGCGATAGTCCTCCGCGGCCTGGCTGACCCCGAAGGCATGGGCGGCCCGCCCGACCACGAGTGCGAGACCGATGGCGTGCAGGACCAAGGGCGAGCCCCCCTGAATCTCGGCCAGCAGCAGCAGGATCAAGGCCATCGGCACGTACTCGCTGAAGTTGGCTTGCACCCGGGCAGCTCGCTCGATTGCCGCCTCGCCGCCGGCGCCGATTGCCACCTTGAGCCGGCGGCGCAGGCGGATAACCCGAATGCTCAGATAGACCAAGAGGAACCCGAGAAGGGCGGCGTAGAGGGGCGCAACGCTCAGTGCCATGGCTCGGCTCCTTGTCTTCACATTGGGACGAGATTATGACACGAGCGCGGCAGCCCCGCAGGGCTGCTTCGATCGCGAGGGGTCATATTTGGCGGGATTTAGTCACGAATTTCGACCCCGGCAAGGGCGACGTGTCGGAAAAAGAAAATTGGTTCTTCACACGAATGTATGCACGTTCTGGGGTAAAGGAAGGTCACCCAGACAGTGGTAGAGATTCCGGATGTAGTTCTTCGCGGTACGGAACCCGTACGCTTTGTGGATGACGACCTTCGCTTTGTTGTTCAACCCTTCTACCGTTCCGTTGTCGATCGGCATCCGAAAATAGTTGAGGATGTCATCTTCGTGGCGACGCACCATCCAAGCGAAGTCGCGCATCGGGGCAAGTCGGGAATGCGTTGCCCACCAGAACCACTTCTTGAGGTACTTCTTCGCCCATCCCGCTCGATGGTAGTCCCAGAAGTACCGGAAGAGTTCTTTGAGGAGATAGGCCCGGTTGATCTTGAGGTTGAGCCGCTCGAGCTCACCGAGTCGCAGCGCCTGGTTCTCGGTAAGGTTCCAAGGGTTCTTCAGCCAGATGAACCGCGTCTTGTACATTAGCGCCTTGTGGGCGGGACCCTTCTGACGGACCTCGTCGCGGCGCACTTGGTCGACGGCCTCCATCAAGTGACGGACGATGTGGAACTTGTCGAACACGAGCACCGCCTGGGGCGCTCGGTCCTTGATGACGTCGATGTAGGGTTGCCACATATCGCAGCAAATGCCTTCGAGGGCAGCGGTTTTCTCCGGCCCGAGGAAGTCGAAGAACGCTTCGAGGGTCTCCTTGGAGCGTCCCTCCCCGCTCCACACCAAGCGCTTGCGCTTGAGGTCGTAGACGTTGGTGACGTAGACGTGACCGCGCTTTCTCGAGATCTCATCGATGCCGATGTGGGTCAGACCATCGAGGTCGCGATGAGCCAGTCCGTAGGCGACCGCCTCCTCGACCGCCGTGGCCACGGTGCCCCAAGAGCACCGGAACAGCCGAGCGACCTGCTGCCAAGGCAATGCCCGGGCCCAGGTCGCCAGCGCCACCATCAGTGCTCGGGTCATCTGCTGTTTCCCGCTGACCCAGGGCATCGACTCGACATGGACGCCTTCGCATCGAGGACAACTCACTCGCCGCGGCGCATAGCGAAGCTCCACCGTGATCCCCCACATCGGCACGTGACGAAAGCCTCGAGTTCGACGGGTGTCGCGATACGGCGCGGGCTCCAAACAGCGACCACAACGCGGGGAATATCGCCGGTCTCGAGCGATCGTCGCCACCAATCCAGCCGTGCCACCGGTGACGCTCACCACACGAAACCCTTGCAACTCGACCGTTGCCTTGACCAGACTTTCAACGAGCATGAGTTCCCTCTCAGATACGTAGACAGCTTCACAACTTCTAAGTACCTGATGGAGCTCATGCTTTTCAAATCTCAGTCCCTCTTAACATGCACCGATTCTTGAGAGGAACCAGTATTATAATCTGGCGCGGAAGCAGAACCGCTGGATCCTCTATATCGGAATCGGCTGTATTGCAGCCAGCTTGGCCA
>JBHIDJ010000358.1:0-2147 GCA_046760105.1 Acidiferrobacterales bacterium | reverse complement strand
TCCTTGACCTTTATGTCCAGCTGCTCCAAGCCGGCCTTGATCTCTCCCAGCTTGGCACCTACCGTCTCGCGCACAGACGGCGGAGCCCCCCCGGCAGCGGATAACGCCCCTTGCGCCGCCTCGATCTGCAGCAGCGCTCGACCGAAATTCTTCCTCTCTACCTGCGCCAACGCCACCGTCACCGCCTCCAAAACCTCATCCATCCCGGCGCGAAGCCGCGCCCGCGCCAGCGCCTGCTCCAGAAAACTCTTCTGCGCCTGCAATACTTCCTTCTCCAAGTCGCTGATACGCGCCGTCATTTTCGCCTTCTCGGCCGCCCACTGGTGTTGCTGATCCCGCACGGTCTTAAACCACAAAAAATACCCCCCGCCGAATCCGGCAGCCACGGCGACCAGAACAACCACCACCCAGATGCCGACCCGGCGCAGGGTCCTGCCCACGCCTGCCCGTTCTTCATCCATCATCGCTCCACCTCCGACATCGATTCATTGGCCGCGGTCGGGACCGGGCCACCTAGTCACTTTCCCCTTTTTGCCCTCCCGGACTCTCCCCTGGAGGCGCTGGGGGCGGGCTTTGCCGTGGTCCTCTCAACGTCCGCTCCAGTCGCTCCAACACGTCGGCCGTCTTCGACCGGAGCGCATCCGTGGACGACCCCAGGGAGCTAACCTGAGTCCGCAGATCCTGGATGCCGCCCGTCCGGTAATAGGCGAGAACCGCGACCACTAAGGCAACGACGGCGATTATAAGACTTACAATTTCCATAACACACTCCTCTCCTTTCCAGGCACCTCTTTTTCCAAAAGTTTGCTGTTTTTGGAGATGCAGACAATAGCAACAACGGTACCCATGTGTCAATTCGTAAAATTACGGGGAACCGGGTCAATCGTGGAACGAATTTCCCGCCTGGCAAAAAATACAGGGTGTCTACTCGACCGGGGATCCGAACCGGGAGAGGGACAGATCCAGAACTCGTGTAACTTCATAAGAAATAAGACGATTCTCCCGCCACTCCCCTCATGGCACCACCACAATCCTTGGCACAGAAAGTGCAAATTTTGATGCAAACATTCATGCAAACATCGGTCCAGCGCCGACGATCGATCAGAGAGAGGGAGGCGCGAGCAAGCATGTCTACTATCCGGGCGAGGATTTTGACGGCCAGCTTTCTCATCCTGGTCACCGCCTGCGCGACACGTCCCGAGAGTCCCGGATTGCGGGCATTAGTCTCGCGGGAAGCCGAGCAAGCCCATGTTGCCGAATTAGAGCGCAAAGCCAAGCAGTTCAGAAGGAGCCAAGAGGAACGCCTCGACAGAGTGCTTTCCGGCCTGCTTCGCGCGGTGCCGGAGCCACCCCGCCTGACGGTCCTGATCCTGGAGTCGGAGAAGATCAACGCCTATGTGGGTGGAGGGATACTCGCGATCTCCCTGGGCATGCTCAGGTTCGTAAAGAGCGACGATGAACTGGCCGTGGTCCTGGGACACGAGCTCGGTCATTTCCCCAGCTTTAGCGGTCACGCGCTACTGTCGGGGATCCGGAGTGATCGAGAGCGAGAGGCCGACATTCGGGGTCTGGTCTACGCCTACCGCGCCGGCTATGACATCAGGGCGGCGGCGGGTGTCTATGAACGCATGGCGACCGAGCTGGTCCCCGGACCCGGGGAGGGAAAGCTGCATGGCCATCCGAGCCATGCCGAGCGGATGATTCTGGCTGAAAAGGTCGGTGATATCCTCGATAGAAGTGGTGGTGAGTTAAATGCGGACACTCTCGTGCAGCAAATGCATCGCCTGGTGGGATCCTTCGGTGACATTCCCTGAAAGTCACCCGCCACCCCCCGCGTGGTATGCACATAGTTCCCTAGCAAGCTCGAGAGTAAGGTTCGGCCCAATCACGTACTTCTCACAAAGGTCACGACAGTAACATTTAGTCCAGCGTACTCTTGATCCGTACGCAAGAATCTTGGCAAAACCTGTTATACGCGACTTGGTAACGAAACCACCGGGAGTGAAAGCCGTGGAGTCTGATCCAAAGGTATTGCAGGACGTATGGGCAGCGCTCGAACAGCTGTGGTCGGTGTTCCGCCGTTTTCCCGGGCACCACCTCCTTGATATCGGGCTCATGACCTTTGTTGTGTATCAAGTGTACGTCCG
>JBHIDJ010000357.1:0-2151 GCA_046760105.1 Acidiferrobacterales bacterium | reverse complement strand
CTGTAGAGTCGGAGGAGGTGGGGCCACAGCCCTGCCTCCGTCCGCTCACTCAAACGGCTCGTACAGTTTTCCCGTAAGCCGCTTTCCTCGGTGGCTCCGTCTGTGGAGTCATCGCCGCACAAGTCCAGGGATAAGGTGCGTCAGTCGTACCAAGCCGAACTCCTCAATCAACCGCCCGCGTGGATAGCGGCTCCACATCCGATTGCGCCAACGTTTGGCGAGAAACGAATGCAGACGCCGCTCAACCCATACGTCTAGCCGATTGAACAGCCGTCTCACATGCGCCTTACGGTAGTAGTTGCCCCAGCCACGAATCACCGGATTGATTTCCTTGACCAGTGTCGGTAGCGTGACAGGAGCACTCCTGCGCGTCAGCTTTCGGATTTGTGCCCGAAACCGCTGCACCGATTTCTCGCGAGGAATGACATACAAATCCATGCGGTTAGGATGCTTTCGATGTCGTTTGGACGCCGGAAGCTTGAATCCCCTGCCGCGCTGAATCTTGTAGCCCAAGAACTCAAACCCTTGCCGCACGTGAACAATCCGTGTCTTTCGCGGATGCAAGGTCACACCGAGTTCTTCTCGCAAGAATCGCTCCGCAAATTGTAGCGCTCGCTCGGCCTCGGCTCGCGTCGTGCACAGCACGACGAAGTCATCAGCCCAGCGTGTGAGGCTAAAGCCTGCGTCGGTCATCGCGCGGTCAAACGGCGTGAGAAAGATATTGGACCATAGCGGACTGGCCACTCCCCCTTGGGGAACACCCGTCAGCGTTGGCTGCCAGTACCCGCCTTCTATGACGCCTGACCGCAATATGCGCCGAATCAAACTAAGCACTCGGCCGTCACTGATTTCCTTGGCTAGCAAGTCAACGAGCTTTTCCTGGTCTACAGTATCGAAGAATTGGCGCACGTCCGCGTCAACAACCCACAACTTACCCGCCTGCAGTTCCTGCCACACTTTGCGCATCGCGCCGTGCGCCGAGCGCCCCTTGCGATACCCAAAGTTGCACTCCAGGAACCCGGGTTCAAAGATCGGCTCCATCCGCTGAACCAGCGCCTGCTGACACACCCGGTCGAAAATCGCCGGAATGCCTAGCTTGCGCTTACCGCCATCGGACTTGTCGATCTCGACTCGTTTGACGGGCTTCGGTCGGTAGGTGCCCTCGCGCAGCTTGTGGTGCAGAACCCCTAAATAGTGGTCCTTGCAAGTCTCAAACTTCGCAATGGTCACATCATCAACGCCCGCACTGCCGTGATTCTTCCTCACTTTCTCCCAGGCAAGCTCCAAGTTCTTACGACTGTAAACCTTGTCAATCAGTGAATGGACTTTACGCTTCATCCCTAAACCCACTCGCTATGATTGGGCCGCTGGCTGCTAACACGGTCTCCTCAGCACCGGGTTGGGTCTTTCACTTAAGGAACTATCCAATTGACCGTTACCTACTCACCGCTTCACTACCTTTGTCCCATCCACCAAGCACGGGGCCTTCCCCCTCCGACGCGCCTTTTGAGCAACGCCAGCGACGCAACACACGGTTGCGCTCCGAGACCTTTTGCTCTGATCCCGTTCCTGAGTACTATGCCCCGATCCGATTCCTGGCACCGCATCGGCCAGAACTTCGCTTGACGCTTATATCTGCACCTGCCTAACGGCGGCTCCGGGTCGATGTTGGCGTTCACTGTTCCCCACCCTTTCGTCTGTGGGTGCCGCAATATCTCAACCATACCTGCCGCTCGGACGATACCAGGCCTCCCTGGGTCACAGACGCTTCTTCCCCACCGTGTCGCCCGCACACACCTTGGTACGACGAGGAGGAACCCTTATGCCTTCGCCCCCGTAATGCGGGCTCGACCATTCCTCGTCTTTGGCCGACCGGTTCATCGCCAGGATTGCTCCCTTTGATTACGACCCGGTGTTACTCCTCAAGCCCTTCAGATTCCACCTCGCGGTGGACACCCTGCCCTCCGGTTGTCTTGCGACAGCATGTGAACTTAGCGCGTCTCTTGGCTGTGTCCGCCGTTTCCAGCTTCGTGCCCGTCTAAAAACTTGCCTATCCACATCCTCCGGCCCGTGAGGCGTTACCCCCACGTTTGGATATCGACCCGGGGCCTCGGGTCGAGTGGGACTTCAACCCACCTGAAACGCCTGCTG
>JBHIDJ010000356.1:0-2188 GCA_046760105.1 Acidiferrobacterales bacterium | reverse complement strand
GATCGTCGACCCCGCGCGTACCGACGCGAGTGAGCATGGCGTGCACCATTTCCAGAGTTTGGTCAGACAAGCCCTGCAGAATTGAGAGTGCCGGCGGATAAAGTTTCTCGCTGGCCGCGGTCATGCGAGAATACGTCGACAAATCGTCATCCTTACAGCCAAAGGTTAGGATTATGTCGGATCGATTCCCCCATCTCTTTTCGCCTTTGCGTATTCGTGATATCACCATCAAGAATCGAGTCTGCTCGACCGGTCACGACACATCACTGCCAACCGCCGGTGTACCCAACGACGCACTAATCGCCTACCATCGCGCGCGAGCCCAAGGCGGAGTGGGCCTTATCATCGTACAGGTTGCCGGCATTCATGAATCGGCGCGTTACACCTCACACATTCTGATGGCCACCAACGACGACTGTATTCCCGGCTACCGGCAAATTGCGAACGCCTGTCATCAATACGACTGCAAGGTGTTTGGACAGTTATTCCACCCCGGCCGAGAGATCATGGAATCTCAGGATGGCAGCACCCCGGTTGCCTATTCCGCCTCGTCAACCCCGAATGAACGCTTTCACGTTATGCCGAGGCGCATGTCTAAAACTATGATCGAGGAAGTCATCGATGGGTACGCGGACGGGGCGGCGCGGCTAAAACGCGCCGGTCTCGATGGGGTAGAACTCGTCGCTAGCCATGGCTATCTTCCGTCTCAGTTTCTGAATCCCCGCATCAACGTTCGCGATGACGAATATGGCGGTAGTCTAGAGAATCGTGTGCGGTTCTTGCGCGAAATAATCCAACGCGTGCGAGATCGCCTCGGTGAATTGATCGTGGGGGTTCGTATCTCGGCGAACGAAATGGAGCACGGCGGACTCATGCCGGCCGAGGCCCTGGATGTCTGCACCCTTCTCGATCACGACGGTCATTTGGACTACTTCAATGTGATCTCAGGGTCGTCGGCCACCTTGAAGGGATCGATTCATATCGTGCCGCCGATGGCGATCGCCAACGCCTACGTTGCGCCCTTTGCCGCCGCAATCCGCAAGGAAGTAAGCAAACCGGTGATCGTGACAGGGCGCATCAACCAGCCGCACGAGGCAGAACAAGTGATCGCCAGCGGCCAAGCAGACATTTGCGGCATGACGCGCGCCATGATCTGCGATCCAGAGCTGGCCAACAAAGCACAAGCGGGGCGTACGGATGATATCCGTGTCTGCATCGGTTGTAATCAGGCCTGCATTGGCCACTTTCACTTAGGCTATGGCATCTCGTGTATTCAGCACCCCGAAACCGGACGCGAGCTCGAATACGGCGCACGTAATCGTACGAGCTCACCACACACCGTTATGGTGGTTGGCGGTGGTCCGGCGGGCATGAAGGCGGCCGCGGTTGCCGCCGAATGTGGTCACCGCGTAACCCTCTATGAAAAAGCATCACAACTCGGTGGGCAGGCATTGCTCGCGCAGCTGCTGCCCGGTCGCGCTGAATTCGGCGGCATCGTGACAAATCTACAACGCGAAATAGAACTCGCTGGCGTCGAAGTCATCAAGAATACAGAAGTCAGCAAAGACCTGGTCCACAAAAAATCCCCCGACGCGGTCATACTCGCGACCGGCGCCAGGCCCTATATCCCGGATGTAGCGGGTGCGGATGAAGCCCATGTCGTCGACGCCTGGCAAGTCCTGAAGGGAGAGACCAAGACGGGTAACTCGGTGGTGGTTGCCGATTGGCGTTGCGATTGGGTCGGTCTCGGCATGGCGGAAAAACTTGCTCGCGAAGGTTGTCATGTCCGTCTTTGCTCTAATGGTCCGATGCCGGGATATCGTATCCAACAGTACGTGCGTGACCACTGGCTGGGTGCGTTACATAAACTCGGGGTCGAGATCATCCCGATGGTGCGCTTAGCGGGGGTCGACTCAGATACCGCGTACTTCCAACACACCATAAGCGAGGAACCCATACTGTGCGAGAACACCGACACGCTTGTGCTCGCACTCGGTCATGCATCCGTCGACAGACTCGAACAAGATCTCGAAGGGAGTACTTTCGAAGTCATTCCGATCGGGGATTGCCTATCGCCGCGCACGGCGGAGGAAGCGGTGCTCGAGGGATTGAAGGCCGGCACCGCGTTGGCCCGGATCGAAGCGACGACGATTGACCAGGTAGATAAGCGTAGAGCGTTGTGACGAAA
>JBHIDJ010000355.1:0-2189 GCA_046760105.1 Acidiferrobacterales bacterium | reverse complement strand
AGGCCAGCAAGGCCCAAGGCGATAACGAGCACCACAGGCGTAAAGGCCAAACGACGACAGCTTCTGCGTAGAACGCTTGCACTCATGATTGCATCCTCCAATCTCTCGGGAAAACTAAACTACCCCGTCTGCAATGATGCGCGGCTGACGTCGACAATTCAATCTATGCGTTGTCAGCCAGTCGCCAGAACCGTGATTAAGTGTCACTCTGACTTTTCGCGTAGATCGCTACAGAAAGCGTGAGCCGTTCAAGGCTGGCGCCCATCTGGGGCACCAACAGGGTGAGAAATCAGCCACGGTGCACTGTGTTTGTCCCACGCCGCCGCACATAGGTTTCAGCGTCCTATCTCCTGTAAAACTCCAGCCTGTTAGTCCTTCAGCATCGACAGATTGAGCCCCTGCTCGCGGGCGCATTCCTTGGCGATGTCATAACCGGCATCGGCGTGGCGCATCACACCTGACCCCGGATCATTGGTGAGCACGCGTTCGATGCGGCGCGCGGCCGCCTCGGTGCCATCGCATACGATAACCATGCCGGCATGCTGGGAGAAACCCATGCCGACCCCGCCGCCGTGGTGGAAGCTCACCCAGGTGGCGCCGCTGGCGGTATTCAAAAGCGCGTTTAGCAACGGCCAGTCGGAGACTGCATCCGTGCCGTCTCGCATGCCTTCGGTCTCGCGGTTGGGGCTTGCTACCGAGCCCGAATCTAAGTGATCGCGACCGATGACAACCGGCGCCTTGAGCTCGCCGCTTGCCACCATCTCGTTGAAAGCAAGTCCCAGACGGGCGCGATCGCCAAGCCCAACCCAGCAGATGCGCGCGGGCAGGCCCTGGAAATGGATGCGCTCGCGCGCCATCTCCAACCAGTTGTGCAGGTGGGCATCATCGGGCATTAGTTCTTTCACTTTCGCATCGGTCTTGTAGATATCTTCTGCTTCACCCGACAGTGCCGCCCAACGAAACGGTCCCTTGCCGCGGCAGAATAGCGGCCGGACATAGGCGGGGACGAAACCGGGAAAGTCGAACGCATTCTTGACGCCTTGCTCGTAGGCCATCTGCCGGATGTTATTGCCGTAATCCACCGTGGGTATGCCCGTGTGATGGAAGTCGAGCATCGCGCGCACATGGACGGCGATAGATTCTTTTGCTGCGTCAATGGTGGCCTCTGGATCTTTCTGCCTCATCTCCGCCGCGTGTTCGAGTGTCCAACCAGCGGGGAGATACCCATTAAGGGGATCGTGGGCACTAGTCTGATCGGTGACGATGTCCGGACGCACGCCGCGTTTGACGAGCTCCGGCAGTACTTCTGCGGTGTTGCCGAGCAGGCCCACCGAAAGAGCTCGACCGTCTTTACAGGCAGCTTGCACCGCGGTGAGCGCTTCATCCAGATCGGTGGACATTTGATCGAGGTAACCGGTGTCTAATCGTTTTTGGATACGCGTGGGATCGCATTCGACCGCGAGCATCGATGCGCCGGCCATAGTGGCGGCCAACGGTTGGGCACCGCCCATGCCGCCGAGACCCCCGGTCAATATCCATTTGCCTTTCAGATTACCGTCAAAATGTTGCTGGCCAGCAGCGACGAAAGTTTCGTAGGTTCCCTGCACGATCCCCTGGCTGCCGATGTAAATCCACGAGCCTGCCGTCATCTGCCCATACATCATCAGGCCCTTCTTATCGAGCTCGTTGAAGTGATCCCAGCTCGCCCAGTGCGGTACGAGGTTAGAGTTGGCGATCAGCACACGTGGTGCGTCAGGATGGGTTTTGAAAACGCCGACCGGTTTGCCCGATTGAATCAGCAGGGACTCATCATCGTTAAGCGCTTTCAGAACCTCGACGATATTGTCGAAGCATTCCCAGTCGCGGGCGGCGCGTCCGATGCCGCCGTACACCACGAGCTCGTGCGGCTTCTCCGCGACTTCCGGATCGAGATTATTCATGAGCATGCGAAGCGGGGCTTCGGTGAGCCAGCTTTTGGCGTTAAGTTTTGTGCCCCGTGGTGCACGAATGATACGGCTTGTGTCGACGCGTCTGTCGACTCTTGCAGGTTCGTGTGCTTCCCGATAAACCTTAGCTTTCATGATGGCGTCCTCCTGTTCTTTAAGTCGGCGGACAGCCGGCCCAAGTACCTTGTCTACTAGCAATACAGCTTAGATTGTAATAGCGTGTGTCGTGATGCAAGTCCTTCC
>JBHIDJ010000354.1:0-2194 GCA_046760105.1 Acidiferrobacterales bacterium | reverse complement strand
CGCGTTGCGGAGAAACGCCTTCATGTGGAACCGCGCCTGCGGCGGCGGATATTGATATCGACGGCCGACCGGGCAGGCACGCCTTGCTAGGCAACTGCGACGCAAGCAGTCGGTGCCGGCGTCACTGCCAATGTGATCGAGACACGCGGCGAGATCGTAGTCACCGGGCGCCAGCGCGTCTACAGGACAAGCAGACAAACAGGGTTTGTCTATACAGGTTTCACACGGACTGCGCCGGGGAGCCAACGGTGGAATTTCGATTCGCTCGGCGAAGACCAACGCGCCCCGATAGGCATGCCATAGCCCGTAGTCAGGATGGATTAGCGGCCCTATCGGCGAAGGCGTAACCGGTTCAGCGCGTTGCGCCCACCGCTGAAAGGGCAGGTAGGGCGGCCCATCAAATGGGAACAACGCCTGTGCACCAAACTCCGCGGCTACCGATGTCACGACCTCCCGTGTCCAGCTATTGAGCGGATGCGCTTCTTGCGCGTGTGACCTAGCCTTTTGAAACGCTTCCCACATCGAAGTGCCGACGTTGCCGGCGAGCACGACCGTACCGGTTGGGCGTCCATCAGGTAACGCAGGCACATCGTCTTCGGGCCGGGGATGCAGCGCACCGCGGGACACGAGCCCGATGGAACGTAAGGCGGCTTCGATGCTCGTTATATCCATCCGCACACCAGACGGTCAGCCTGGAAGCACGTCTGCGTACACAAACCCGTCTCGTTCCGCGACCTCGCCTAGGCGCACGGCGATGGCTTGGCGAAACATCGGGCCAGCGTAGGCGAATGTATGGAACTCGCCGTTTTCGCCACAGGGATCGACGCCCGCCGGCAGATCCGCCAACAGGCTCGCGTCAAACACACGTCCGGCGAAGGAAGGCGGGAGCACTTTCGGATCGATACAGGTGAGCCGTGCGCGTAACCCGGCGGCAACCATCTCCGCCGCAAGCTGGTGCGTGTCCCGTCCCCACAGCGGGAACAGCGGCTCGATACCGCTGCCAGCGAGCAGGGATTCCCGATATGTGCGAATGTCTTCGAGAAACAAATCGCCGAACACCACGGCGCTGATGCCGGCACCCTTCGCCTCTTCCAACACCTCGCCGACGGCGGCTTCGTATGCGTCGTTCGGACACGGATCGGGAATAGACACCCGCCTGACCGGCAGACCACAGGCCTCTACCTGCGTAGTGAGTAACGATTCCGGCACCGCATGAACGGCTACCCGCTTGGCGGGTCGGTTCACCGTAGTAAGTAAGCCCGCCACGTCAACGCCGCCTTCACGCCGCAAAAGGTGCAAGGCGTAGGCGCTATCCTTGCCGCTGCTCCAGAAGATAAGCGCCTTAGTCATGTAGCTCCAGGTGAATCCGCCACATACGTTACTTTAATAAGCCTTCACGCCCCCCAACGCAAGGGTGTCGCTCGCCCCTATTTTCTTGCTACGCTTTGGCACACTGCATGCGCGTCGTCTCGCTTAACTGCTCCAATACCGAGATCGTCTGTGCGCTTGGCTGTGGCCGTCAATTGGTGGGGGTCGACGACCACTCGGACTTCCCGCAAGACATCGTCCGTCGCCTGCCGCGGGTCGGTCCTGATCTGGGCATAGAGATCGAGAAGGTCAAAGCGCTAAAGCCGGATTTGGTGCTCGCCTCGCTGACGGTCCCGGGACACGAGGAGATCGTAGAAGGGCTGGCACAGGCCGGGCTGAATTATCATGCCCCAGAGCCGGTTTCCTTAGACGACGTCTATCGCGATATTTTACAGATCGCTGAGCTCTTAGGCGTACCGAAAAAAGGGCGTGCCGTGGTCGACAACATGCAACAAAGCATCCCCACACGGACACCCGTTGCATCAGACTCCGTTCCGCGCATACTCGTGCAATGGTGGCCAAAGCCAGTCATCGCCCCTGGTAAGCACAGCTGGGTCAATGGCTTGATGGCGGCCGCCGGTGCGAGCAATCCGTTGGCCGAGCGTGACGTTAAGAGTACGCCGCTGCAAGATGCCGATGTCTGCACAATGGACCCGGATGCGATCGTGATCTCGTGGTGCGGGGTGCGGCCGGAGAAGTATCGCCCCGACGTCATCTATCGCAACGAACACTGGCAGCAGATGAAGGCATTACGGAATAAGCACGTGTACTGTGTAGCGGAGGCGTACCTCGGGCGACCGTCACCGCGTTTGGTGGAAGGGTACAA
>JBHIDJ010000353.1:0-2200 GCA_046760105.1 Acidiferrobacterales bacterium | reverse complement strand
TTGAGCAGCGTCGATTTCCCAGATCCACTACGACCGAGGAGCGCAAGGAATTCGTTGCGCCCTATTTCGGCATCCACGTCTCGGAACACGATGCGCTGCTGTTCACCTTCCTGGTAGATTTTCGTAAGGCGTTGCAGCCGCACCAACGATGTATCCATGCCCTATATCACTCGATAGACCCGTTTATTGCTTCTGGCGTATGTAATACCTATGGTATTGTCTCCGTCGTGACCACTGCATTCTATGTAGACGGTTCACGGAGGCTAGTATGAGCTACCTACACAATTATTCGCTCAAAGTTCTGAGCGCCGTGTTCGCCATATGGTTAATCGGCGGCAGTTGTCCGTACTCAATTGCAGCAGGAGTAACAGAATTGCCTGGCTCGGACAAGACCACAAATCAAGGACTAAGTGATGCCGAATTGGCCGCACTCGCAGGCGAGCTGACTCCCGAAGAGCGTATGGCGTTATTGGCGCGGCTTAGCGACAGCCAAGTGCGTGAGCTACTCATCCACCAACTGGACAAGGCCGCGACGACTCGGGCCGCCGACGAAATGAGCATGACGGCCGGAATGTTGGGAACCATGCATTCGCGGAGCAAGCTAATCCGGAATAACCTGCGTCGGATTCTGTCCCAGGCACAAAATCTACCCACCGTGCTTCCCTTTGCGATCGAAAAACTTACGGAGGGCCGCAGTAAGACATACCTTATCTGGATCGTGTTGGGCATGGCCGTCATGTTCGCCGCTGGCGCTGGCGCGGAATGGCTGTTGCGTCGTCTGGTCATCGTTCGGGTGGAGCGAGAGTCTAAACCGGCCCAATTGGGCCGTCTCGGCTCCAAACTAGGCTATTGCGGCCTGCGCGTTCTCTGTGATCTACTCGCCCTGGCTGTATTCGCGCTCGTGGCGATCGGTGCCTATTTCGCCATGTACCACGGTCACGTACCGTCCCGCCAGGCGGTCAACACCTACTTCGCCGTGGTGATGATCGTCCGGCTAGCCTCGCTCATCTCTCGCGCGTTGTTCGCGCCGGCGGAGCCAGCGCTGCGCATGATACCGCTAAGTGACGACAACGCCCGCTATTTACACAAATGCGTAGTCTGGTTTGTGGCTCTGGCCTCCTTTGGTGTGCTGACGGGGGCACTGTTGCAGCTCCTCGGTCTGGAACCCGACTCCTTGCAACGACTCGTCGGGATGATAGTGGCTCTGGTCCTCGTCGGCGTGTTGATCGGCATGATATGGCGTGGCCGGCGTGCGATTGCCGATCTGATCCGCGGCGAGCCCAGGGGTGAAGCAGTGAGCCGGGCACGGCGTATTTTTGCAGAAACGTGGCACTTGCTGGCGATTGTCGGTGTATTCGGAATTTACATAACCAGCCTCATTACCCGCCTTGCGGGCCACGACTTGCCTCGTGCCGCTGGCCTCCTCACTTTGCTGATCATAGTCGCCACGCCATTGGCCGATGCCGGCATTCGCCGAGCACTAACAAGCTTTTTCGCCACGCGGGGCACTAATTCGCAAGCCATTTACGAGCCGGTCATACGACGGAGTCTGCGTATCGTCTTGGCCTTGCTCGTGGTCATCACGTTGGCCGAGCTCTGGGGTATCAACGTTTTTTCCATGGCCGAAACCGGTATCGGTGCCGAGGCGACCCGCGCGGTCCTGGATATTGGCCTTACCTTACTTATCGGCTACGTCGGTTGGCAGATCGCTAAAACCGCCATCAATCGACGCCTCGCCCCAGAGCCGGGCGAAGCGGAGGTACAAGAGAGTGGCGGGGAGGTTGGTGGCGAGGGCTTGTCGCGTGTACAAACATTGTTGCCCCTGTTTCGCCGGTTTCTATACATCACGATTGTCGTCATGGTCACCATGATCGTCCTGTCGCAGTTGGGCGTAAATATCGGCCCACTGATCGCTGGCGCGGGCGTAATCGGCCTGGCCATCGGTTTTGGCGCCCAGACTCTGGTGCGCGATATTATGTCTGGCATGTTTTACCTAATAGATGACGCCTTTAGGCTCGGAGAATATGTCGACATCGGCAGCGTGAAAGGGGTGGTCGAAAAGATCAATGTGCGGTCGTTGGTGCTGCGGCACCACCGAGGACCACTGAATACGGTGCCCTTCGGGGAAATCCAGCATCTCACCAATTACAGCCGAGATTGGGCGATCATGAAGCTTGAGTTCCGGGTTACCTATGACACC
>JBHIDJ010000352.1:0-2202 GCA_046760105.1 Acidiferrobacterales bacterium | reverse complement strand
CCCAGTTCCTGGTCTACCCCTCGATCGATCCCTTGAGCGACAAGAATCGGGACCTCAGCCGAAGAGAGGTCAACAAGATCCTAGACACATTGGAGATTCCCCGGGATAAGCCGATCCTCTTGCAGGTCTCGCGCTTCGACCGGTTCAAGGACCCCGTGGGGGTGATTCAATCCTACCGGATGGTCAAGAAGCACAGTGATTGTCGTCTGATATTGGCGGGAGGGTCGGCGGCCGACGACCCCGAGGGAGGGGCGGTCCTCGAGGAGGTCAAAGAGATGGCCGGCCAGGACCCGGACATTCACGTCCTAGAGCTTCCGCCGGATGCGAATATCGAAATTAATGCCCTGCAGCGGGCGGCCACCATCGTCATCCAGAAATCGCTCAAAGAGGGATTCGGTCTGACTGTCGCCGAGGCCATGTGGAAGGGAAAACCGGTCATCGGCGGTGCGACCGGCGGGATCACGGTCCAGATCCTCTACTACCAGACAGGCTACACCGTCAGCTCAATCGAGGGGACGGCCTTCCGCATCCGGTATCTCCTGAACAACCCGGAGCTCGCGGTGAAGATGGGGAAAGACGCCAAAGAGTACGTCCGCCGTAATTTCCTCATCACCCGCCACATCGCGGACTATCTCACGCTGATGGCTGCCCTGACCAACGGCCAGTAGCTCCGACCAACTCTGCCGCCAGTTGACTTGCCCCGCCAGGTGCGCTATAGACTAGATCTCACACGGTCATCAGGGGCCGTGGTGTAGCCTGGTTAACACGCCGGCCTGTCAAGCCGGAGATCGCGGGTTCAAGTCCCGTCGGCCCCGCCATGCTTGGTCGAGATGAGGTCCTCTACCCTGCCGTCCTCCCGCCTGCTGTTTTCCGCGACGTCTTTTCCGTGGAAGTCTCCCGCAAAGCACGACCGTCCTCCAGGTCCCGCGCCGGGTCTGTCATCGATTGGTCAATCCTTACGACCAGCTGCGCCAACCCAGCGGTGACCTCTCCTAGTGCCATCAGATCGGTAAGGACCCCTCAGACACAGAAAAGCTCCACTTGTGCAAGTCCGCGCGTGGTGAACAGGGATGTGTCGAGGCGGGATTCTTCAAGGTGCCCAGATACAAGACCTGGGCAAAAATCGGCACCAGCAATCGAGGGAGGACATATTATGGTGGGCGAAACAGGGATCGAACCTGTGACCCCCTGCTTGTAAGGCAGGTGCTCTCCCGCTGAGCTATTCGCCCCATCGCCTCTGATTCTGAACACTTACGTCATAGGAGTCAACCCCAATCTGGACCGAAGTGCGCGAAGGCCTACCCGATCTTTGTTGTGCTTCCTTTGGCACGGCCGTTGCACAATTTGAAGGCAGTCGGCGTCTCGAGTCGACTCCGGTGATGCCCCGAATATGGGCGGAGGAGTCCGAGGGCGCGGTGCAGGACCGCGCCTGGCAGCTCGAGCGAAGGAGACGAAAATGGCACAGCAAACATCCGCAGCACAGGCGATACCGTATTTACCCTTCTGGCAACGACGGATCTACGTGCACCCGATCCAGCGGAAGTATTTCCTCCTCACTCTGTTTCCGCTGGCGTTCTGTGCTTTTCTGGTGATCCTCACCGTCTTCGCCCCGCTCAACCTAGCCCTGCATGGATCGGCCGATGCCATCGAGAGGATGGCCATTTTGCAACAGATCTATCTACTGGGCTCGCGGATCTGGCCGGCCTTTATCATTGCCATGGCCGTCTGCGGCGTCCATAGCTTTTTCGTCACCCACAAGTTCGCAGGCCCCATCCACCGGATGGAGCAGATACTGCAGCGGGTCGAGGATGGTGATCTCCCGGTCGCCGTTCGGATTCGACGCGGCGACGACCTCCAGGATTTTGCATCGAACCTTGATGCCGCCTTCAAGACGATCTCCTCTAACCTGGCAGCGATTAAGGAGCACCAGGCTCAGGCGGCCAAGGAGCTTGCCTCCCTCCAGGAGAAGGCCAAGGCCGGGTTAAACGGCGATGTCGTCAAGGGCCTCGAAGTAATCGGTCGTAACCATAGAGAGCTCGAGAACATCCTGGCGAACTTCAAGGTTCCGACGCTTCAGGCTCAGTAAGAGAGCTTCACGGGCCGGCAGCCCTGGAAGTTCCGATGTTCTCCCCTGTCGCCCGCAGGATGGTAGCCCGGATTATTCACATACAGGTGAATAACCCGCCCTCCGGGCCGTTCGAC
>JBHIDJ010000351.1:0-2203 GCA_046760105.1 Acidiferrobacterales bacterium | reverse complement strand
CGCCCACTTGCTGCAGTTCAGCACCGACGAAATCGCGCAACGAGATGACTCCGATCACCAAATCTTGCTCTACTACCGGTAGGTGGCGGAAACCGATATCACGCATGAGGCGCAGCGCATCCAAGGCCCACGCATCCGGTCCGAGAGTTACCACGTCTTTCGTCATTACCTCGGAGAGCTGCGTTGCGTCCGGGTCCCGACCCTCGGCCAAAACTCGCTTTAGTGCATCACGCTCGCTGAAGATCCCCTCCAGCTGGTCATCTACCATCACCAGGATGGCACCAACGTGCTGTTGAGCCATCAATTGACTGGCGTCACGAACGCTGGCGTTTGGAGGGAGCAGCACAACCTCCCGCCGCGTTATTAAGTTTCGAATAGTACGTTGCGTCATTTCGATCCTCCAGATGGAACAAGCTGTCCCAGGTTAGGGTCAGCTTCGACGACAAACGTCTATGCCTCTGGCAGCGCAATATTGCCCTGGGAATATATGACCGACTGTCCGGCAATTTTCACTCTTTCCCCCAGAGCCTCGCAGAAGAGCTCCCCGCCGCGCGGCGATATCTGAAGAGCGTGCAGCTTTGTCTTATTCAGCCGCTTCGACCAGTAGGGTATAAGCGTACAATGCGCCGACCCTGTAACAGGATCTTCCGGTATGCCAACACGCGGTCCAAAAAATCTTGAAACGAAATCGACGTTTTCACCCTTCGCGGTAACGATTATGCCATTGCAATCGATGGCCGCAATCTTCGCGAAGTCAGGACGGATCCCGCGTATATCGCCTTCAGAGCGGAAGACGGCCAGATACATTAGCCCGGACTTATATACCTCTTCCGGCCTTACCCCGACGCCTGCTTCGATAGTGGAGGCGAACGAGATCCCAGTCAGCTCTCTCGCGGGAAAGTCCATCGACAACCGCTTATCTTCTTTGGTGACGGTTAGGTTACCGCTGCGCGTCTGGAAAGAAACTGTGTCGGCCTCCGCCCCTAAACAATGAAAAAGCACATGCGCCGAGGCCAGGGTGGCATGACCGCAGAGATCAACTTCGACCCGCGGCGTAAACCACCGCAAATGATATCCCTCAGGTCCTTTTACGAAGAACGCTGTTTCGGAAAGGTTATTCTCAGCGGCGATTGCTTGCATGATTTCGTCACCCAGCCACTGCTCTAACGGGCACACGGCCGCCGGATTCCCCGAAAACAGACGGTTCGTAAAAGCATCGACAATATAAAGAGGGATCTGCATAGCTAATCCTGGCTTGGCAATCGAATCGCCGGTGGGCACAAAAAAGCCCGCTTTGCAGCCAAAGCGGGTCACCAATCGCTTTAGCTGTACTTATAGCGCGCCCGCAAGCTGAAAATCAAATCGGCGCGATCAAAACTTACTACCCCTGAATTAATCTGTCAATCAATCTGTTATGTTTGCTTCTCTCTATCGAGGTAGCTAGCGCGAGTGTCGCGGCTGATCAAACCGGGGCTGTCATTAACAGTGCGTCACCCGTGTAATGAATCAACTCATGCGACACTACAGAGGCGCGGTCGATGACTTTGAAGCCATTGCGCTCGTAAAGTCGTACCGCACCGGTGTTTCGTTCGAAGGCGATCAGGCTTAGTTCGTGGTATTCCTTTTCCTGCGCTTGCTGTCGTGCAATTGATAGAAGCTGAGTCCCTAATCCTAGACCGCGGAACTCGGGAAAGAAAGCCATCGCACAGATATACCAACTTGCTGGCGCTTCCAGCTTGCTGTATGGCTCCAGGACATCTGACTCACCGGAGCGATCCGGCGGCTCGGCGGTGGTTCCCATGTCTTCCCCCGATTCTTCTTCGATCGGAAACGTAACTAGTATTCCTGCTACCTTACCGTCCAACTCGACAACCACGGTGTTCTTATAGCTGAATACGGTTTGATCACTCGCGTAACGCTTCGCGCCAATCTCAATCGGTGTCAGGCCCGGATAATCCGGCGCGAGTGTAGTCCACACATATTCCGCCACACCGCCTGAGGCAATTCTGAAAAGCTCGGCGATCTTATAACAGTCGTCGACCGTAGCCTTTCTAAAAGGCGGTTCGAGCTTCATCAAATATGTTCCCCGATCATCATTTCTTACTGTGCCAAACCTTCTGTCGCGATGGTTTCACCCTTTGAGTTTTTGAGATTCTCCAGGCCTTTCACAAGGCAAGGACCGTTTTTGGCGCACTCGATAGTC
>JBHIDJ010000350.1:0-2209 GCA_046760105.1 Acidiferrobacterales bacterium | reverse complement strand
CTCGTAAAGAAGTAAAGCGTGTCGGATCGCGGATAGCTTTTTGGTCTCCAGTGCTTCCTCTACCACGCGAAACAGCTTGCACTCTGCGCCAAGCGAAGATCTGACCAATTCACGCAACTCACCAAGCTCTCTTATCAGATCGAGCCTTCGCCGCCGTCGAGGGAACGGCAGCATTTTCATTCTGGCGATCTGCCCTTCAAAGCGGTTGCGCGCGAGCTGACGCAGGCGCTCCTCTTCTTGAATCCCATCGTCTGCCGGCGGTGCTTCATCAGCCAATTCACGAATGGTGTCCCAAACGCCTTCGTGTAGCAGCAGTTCCAGAAGAGCTACTTTTAACGTCGCGCTTGCGTCGATGCGCTTACGAAACAGCTGGGCCGCCTTTTTTTTGTCGCCGTCGGCTTGCTGCAGACACCGCTGGGCTATGGCTTCGATTTGGCTCGGCTCGTACTTCGGCATTCCGGTATTGCTCCCGCTATCAACAGCACGGTAGCTGCCAGTGTCTTTGCCAGAGGTGGGCTGGATTTCGCGCAGTCGCACGTCTGTACCCGGTCAGTCCGCCGTGCCTTATAGATAACTTACCCACTCTTGCTGCCTGACCCCGAAATCATCCACCCTGAGCAGCTCGGAACGGACGGCGTCAGCATAGGTTGAACCAGCCGGCAAACCCATAAGGTCACACGTAACCTTTGGCAAGAGGTCATTACAGTTCCAGAGTTGCCGATATAGCCACTCGAGGGTGCGCTTCTGCCCGCCGACTTCTACCCCTTCGGTAGCACGCATCAGGTATCCGTCGACATTCTCTGTAATAGAGCCGTTAACAACGTCTAAGAATAACTTCTGCAGGTGAGTAGGAACGTCCCAGTTATTGGTCGCGTGTTGTGCCATGCCAATCTCCTTCAACCTTCAACCAACCGATCTTGTGTATCGCCAGCCTTAGACCTGCACGTCTTGGCTGTAAGTCCTTAGGTGCGTTCCTGTCGCCAGTGGGGGCCAATAATGCACACGATGGCCTGGAGAGGGGGGGTCCTTAGCGGTCCTTGTTAGCCTCTGAGCAATGTTACGCCATAATAGGGCGGCGGACGATAGCGAGCGTACGAACGGACGATGGCGGCTGCCGAACGGCACATTAGCAAAAAGGACAAAAAAGCTTGAAAAAACTTTATCTTATCGACGCAAGTATCTATATTTTTCGCGCCTATTTCTCCCTGCCCGACAGTTTCGTCGATACAAACGGCAGGCCGAGCAACGCCGTATACGGATTCGCGGATTTTCTGGCGCGCTTGCTCGCACAAACACAGCCCCGCCACATCGCTGTGACCTTCGATGAGAGCCTTAGCACCTCGTTCCGCAACGACATGTACCCTCCCTATAAGGCTAATCGGGATCTGCCGCCGCCGGAGCTAGAGGCGCAACTCAAGGCATGTCAGGATTTGAGCGAAGCGCTGGGACTGGCGACCTATGTAAGCGAGCGCTACGAGGCAGATGATCTCATTGGCACGATAGCTAATGCCATGCGCCCTCACGACTTTTCTATGGTAGTCATATCTGGCGACAAGGATCTCACTCAGCTTATCGCCGACAAAGACATCTGGTGGGATTTCACACGCGATCGCCAGCTTAACACCGATGGTATTAAACAGCGTTTCGGCGTGGCGCCTCACCAAATCGTCGACCTGATCGCGCTAATGGGTGATAAGGTTGATAATATTCCGGGGGTGGCCGGCATCGGACCGAAGACCGCCGTACAGCTTCTCAATCATTATGGTTCGCTGGATGCGATCTATGCAGGCCTCGAGCAGCTACCAGTTCTCAATCTACGGCGCGCAGCCAAAGTATATGAATGGCTAAAGGGCAGCAAGGAACACGCCTATTTGTCACAGCGCCTTGCCCGCATTGCCATCGACGCACCGATCACATGTCGTCGTGAGTTGCTAGCGCGGCACCCGGTCGATCAGAGCGCGCTTACCGCGCTGTGTGAAGAGCTTAACTTCGGCGACCGCATGCGGGAACGTCTAAAAACAAGTAACAATCATTTTAACTCGAGTAGCAAGTTTGAAGTGCGAAGTAGCAAGACTTGATTAGGTTTTTGTTTCAATGTAGGCGGCCAAAGAATTTCCTGTTACTCGTTACTTGAAGCTTGCTACTTGATACTTTCCACTCACAGTTTCATTCTCCCACATTTACCAACTGGCCGCCGACTCTCGCTGCC
>JBHIDJ010000349.1:0-2223 GCA_046760105.1 Acidiferrobacterales bacterium | reverse complement strand
CGCGCCTCTTCGAGCACATCCTCGACCTGCTCAAGCTGCCTAAGCTCCGCACGGATCTCCTCGGCGTCCTCCCGGAGACGGTCACTGTCAGCCGTTGAACCATTCATCGGGTGCACCTCCTACCGCCTGGCCGGACGTCTCGCCCGTGCACACGACGAGTTTCACGACCGAAGACCCTGACTAAAACCGCTCCCATCGATGAAACACACGGCGCCATTTGTTTTTTATCCGCGCTTGGAGTTTTGAGAACTGATCTAGATCAGTAAGAGTGCAACACGTGCACCTGAATGTATATATGATATTGCGCTGGAAGACGTGCTCGCTGCAGCCCGGTTTATCGTCGGATTCGTGTTGCCGAGTGGACCGAAATGCCCGATCAACGCCCCCCAAGTGCGCAAACACCATGGCCGGGCTTTACTACACTACTAAGTACGAGACGACGCTTTTCGGATCTCGTGGACTCTTCACGATCAAATATGAACTGACACCGAACCGAAAAAGGCAATCCTTTTGCTCAAATAAGTTGATGAGTGATAGGACCTACCTTTTCCCATTAAGTTATAAAGAAGGAGTTTAACAATGGAATGCCTGCGACGAGTTGCTAGACCGGTAAGCCATTTCGTGATTCTTTGCCTGCTTGGCGTTGGGGCATACGTTCCTGCATCTCATGCAGAGATCATCAGCACCGACGCCATAGTACAGGCGGAACAAGCGGAACAGGAGCGAGATCGCGTGCGTAACCTCCTCGCTCGAAACGACGTCAAGGCCTATCTGACAGCGCGGGGAGCCAATCCGGCTGAGGTACAGGCACGGGTAGACAGTCTCACGGACGATGAGATTCAGGCCCTTGCCAGTCACCTTGATCAGCTCCCTGCGGGCGGTGGGTTCCTAGAGTTAGCCGTCATTGTGTTTTTGGTTCTGCTGATAACGGACATCCTTGGCCTAACGGACATCTTCCCGTTCGTGAAGAAATAAGCCAAACAAAGACACCGGTTGGCTCCCGAGTAACAATGAGCCTCCCTAGAACAGGCAAGTGGCTGCCCCATGGGTTGTTGGTCACCGGCATGCTCTTAGCACCGGGATGTGCCAGCACGCCCCAGACGACTCGCCTGTCGACCAACGACAGTCGATTCGTCCAGCCAGTGGAGCTGACCGAAGTTCCCTTCTTTCCGCAGGAGGCCTATCAATGTGGTCCCGCGGCGCTCGCTACCGTTCTCACCTCAGCCGGCGCCTCAGTCACCCCGGAAGCGCTGGCGCCTCAAGTCTATCTACCTCAGCGTAAGGGTAGCCTGCAGTTTGAACTGCTTGCCGCGACACGACGCCACGGTTACGTTCCCTATGTTCTCAAGCCCCGATTAGATCACCTCCTAGATGAAGTCGCCGCCGGCAACCCGGTTCTGGTATTGCAAAACCTGGGGCTCAGCTGGTACCCGAAATGGCACTACGCGGTCGTCGTAGGCTTCGACTTATCCAAGCGTAAGATCATCTTGCGCTCCGGTCGCAGAGCACGGCACACCATCTCACTAAAAGTATTTGAACGCACATGGAAGCGAGGCGGACTCTGGGCAATAGTAAGCATGCCTCCCAACCGCCTGCCGCACACCGCCGACGAAACCCGGTATGTGCGGGCGATCCCTGGGTTGGAGCGGCTGCGTCGTTGGCGCGATGCTGCGACAGCTTACACCACTGCACTGGCTCGTTGGCCAAACAACCTTGTGGCCCAGATCGGTTTAGGGAACAGTCGTTATGCGCTCGGTGATCTTCAGGGTGCCGAGACGGCCTACAGGCAAGCCACCCGAGACCATCCCAATGCCGGCCCCGCGTTCAATAATCTGGCGCAAGTCCTCGCTGACCAGGGGCAGCTCCAAGAGGCTGAGAACGCTGCACGACAAGCGGTGCGCCTTGGGGGTCCTCTGCTTGAACGCTATGAAGAGACGCTGCAGCAGATCATGCTTCGTCAACGCGACACAAATGATCGAGTCCACAATTCAAGACCTGACGCGGACTTGCGTGAGGAAAAAGGGCCTAAGACAGATGTGAGCGTAACTTATCGATTATTGGCGCGCCCGGAGAGATCTACTTCGTGAGTCGTTAACCGTGAGTCGTTAGCCGTACGTTCGTGAACCGTTAGTGGTTAACCGTGAACTGCCTTTGGCTTTGGAACCCTTGGTCAAGCCGAGGGCCAAGGGCAGCCGAAGTTGGGCACGAAGTGGTCCGGGAGGG
>JBHIDJ010000348.1:0-2242 GCA_046760105.1 Acidiferrobacterales bacterium | reverse complement strand
TATGCAGGATTCGCGACGGCGGAGGAGACCAATCGGCGATTCCGTTATCTCTTGGAGCAGGGTCAGACGGGACTGAGTGTTGCCTTCGACCTCCCCACCCAGATCGGCTACGACTCGGATGCGCCCGAGGCTCACGGCGAGGTGGGCAAGGTGGGGGTCGCCATCGATTCGCTGGATGATATGGAGCGCCTCTTGGATGGGATCCCCCTGGATCGGGTCAGCACGTCCATGACGATAAATGCCACTGCTGCGATTCTGCTAAGCATGTACGTGGCGGTGGGAGAAAAGCAGGGGGTGGGACCGGAGAAGCTCAGCGGGACCGTTCAAAACGACATCCTCAAAGAGTACATTGCTCGAGGGACCTACATCTTCCCGCCGACCCCCTCGATGCGCCTGATTACCAACCTCTTCGCCTTCTGCGCCGAGCGGATGCCCCGCTGGCACCCGATCAGTATCAGCGGCTACCACATCCGAGAGGCGGGAGCGACCGCGGCGCAGGAACTCGCCTTCACGATCGCCGATGGAGTTGCCTATGTTAAGGCGGCGCTCAATGCGGGCCTCGATGTGGACCGCTTTGCTGCCCAGCTCTCCTTCTTCTTTGCCTGTCACAATAACTTCCTCGAGGAGGTGGCAAAATTCCGGGCGGCACGACGCCTCTGGGCGGACCTCATGCGTGAGCGGTTTAGCGCCAGGAATCCGCAGTCGTGGATACTCCGTTTTCACACCCAAACGGCCGGGGTTACCCTGACCGCCCAGCAGCCGGAGAACAATATCATCCGGGTGGCGCTGCAGGCCCTCGCGGCGGTCCTCGGGGGAACGCAGTCGCTCCACACCAATTCCCGGGACGAGGCACTAGGGCTCCCCACCGAGGAGGCGGTGCGGATGGCCTTGCGAACCCAACAGATCATCGCGTACGAGACCGGTGCGGCCGAAGTGGTTGATCCCCTGGGTGGCTCCTTCTTCCTGGAAAAATTGACCGATCGGCTCGAGGACGAGGCGCGGCGGTATCTCGACCGGATCGAGACACTGGGGGGGATGCTGAGGGCGATTGAGATCGGGTACGTCCAGAAAGAGATCCAGGAGGCTGCGTACCGCGAGCAGAGCGGGGTCGAGAGTAAGGACAAGATCGTGGTCGGCCTCAATGAGTACGAGACGGCGGAGGAGGTCAAAATTCCCGTCTTTCGCGTTGACCCACAGATCGAGGAGGCGCGCCGCCGGCATCTTGAGGAGATCCGCCGCCGGCGCGATAACGGTGCGGTGGAGCGGGCGCTGAAGGACCTCGACCAAGCGGCCCGTTCAGACGCCAATCTGATCCCCCTTATCCTGGCGGCGGTGAAATCCTATGCCACCATCGGCGAGATCTGCCAGCTGTTGCGACAGGTCTTCGGCGAACACCAGGAGATTGTCACGGTGTGACGCCCTCCGGTTCAGGGTTCAGAGTTCAGGGGTCATGGTAAAAGCATGGGTTTCGATTTCGAAAAGCTCGATGTTTATCAAGAGTCGCTGAGTTTTGCCGATTCGGTTTACGAGCTTACGGCAAAATTTCCGACAGACGAGACCTATGGAATCACAGCGCAACTTCGAAGAGCTGCTGTGTCTGTAGCAGTGAATATTGCGGAAGGAAGTGGGAGATCGAAGAAAGAATTCGCCCACTATCTCAGAATGGCGCGCACCTCTATTTGGGAGTGTGTTCCGTTGTTGACTATCTCACAGCGGCAGGGTTACTTAGGCGAGAACGGTTTCGGAATGTTTTACAGGCGCTGTGAGAGCCTATCGAAGATGCTTTCGAAGCTCATCAATTCCATTCGGCGGGTTTAGGTCTTTACTCTGAACCCTGAACCGTGGTTATCTGTCCTGTGAACTGTGAATTATGATTAAGCGGGTGGCGCACATCGCCATTGCAGTCCGGAGCGTCAACAGGAGTGTCATAAAGAAGACTGGTCTGAGGCATTTTTGCCCCAACCAGTCACCTCAGCCCTCAACCCCTTCGTTCGATCTTCCTTTGCCATGTCACCTTTAAAATCAGAGACTTGGAGCACTTCCGCCTGGCTCGAAAGGGAGAATGGCACTCTCCTTGCTTGCGCGCGAGCAAAGGCTTGCGGCTTTGCCGCGAACGATGATTAAGAAAGTAGCGCACATCGCCGTTGCGGTCCGGAGCGTGGATCAAGCCTCGCGTTTCTTCGAAAAGGTGCTGGGGCTTCATTGCGAGCGGACCGAGGTGGTAGAGACGGAAAAGGCAAAG
>JBHIDJ010000347.1:0-2243 GCA_046760105.1 Acidiferrobacterales bacterium | reverse complement strand
CCTACCGGGGTCGCAAGCACGAGCAGTGTCTTGCTCGCATTAATTATAAACTTTCGTCGGTTCATCTACCTCGGTACCACTACCCGCGAACAAACCCTCCTTACCTCCTCATACACCCGCTCAGGCTCATTCTCATACCGCCTCGAAAAATGAAACGGAATCAAATGCTCCACCCCGGCGGCGGTCGAAATCTCGCCGCAGGCACGCGCCGTCAGGTGTCCGGTGCCCGCCGCCTTGTCCGCATCTTTCTCGACAAAGGTCGCCTCGCAAAAGAACGTGTGCGCCCTTTTAGCAAGCCCCGTTAGTCGTTCACGGTTCTCAGCGGTGTCGGCGAGGTCGGTGGCATAGACGAGTTTTTGTCCCGGTGCGATAAGGACAAGATCGTCGGCCAGTACGCCCACACGTTGCGTTTGACCGTCGGGAAGACGAATTACTGCGTCGCGCTCGTCGTCGGCGATGCGTTGCTTGAGCTCACCCAGCCACGGCCCCACCGCAAGCCCGCGTGCAATCAAACGTTCCTTTCTAATATTGAGCTGGCGCGGCGGCTCAAATGCGAAGGCCAGCACCGGGGTGCGATGATCGACGGTAATCGCGCGCACGCGAAAGGCGGATTCTTCGAGCACAACGCCATCGGTGATCGGCACCTCGTCCATTTTACAAACACCGGGAAGCCCTGCCTGGATCGTAAACCGCACCAAGCGCGTGTCGTGAAGCTCCGCCACGTCGAACCGGGGGCCGTCCTCACCGATGCGATCCCAGTGGATACCACTCACCAGACCGGCGATGTTGTCGGCAATCCCGGGCGGACCAAACAGGCGGCATATAGAAGAATCGCCGATACGCGAGCGCAATAACCAGAGGAATCCGGCAATGTGATCGATATGGGCGTGACTGATGAAGACATCGGTCACTTGATGGGCGATGCGAGTGGGCAGGCGTCCGCCTTCTCCCAGATCAAACAGGAGGCTTCGCTTTTGGTGGCGCAAGCGCACATGCAACAGTGGATCGCCGAAGATACCGTTGACTAACGTCACCGTCGCCGGTCCGACCCGTGCCATCGGACAGGGTCCGCCGTCGCTGCCGGCACTGGGATAGGGCGCGACATCGGGGGGTGGAATGTATTGCACCGTGGTCGACCCAAAGGGTTTGGCCGTGTTCAACAACCCGTCTTCGCCGCGCAGAGCGTCGCGTACCAAGAGCACACTACCTTGCGTGGGGCCACGCGCGGTTAGCACCTGCAGGTTGTCGCCATCGAGAGCGATGACTTCACCCATAGCCACGGTGCGCGATCCATCGAGCAACGCGATCTGCCGGCCGCGCCATGCAGTAGGGACATCGATCGGGGGCGCCGTGCCGATAAGCTGCACATCGGACAACGCTACCTGCGCTACTTTCGCATTTGCAAGATAGGCGTCCCACAACCGGGTGCGCTGGCGTGCGCGTTGACGTTTGCTCGACCGCTGCGCCGACGCCGGTGCCGACACCACATACACTGCAGACGCGATGGCCGCAAGCTCGCTCGGATACGGTAGCGCGGTGCCAGCGCGGACCAATACCAACACCACGCCGACTCTGGCCGACTCGACCAGGTCTACCAAGAGCTCGGCCCCGGCGACGCCGCGTACCACACCCGGGGTATCGATGAATAGCACACCGTCAACGCTTTGTGCCGCCAGCCTCCTGATGGCCGAGACCAACGGCAATCGAAACCGTCCAACGTCGAAGGTACAAAGCGCTTCGACGGTGATGCACTCCCAGTCCTCGCCTTGCCACTCGCCGAGGCACACCGCGCCGGGTACGCCGAAGGCGGGAGCCCCGGGGTCGGCGCCGATACACCGCACACTGCGTCCGGCATGCACCAGCGCGCCAGCGAGATTCGTGGCCAATATGGATTTACCGATACCGGGTTCGCCGAACAGCAACACCCGTCGATCGTGCGACAACACCCGATCGATAATCATATCGGTCGAGTAGTCCAAGGCAGGAAAAGGATGTGACATGGTCGGTGCCTTGACCATGGGTTATATCAACGATCAGCAGTGTCGGCTACGCCGACGAGATATTACCGGGGCGGGCGTCCGCTTTTAGCCGAAAGCGGTCATTCCAGATTAACGGGGAAATCGAGCGGTTCTCTTTTTACCTAAGCTGGCTGTCCTTGCTTCCGCGTCGGTTGTAACCACTGTAGTTCACTGCTTCCTTATCATGTTCCGCCTGACAATTGACACACAGGCGCACGCCCGGGA
>JBHIDJ010000346.1:0-2268 GCA_046760105.1 Acidiferrobacterales bacterium | reverse complement strand
CCATGGAGTCGTGCCCCCACGGCACTAGCGCTTCCATGTACGTCAACCGCGACAAAGGCAACGTCGACATTTTCCGGGGTTCCGGCTCCGGCAGCATGCGTATCGTTGACGAGGTTGATGGCGGTGGGGTTTGCCTATACCGTTTGCAGTCGGACAGGAGAATAGAATGAACGAGGAAATCCCGGAATCGATAAGGGCGTCTACTGACGGCGGTTTGCAGTGCTTGCCCCTAGCGTCGCCGATTGCGCCAGACGAACTGGGCTCCGCGACGCTGATGCCGGCTGGCGATTTCGAAGCCGGCTCCTTCCAGACCTTCACGCTTACCTACACCGCGGGCAAGTACGGCATCGATGATTCGGGATCGATTCGAGTGTGCTTTCGTTTCGCATCCGATCAGAGCCGTCCACAGTTCGAGGACCCGACACGCGTCGGATACACGACGGTCAGTGCCTCGAATAACGCCGTCTTGCAATATCACTATGATCCCAAAGGCAACGTGCGGCCGTGGGATCGTACGCTCTATATTAAGGTGGTGCACGGCTTTCTGCGGGAGGGCGATACCATAGCGATACGCTTTGGCGACATATCGGGTGGATCGCCCGGCATGCGCCTGCAAACCTTCTGTGAAGATACGTTCGAGTTCCACGTACTCGTCGATCCGATTGCCACGTGCAACTATCAGTCGCTACCGGTGCAACCGACGATCCGGATTGTGCCGGGACCGCCCGAACGTTGGGTGGCGGTGCTCCCGACGATGCGCCACGCGGGCGATGCTTTCGCGTTGAAGCTCAAAACCGAGGATAGGTGGGGCAACCCGTCGAACAAAGTCGATGCGACGTTGCGCTTCAAGGCGAACCTGCCCATCGAGGGATTGCCGGAAACGGTGCGCCTTACTCGTGGAGACTTCACGCACGTGATCGATGGTCTTGTCGTTAAAGAGCCCGGTGATCTCATGGTCGAGGTACAAGATGAAAGCGGAACCCGGCTCGCGGAAGCCAACCCGTTGCGGATCGCAGCTAGCACGAGCCTTCTTCCATTTTGGGCCGATCTTCACGGCCAGTCCGAAGAGACCATCGGCACCAACAGTGCACGACGGTACTTCGAGTTCGCGCGCGACAGGGCCTTTGTCGACGCGGCCGCTCACCAGGGCAACGACTTCCAGATCACCAATGCCTTCTGGGCGGAGCTCGACCAGCTGAGCGCCGAGTTTAACGAACCCAGACGGTTCGTGACCTTGCCGGGGTACGAATGGTCTGGTAACACCGGACTCGGCGGTGATCGCAATGTTTACTTCACAATCGAAGGGCGCCAGATTAGACGGTCCTCGCATGCGCTTGTTCCCGATCGAAGCGACTTGCATACTGACGCGAATACCGCGGCCGAGCTGTTCCAGGTGTTTGGGCAAACAAACGAAGACGTGTTGTGCTTCGCCCATTGCGGCGGTCGTTATGCTGACGTGAAGCTCGCCCATGACGGGCGATTCGAGCGCTCCATGGAAGTGCACTCATCCTGGGGTACGTTTGAATGGCTGGTGCAGGATGCGTTCGAGATGGGTTACCGGGTGGGCATCGTCGCGAACTCGGACGGACACAAAGGCCGGCCGGGCGCGAGCTATCCGGGCGCCTCCCTGTTCGGCGCTATCGGTGGACTCACCTGCTTGCTCATGCCGGAGCTGACACGCGAGCGACTGGTGGAATGTCTGCGCAAGCGCCGACATTACGCGACTACCGGTGAGCGCATGATCGTCGATGTGTGGGCCGAATTTCCACAGGGCGGCACGCTCTATCACGACGATCCGGCGCTCGGGCGCGCCGAGGGCATGTCGGCGACTGCGGCCATGATGGGTGATATCGTGCGTTTGCCGCAGGGGGATATGACGCTGAACGTGGACATCTTGGCCTCCGCCCCGATCGAACGCCTGGAAATCTTCAACGGTCTTGAGCGGCTCGAAACCATGCGGGCCTATACGCAAGCGGAGTTGGGGAACCGTATCCGCGTGGTGTGGGAAGGCGCGGAGTATCGTGGCCGGTTCCGCCAGGTCATTTGGGATGGTGAGGCGACGATTTCAGACAACCGCATTCTTGACGCGCGGCCAATCAACTTCTTTAACCGTGAGAAGACTCTGGATCGGGTCGGCGATAGTGGGCTCGCCTGGCGCGCGCTGACCACTGGTAACATCGGGGGCTTCGACATGTGGGTCGACGATCCCTACGGAGGCACGTTTAAGCTGGAAACGCCGCTTATTAAATGCGGCATACCGTTAGAAGA
>JBHIDJ010000345.1:0-2268 GCA_046760105.1 Acidiferrobacterales bacterium | reverse complement strand
GGCTCAATTCGTTACTCGGTGTCTGTCGGGAATAATATCGTTCTGGTCGATGACGCGCACCAGCGCGGTGAACCTGCAGTTCCGGTGGGTACCAAGGTCACGCTCAGTCTTGCCAGCGAGCAAGTCGTACTGCTTGTAGACTAAAGAAGGCCGGTTCCATCGGACGCAAATCGTGCCAGTACGGTCGCACACCGTGAGTATTGAGTCACGAGATCGTGTTTAATCAATTCTGCCACCGCATGCAGGCCTGCATGGCGATGGTCCCTGAAGGGTCAGCGGCCCATACCTCGGCTTCGCAAACGTCATTATTGATCCGGCCCGCCAGCGTGATGGGTTCGTCGCTGAACAAGGGGCCTATCGCCCGGTAGTTGTACGATGTTGGTGTCTGGTTCGTATGATGCTTGGCGGCATCGAGCAAAAGCGACGCCGTTAAAGGCCCATGAACTACCAACCCACGATATCCCTCAACCTGGATCGTAAACGGGTGGTCGTAATGGATGCGGTGAGCGTTAAACATCAACGCCGAGTATCGAAATAGCATGACGGCATCAGGAACGACGATCTCCTTCCACTGAACATCGTCAGGGAGCACGTCTTGCTGTCGAGGTGACTGGTTGGACTTCGGAATCTCGCAATACGCCAGGTCCTGCTCCTCGTCGACGCAGACGCCATTGGAACCGCTGACGGTATGGCGTACGGTGACGACCACAAGGTCACCGCTTTTGCCAGTTTTCTGGTCTACCGAAACGATTTCCGATCGGCGCTCGACCTCGTTACCGATAACAATTGGCTTGAGAAACTTCAATCGCCCACCGGCCCACATGCGTCTCGGGAGTTGCACCGGTGGCAAAAAATCGCCGCGCTTCTCATGACCGTCTTCGCCCAAACGAGATTGGCGCACAACTGGCCGAAAATAGATCCAGTGCCAGAGCTCCGGTAAGGGAGTGCCGTTAGAGAACTGATCGGGCTCGCGATCCAGCAGCGCCGCCATCGCTTGCGCTTGACTGGGTACAATGACGTCTTGCTCGATCCTCTTGTGTCCTACCCACGCCTTCAGATCTACAGCTTCTGTCTTTTGTGTCATTCCCCCAAACTCACATGGATCAACGTCGACTCCCGAGCTTTTTTCGCCATCCTCGCGTCCCATTTTCCGATCTTTTCGCGGGGCGAACGCCACTTAACCGTGGAGGTAAGTTACCGCTCGCCCTGGAGCGCAGCGCCGGCGTAAGTGGTCAATTGCGCTGACTTGTTGTGCGATGGACTCTTAACCTTTGACGTGAGCGCCCCCTATAGAGCTTTTTACGCCAAGTTTTCATCTATTTCTAGTCAGCAACGTCTTCACATCAGCGAGTTTCTCCTAGTGAGTCGATTGGCAAGAAGCTGAACCTGTTCCGAATTGGAAACCCGAACCTATCACGGTGTCTTTTCTTCACGTTGGCTTCTCAGCAGATCGGGTACGTGTGCACAAAATTGTCTACTGGTAGACCTCGGTCCTTTTTTTGTGACAAAAAGTGGCGACGGTGGTAGGCAGCGTAAAGAAAGAGTGTGACGGGGGCGGGCACTTGCGACAGCATCGGGTCTGTAGTCGTTCCTGCGGGACAGCCGCTGTTGTAGTCCCCCCGAGACGCACAGCGAATTCGCCAACTTATGGTTATTTAAGGCTTTTTTGGGATACGGTTGATACCCGCCCGCCTGAGTCGGACGCCATCTGGCCTAAGAATTGCACGCAATGTGTTTGGTTTACGCGCTAGTAGTAACCGATATGGGCCAAACGAAACTGATCAAGATTGCCGTTGAGGATCTGCGATTGGGCATGTATGTCTCCGATATCGATCGCCCGTGGCTTGAAACCCCCTTTTTATTCCAGGGATTCGAGATTCGCACGCAAGAGCAAATCGAAGAGCTTAAGAGCTACTGCAAGGAAGTCTACATACAGGGAGATGACAGCGGCACTCCTCCAGAGTCTCAACCGCATTGCGCCAGCGACCGCCGGCGACCGGTATCGTTTGTCAGCGAGCGGCAAAAGAAGTTAGAGCTTGAGCTCCTGAAGAAGGCGAATGCGCCGCAAGCTAAACATGCGAGCCCGGCCTATGAGGACAGCGCAACACTTGAAGAAGAGATCGTGACAATTACCGAAACGTATGAAGAGAGCAGAACGCTAATCAAAACACTGATGGAGGACACCCGCTTTGGAAGAAGCTTAGACATCCCCGGGGCAAAAAGGGCCGTGGCGCAGATGGCGGAGAGTGTGATTCGTAATCCTGATGC
>JBHIDJ010000344.1:0-2275 GCA_046760105.1 Acidiferrobacterales bacterium | reverse complement strand
TCGCGAGCCAAACCAGCAGCTATTCGTTTGGGGAATTCGTTTACCTGACCAGCGGCCGCGACACGCGGGTGGTCGTCCGGGGCAATCCGTTCAATATGGATCGGAAAGCGTTCGAAAAGGCGGTGACCGACGCCATGCAGGGGCAGCACTGGGGCCCGAGAACGCACTTCACGACCGGGCCGTCGGAGACGGCGCGCAAGGACATCAGGGTCGTGATGCTGTTCAACGGGCCAAAGACCGTCTTGACCGGCGACCTTTGCAAAGCGCCCGAGAAGTTCGGTTCGGTTAAAGGCGGCGACGGGCTGCGCGTGAGGGCGGCCTACTGCAACAAAGATGTTCCGTTGACGGAGGTGAATGCCTGGACGGATCCTGTCGCCGGCACCAAAGCCCCCAATTTCGCCCGTCTCGTCATACGTACCACCAGGGAGTTGTTTCCCCTCCCCTTCCGTAGCTACAACTTCGGCCATGATGTGCTTCGTGACTAAGACTAATGACGGTGAGCTTTGCCAATAGAAGCTGAAACAGGCCAGAGGCCGTCAAAGCGATTTCTTTCTTTTGGGCCGAGTCTTTGGGTCGGATGGGACGGGTGAGGGCTTTGAAAAACTTGGGAAAAAGGACGTTGATGCCTGATGGGGCGCAAACCCGAACTTCGCCTCGGCTTCATCCAGGAGCGCGCCCGCACCGTCCGAGACCTGGATCTCTGATTACTTTCTGCTCACTGGAAGTTTACTTCCCAACCCTTGTCTCGAGTGATACGTTTTCGTTGAATTGGCACGACCTGATATTAAGGTCTGGAGCCTGAGAATGCGCAATCCCGCTGTTCTGCTCTCCGTCGCTTTCATGCTCGTGCTCGGCGGTTGCTTGAGCGGCGCAATCAAAACGGTCGCGAGCCAAACCAGCAGCTATTCGTTTGGGGAATTCGTTTACCTGACCAGCGGTCGCGACACGCTGGTGGTGGTACGCGGCAATCCGTTCAATATGGATCAGAAAGCCTTCGCCAACGCCGTGACCGATGCCATGCAAGGACAGCACTGGGGCCCCAGAACGCACTTCACGGTGGGACCGTCGGAAACCGCGCGCAAGGACATCAAGGTCGTGATGCTGTTCCACGGCTCAGAGACTGTCTTGGGAGACGAACTCTGCGCATCGCCCGAGAGGTTCGGTTCGGTTAACGGCGGCGACGGGCTGCATCTGACGGCGGCTTTCTGCAGCGGGAGCGTTGCGTGGACGGAGGTGTTCGCCCAGGCAGGTCCCGTTGCTAGCACTCAGGTCCCCACCTTCGCCCGCCTCGTCGCACACACCACCCTGGAGTTATTTCCCATCCTTGAAACTGAAGATCCCCTTGACGACGATGACAATGAGGGGAGGTCGTTCCGGCGCTAGCGCGTCGCTCGAGCGTGTTGCATCGGAGATTGGTTGAATAATCGGAAGGTCGGGAACTTGACCCTTCGCCTGCGAAGGGACGCGGCCGCTTCGATGTCCGCCAGCGGCCAACATCCCTTGGACCGGGCAGTTTGGTTGCAAGGGCCTTGGGCCCTTGCGGGGGCTTGCAAACGGGCAAGGCCTCTTTGCCACGAAGCGAGTTGATCGGTGTCTCCGCTTCCGACCACCCGACGGAATTTTCGACACATACCGGGAATCGCCCCCCGCAATCCGCAGCAAGACGGCATTTTTCCTTGCCCTCGGCAATGTCTTCCTTCATTAAGGGCAACCATTGTTTGACTTTTCCCGGATCAACACCAAATTTAGTGTGACCTTTTCTTTTCATCATTCCAGTCCGCACAGATTCTCGGAACATGACCTTTGACAAGCTTGGACTGAGCGCAGACGTCCTGCGCGCAGTGACAGACGCCGGTTACATCGAACCCACGCCCATCCAGGAACAAGCCATCCCTTACGTCCTGATGGGCCGCGACATCCTCGGCTGCGCCCAGACCGGAACCGGCAAGACCGCCTCGTTCACCCTGCCCATGATCGACATCCTGGCGGCAGGACGGGCCAGGGCGCGCATGCCCCGTTCGCTGATCCTGACCCCCACCCGGGAGCTCGCCGCCCAGATCGCCGAAAATTTCAAGACCTACGGCAAGTATCACAAGCTGACGATGGCGTTATTGATCGGCGGCGTGTCTTTTGCCCGGCAGGAACAGAAGCTGGATCGCGGGGTCGACGTGCTGATCGCGACGCCGGGACGCCTGATCGACCATTTCGAGCGTGGCGGGATTCTGCTCAACGACGTCAAGATCCTGGTGATCGACGAGGGCGACCGCATGCTCGA
>JBHIDJ010000343.1:0-2278 GCA_046760105.1 Acidiferrobacterales bacterium | reverse complement strand
GCGGTCTTGCGCAGGGCCGAGGGGAAGGCCTCCCTGAATCCGTGCACAACGACCAGCAGCGATCGATGCGGGGAGTCTTGAACGAACTTTTGTACTTGCTCAACAAATACGGCCTGGTCCAGCGCCCGCACATTGCGGACCTTGATTTCCTCGTTTTGGAACCACTCGGTCGGATTGATGATCATGCCGATGCCGAGCGTGGGTTCAATCTCGATATCAAAAGAACCGAACTTGAGCCTCTCCTCCCGTTCCTTCCCGAAGCGCTCCTCGACCGGACCTTGATCCACTCCCGGGCGGCGGTTGGTCACATAGAAATGCCGGAAGACCTCCTGGTCGCCGAGCCTTGCGACCGTCATGCGCCGGAACAAGAAAGCTTCAGCGCGCTGCAGTATGGCGTCCGTGGACAGAAAATAAAAATAGTAGAACCCACCGCCCAGCCCCAGAAGAATCAGCGCGGCCAGCGCCAAACCAAACCGTCTTCGCCGTTTTGAGCGAGTCATCGGCGTTAGTATTCGCGCGAGTGGGGCACGTTCAAATCTGATTCCTGGGCGATGTTCCCGCGTAGGTCTCCACTGAGACCGCCGCGAACATCGATGGAGACTGTCCGGCAATTTCCCATCACTGGTACGTCCAACTCCTCAGCGCCCTCCTCACATCACGTACTTTAAACTCTATTGGCGGCACGGTTACGGGCTGACCCGATTTCGAGATTCCCGCAATAAAAACCGTAAACTCTCTCTCCTGTGGGGCGCTAAACCACACATTGAAATCAACCCGTTCCTTGAGCGGCATAGACCTGGTGACCGTTATGTAGCTACCCGGGACCTTACGTTTCACCAACTGCGGGCGGCCCGGCGGCTTGCCTCGCACCTCGTAGCGCAGTTGAGCGGGGTCAACCTGTAAATCAGCGGCCTTCGGCTCTAGTACAACAAAAATCGTGAGTATCGTTCCGTGGTCAATTGGCGAATCTGATGGGTTTGCGCATGCGGTTATGTCAACATCCGGCAACGAGAGCCGTAAGGCAGGGCACGGTAAGGCGGAAGAGTATCTCTTACCCACACCCTCGATCGGCTTTGGCTCGATAACGGTCGCGTTATAGAATGTGACTGTGCATCCTGCCACATGCATGAGCAGCACCGAGGCGAAGATGACGATTGCTGTTCGGTTCATGTCAATCTCTCCTTAGAACCCTTCGCCACCACCTGGCTGATCTGCACCATCATCCCGTTTAACTCTCCTAACCGCTATCGGCGTTCGGGCTCGGCGGGTTGCCCGTCGCCCTCTGTCTCATCGGAAAGCGGTTCGGCTGCTTCGTCCTGTGAGGTTTGCTGGGCATCGGGTGAGCCGCGTGGCGGATAGTCGAGGGTATCGGCGAGCCGCTCGCGATGGGAACGCGCCATGTGCGGAAACGGTAACTGGCCGGCGCTGCGCCAGGATTGCACTTGATGCATGGCGGCATCACTGCGCTCTTCGTCCAGACCTCCATCGCGACGCACGTAAAGCGTCTGTGAGGGGAACGCGAAGCCGGTTCCCGCTTCCTCCACAATCTCGCCGACACGCAGCATGACATCCTCTTGGATGGCGAAGTATTCGTTCCAATCGCGGGTCAAGGCGTAGACGCGTATTTGAATGTCGAGCGATGATGACCCGTAGCCGAGGAAACGGATGCGCCGGGTGCCGTTATCGATCATGGGGTGGGCGAGAGCCATCTCGCGAAGTTTGGCCAGAACATAGCGCAGCTGCTCGGGTTTGGTCTCGTAGCGCAGGCCAATGGTGGTGAGGATCCGCATCCGGTCGCAGCGCGCCCAGTTGATGATCTGCATGTCGGCGAAGGTGGCATTGGGTACCGTGATCACCGTGCGGTCCCGCGCCCGGATCTGCGTCGAGCGCACGCCGATCCGCTCGACGGTACCCGTGTTGTCGCCGAAACTACAGAAGTCACCGACGCGTACCGGCCGGTCGGTGTAGAGGATGATGCCGCCGATCAGGTTCTCGAGCGTCGGCCGCGCCGCCAAGGCCACGGCGAGGCCGCCAACGCCAAGGCTCGCGATCAGTGGCAACAGTGGCACGCCGAGTTGGTTGGCCGCGTAGAAGATAATCGCAATGCCGAAGCCAACGCCCAGTATGCGTGCGGCCATCCGCATCAAGTCGGCGTCCAGGCTGGCGTTGTCGATCCGGGGCGAGCTGATGATGCCTTCTGCGACCAGTGTCGCAAGAAGATACGCGATGTAGGCTCCGAAAAGTGCCATCGGCACCAACAGCCCCTTCAGAACGACAA
>JBHIDJ010000342.1:0-2281 GCA_046760105.1 Acidiferrobacterales bacterium | reverse complement strand
CCGGCCGCCGCCGCCCTGCTAATGGGGTTTGTGTGGGTACTGCTTAGTTATGGCGTGCCCGGCAAAGAGATCAGCATCCTGGCCCTGGTGATGACGGTGCTGGCCGGCGCTCTGATGGTCAGCAATATTCGCTACCACAGCTTCAAAGAACTCGACTTCAAGGGGCGAGTGCCGTTTATGGCGGTACTTATCGTGCCACTAATTTTTGTTTTGGTGTTTCTGGATCCACCGCAGGTACTGTTCATTTGCTCTCTTACTTACGCCCTACACGGCCCGGCCATGAGCGGTTGGAAGCTGTTGCGGCGTACTTCTCATCGGCAACCCGAGCCCACAAAAAGGCTTTGAAATTAGGCGCTCAGCGGTTTAGTATTGTCCCACCGCAAGGGAGAATCTTGGTGCAAACCGTACGAATAATCGTAGCGACTATTTTCCAAGGCGAGACAGCACGCCGTTTGGATGTTGCTGCTCGTTTTCCTCTGCTCCTCGCGCTACTGCTGCGCCGCTAGGCGCACATACTCTACCCCCCATCAATTCGATTGATTCTTGTGTAAGTTGATTCCCCAACGGGATCACACTGAAGACGATGTAGAGAGATAGCAGACATGAATGACCATTTGATTATTTTTGATACGACCTTGCGCGATGGTGAACAGAGTCCGGGTGCGTCTATGACTCGTGATGAGAAGATACGTATTGCCAAGATCTTGGAGCGGATGCGGGTAGACATCATCGAAGCCGGATTTCCAGCCGCCAGCCCGGGCGACTTTGAAGCGGTACGTGCCGTAGCTGAAACCATCACCGATAGCACCGTGTGTGCGTTGGCGCGGGCAGTAGGGAGTGATGTAGATCGAGCCGGTGAAGCGATTAAGCCTGCGATCTCAGGCCGTGTTCACACCTTTATCGCTACGTCGCCCATCCATATGCGAGACAAGCTTCGCATGCAACCGGACGAAGTAGTGGAACACACGGTAAAGGCGGTAAAGCGTGCACGCCAATATTCGGACGATGTTGAGTTTTCCCCCGAAGATGCGGGGCGCTCAGAGACAGATTTTCTATGTCGCGTGTTAGAGGCGGCGATCGACGCCGGTGCACGCACCGTGAATATCCCGGACACCGTCGGTTATAACCTTCCCGAACAGTTTGCGGCATTAATCGCTGAACTTATGGAGCGTATCCCGAACTCTGATAAGGCTATATTCTCGGTCCATTGTCACAATGACCTGGGACTCGCGGTTGCTAATTCACTTGCGGCCGTGAAGTGTGGGGCGCGGCAAGTCGAATGCACCATTAATGGCCTTGGCGAGCGTGCTGGTAACGCATCGCTCGAGGAGATCGTGATGGCAGTACGTACACGTCAGGATATGTTTTCATGCGATACACGTATCGAAACCAAGCACATCGTCCCCGCGAGCCGCTTGGTATCGAATATCACTGGTTTCCCCGTCCAACCCAACAAGGCCATCGTCGGCGCTAACGCCTTCGCTCACGAGGCCGGCATACATCAAGATGGCGTGATTAAATCACGTGAGACCTATGAAATCATGCGAGCCGAGGATGTTGGCTGGGCTGCGAGTCGCATGGTTTTGGGTAAACACTCGGGTCGCAATGCGTTTCGTAGCCGTTTGGCTGAACTCGGCATCGAGTTTACGACGGAGGAAAAGCTTAATAATGCATTCGCTCGCTTTAAGGATTTGGCTGATAAAAAGCACGAGATTTTTGATGAGGATCTACAAGCCTTGGTGACTGAGCAAGGCCTAGAGCATGCCAACGAGCACCTACGTTTAGTGTCCCTCAAGGTATGCTCGCAGACCGGTGAGACCCCGCACGCAGCGGTTGCCCTATCTGTCAATGGCGAAGAAAAACGAGCCGAGGCGCCAGGCAGCGGTCCGGTGGATGCCGCCTATAAGGCCATAGACAGCGTTGTTGGCAGCGAGAGTGAGCTCCAGCTGTATTCTGTGAGCGCCCTTACCAGCGGTACCGACGCCCAGGGAGAGGTGACGGTTCGCCTGGAGAAGGCCGGTCGCATCGTCAATGGTCACGGCGCAGACACCGATATCGTCATCGCTTCCGCCAAGGCCTACGTGAATGCGCTAAACAAGCTGGTATCGCCGTTGGAGCGAACACATCCTCAATCGGGCCATGCGATATAGTGGGGCGTAACGGGAACTAACATGCCTGAGATGCCGCCACTGTAAGATCTGCGGTTCGGGTTATTCCTTGAGTGGGTCGGTCGCCTCGTGGATCTTTTCTTTGGCGCCTTCGAGCGCTTTCTCGGCGCCTT
>JBHIDJ010000341.1:0-2285 GCA_046760105.1 Acidiferrobacterales bacterium | reverse complement strand
CATCCTGGATCATGGCAGACGACTACCCCTCAGTTTATCGGCCGACGGCCCGTCGATGAGAAGGGCACCCTGCTCATCTTTGCTACGTGATTGCAACGTATGAAATTTTGCCCTAAGTGCGGACAAGCATCGTTTGCGGCTTCGCCGAAATCCTTGTCGTGCGGGAGATGTGGGTTCATGCTGTACCTCAATGTGGGGGCAGCGGTCGCGGCAATAATTGAATGCGATGGGTCAGTCTTAGCTTCTGTGCGAGCCAAAGATCCCGATGCCGGCAAACTCGATCTGCCAGGCGGGTTTGTGGATCGTGGGGAAACAGCCGAACAAGCCCTGAGGCGCGAGCTGGAAGAAGAACTGAACCTCAAGGAAATTACGCCAGTGTATTTTGGCACCTATCCAAATATCTATCCCTACAAATCCGTCACATATCATACATTGGATCTGATCTTCACTATCAAGTTACGCACGATACCCGATATCACTCCAGCAGATGATGTTGCCTCGATTAAGTGGATCAAGAAATCTGACCTGGAGATTCAGGATTTTGCGTTCTCATCAATGCGAGCTGCCCTGTCGGCATACACCAAAGCTGCCTGATCCTTCAGATTTCGCAGCTGGTAGCGCAACAGTTTAAGGCAGGGGAGTGACGGTTACAGGCACACCTTCGACTGCGTTAAGTGCTATTGGGCGCCAGGGCACCAATCTTTAAGCCGTTTTCTCCGTGCAACCAACGATCATCCGAAGCATCCGCCTGGGCTCGGTATAATCGGCGACCGCGCAATGCATGGAGGCGCGATTGTCCAGCCCCAGGACCATGCCGAGCGACCATTTGTGCCGATACTGGATGTCGGGGTTGAGCGCATGTTCGAACAGCTCCGCCAACAGAGCATCGCTCTCGGTCTCGGGGACGTCGTTGATTTTCATGGTGTAGCCGGGATTGACGTAGAGAACCTTGCGGCCCGTGCGCGGATGGCTGCGGACCACGGGATGCGACACGTCCGGGTGTGTCGCGCTCTGCTCCTCGTTGAGCTTGGGCGTGGCGCCGTCTGTGTTCCAACCCCAGCGGTGGGTTGCCGTTAGACCCGCGACTCGTTGCTTCGTCTTCGCAGGCAGACTCTCATAGGCCAGGTACATGTTGGCCGCGAGGGTATCGCCCCCCTGACTGGGCAAGTGCGTCGCATAAAGGAAGATGGCGTCCGACGGATGCTCTTCGTAACTCAAGTCCGAATGCCAAAAGGCGCCGGCCGGGATAGGCGTGGTGCGTGATTCCGGCGTGTCCATGTTGCGCGTGATGATAGAGACCTCGTAGGTTTCCGGATGGTGGTACTGGTCCAGCACATGCGGCACCAAAGGCCCGAAGTGGCGGCCGAAATCGCGCAGCCAGGTGACGTTTTCCTCAAGCTCCGGGATAACAATGGCCACGTGATCCAACATGGCTTGCTCGACCTTGTTGAAATCGGCGTCCGTCAATCGCGTCCGCGAGTCGAGCCCGAGCACCCGCGCACCGAGAGGGCCGTCCAGGGGTTCTATCTTGATGGTCACCACTCTCTACTTAGCCGACATTGCCCAGATAACCTATGGCACGGGTTGTGTCCCGTCAAGTGATGTGAATCCAGATCTCCACAGCCATACGTCCCACTATCGGACGCACAACTGTGCGGGCGGTGGCAGGCGAAGCGGTGGGCGTTGGCGACATAAGACAAAAAGAGAAATGCAGCAAGACTAACTATAGCCACGAGGGTTGGCGTGCGGGTCGTCGTTTAGTTGATACATGTCAAAGCCCTTCTGCACACGTCGAGTATTGCAAAGATGGCGTAAGTGCCAGCCCATAGGGATGCGATTCGGGATCTTGGGTATGTGGCTCAGCATTATTCCGGCGTTTCAGTAGCGCGCCTAACGCAACGTGCGGGCGAAAGCCCTGACGTCCTCGATCAGCAACGCGGGCTGCTCCAGCGCTGCAAAGTGGCCGCCGCGCGGCATCTCGGTCCAGCGCGCGATGTTGTAGATGCGCTCTGCGTAGGACCGGGGCGGCCAGGAGAGGAGTTCGGCCGGGAACAGCGCCGCGGCCGTCGGAACCTCGACACGCTTGCCGTCCGGCGACAACAGGCGACCGCCTTCCTCGCGCCGGCCATAGTAGATCCACGACGCGGTATTGAAGGTGCGGGTCACGATGTAGACCATGATGTTGGTCAGTAGCGTGTCCTTCGTGTGCGCGCTCTCGATGTCGTCGCCGTCGGTGTCCGACCACGAGTTGAGCTTCTCGATGATCCAGGCGGCGACGCCAACGG
>JBHIDJ010000340.1:0-2294 GCA_046760105.1 Acidiferrobacterales bacterium | reverse complement strand
GATGGGAATCGAACCCACGTCATCAGCTTGGAAGGCTGAGGTTCTACCATTGAACTACACCCGCATCTAGAAACTAGATCCAGACGTTAGCAACGTATACGGCGAAACTCGGCCCTACAGCGCTGTCCCGTTCCGTCAACCTCCCCTCCCCCATCTAGTCTCTGGTGTTTTCAACCTAGATGGTGGAGGGGGGAGGATTCGAACCTCCGAAGGCAGAGCCGTCAGATTTACAGTCTGATCCCTTTGACCGCTCGGGAACCCCTCCCAAAGCACAAACAGCGAATTTTCCTGCAGAAAATGACGGTTTGTCAATAAGACAATGAAGAATAGCGGTTTTGCATGCCCGCGAACGAGGTCACCACCGCCCACCCCGAGCCCTTCCAGGAACATGGAGCCCGCAGCCGGATTCGAACCAGCGACCGTCTGATTACAAAAAAGCCCGGAAAACTGGCCAAAAAGACCCATCATAGAAAATCAAGGGGTTAGACGACGTACTCTTACCTATTATATCAGCTCAGGCGTACTGGATGGGCTCAGAGTGCTAGGAAAATGATAGCAGCTACCCGGCGACCGCAAAAGTGCCCAAGGAGATGGTAAAGAAATGAATCTTGAGGATGAAGCATGGGCGGCACATAAGCGCCCGTGATGGTCGAGGACATCGATAGTGGGGCGAAAGCAGAGTGCAAGTACACTCGCCAGCTGGGTTGTTTGCTCGGATACGATGTCGCGGGAAAGCTCAGCGGGGTCCATACGAGGTGCTCGCCTTGAACCATGTTCTGGATGTCGCCCAGAGAGCGCAACGTTCGGTCAGCTGAATCGTGACAGTGCCGCCGGTAGCGACATTGCCGTTGCTAACAGGCTAACTCTTTGCCAGACATTCCGTTAGCGGAGTGAACCACGCGTCAGCCATCTTTCCGTAGCCCGTTAGGTTGGGGTGTAAGCTGTCGAAGAGGTCGTCCGGATAAGCAAGAGCATCGTGTTGATTGACTAATATAATGGTGTCATTGACGCGGCTCAAAGCCATAGCTTGCACGTTGTCATTAAAGGTCTCTACGTCCGGATTAATAGGGTCCTGATCGATTATGCGCGCCAGAAACACCGTGATCGGATTACCATTGGCGGCCTCCCAGCTATCAATCGCGTCGAGAATATCCGCGACATCGTCGTCTCCGTTAGTGGGATCAAGCCCGTTGGTGCCAATGTGAAGTAGTACGATGTCCGGTGGGTTAGCGTTGAGCCAGTCGGTTACGGCGGCAGCAACCTCAGCAGCCGTCCAACCGGAGTGACCCTCGTGGTCCGCATCAGCGAACGCGCCATCGGACTCGCCACCGACAAAATCAATCAAATACCCGGCCGCCACCAAATCATCATATAACTTCTGCCTATACGCAACCGCTCCTCCCGGGGGCTCCTCGCCTTCACCCAATGTAATGGAGTCTCCAAGCGGCATGATTCGGGCGTTTTGGATGATCGGGCACGGGGGTTGGGCCGGCGGGATCCCACCGCCACTACTGCCGCCCCCACACGCTGACAATGCGAGAACGGAAAAAGAAAGGCTCAACAATAAAGCGTTGCGGCTAAGATTTGGGTCAGTGTTACTGCCTGATGCTTCCATATCTTATCTCGCGTTTAGGAAGCTATCCAAACAGAGGCTCAAGAATGCCGTGGTCAATCATCCGTGGTGCCCCTGAAAAAACCGCTTAGAGCGGAATCGCTCTTGGGATAGACAGATTAGTATGCACCTTTGTGTTAGTAAATTCAGCATCTAAATGCACTGGACAAAAAACCCCCACAAAAGGCGACGTGGGTTTTTCAGTGCAAATGAGAAGACCTTGTTGTTAGACGTTTTTTCTCCATCGGCCTCCTCTGGCATGTGACCGGCGTGGAACTAACTAGGCGTGATTCACGAAGTACTTGCGCTCACGCCCACACGCAACGTAAAGCTTACTCTGAACCTCGCTGCAAGACCTTTTTGCACCGAAGAAAACGAACAAACCCCGAATTTGTCTCCGATTCAAAGCCTTCGGCGATATTATGCATCGATGATCCGGGAGGCATTATCGCCATTTACTGACTTCACTTTCCATAATATTGATTGGGTAACCACAGGGCTATTTCGGGAAACGCCGTCACAATGGCTAAACCAACGATCATGACCAACACGAAAGGGGTGATGGACCGGTAGATGTCCGATAGCGTTACCTCTGGCGGCGCCATTGCCCGCATGAGGAACAGGTTATAGCCGAAGGGCGGCGTCATGTAGGCGATCTGGCAGGTGATCGTGTAGAGCACGC
>JBHIDJ010000339.1:0-2298 GCA_046760105.1 Acidiferrobacterales bacterium | reverse complement strand
GACTATCCCCTCTTGGTCCAGCCGCGCTTCTTCATTGAGCCAGTCAGGCTTCGTGCCGTGGTAGCTAGCAGAGGCTGAAAAGAGCTATGTCACGTCAAGATGGTGGGAACAGAAGCAAGCCGGCGGCACTGAGGCTGTCGATCCGAATATTGCCGTCGTAGAGGATGCTCTGAGCAAGTCGGTTAGCAAGTTGAAGTTCCCGCGGGGTGGCGGGTATCAGATCCGGCGCGGCAGGGGGCGGATCATCGTCGAGCGCCTCGAATAGGGCAAACCGTAGCGTCAGGCTGAGGGCCGCTTAGGGTCCAGCCCGTGTAAAAACGTTTTTGGTTTTTCGGTTGTCCGCGGGCCGGGCTCCGATTTGATTGATTTTCCGGGTTTCAGCGTGTTGCTCGGCTTTTGTCGCATTTCAGGCGTCTTTTGCTGCTCTGACAGTGATCGGTGGTGATTGGGGGGCGTGAATCGACGCAGACGAGCGCCTATGCCACCTTAATGGCTGCGATTAGTGGGCCGGCGCCCATGATGTTGATGACCCGCTTGATATTGTAGGCGAGCACGTGCAACGCCATCTCGGTTCGGACGTTTTTCAGCGTCTTCATCTGGAAGTGGGTGTGGCCCATCCACGCCTTAATGGTGCCGAAGGGGTGCTCGGCTGTCTGGCGACGGGTGCGCATCTTTTCAGGGTTTTCATCAAGCCGTCTTTCAACGGCCTCGAGAACGTGTTCATGCTCCCAGCGCCTGATCCGCCGTTCCTTGCCCGTCGTGCAGAGATGCTTGATGGCGCAGTCCTGGCAGGCATTGGTCCAGTAGTGGCGTAAGGTTCTTCCCTTCTCCTCGTTGGTAAAGTGATAGGTCAGGCGTTCGCCGTTCGGGCAGATATAGACATCGTCGGCAGCCACATAGCGGAAGTCCTGCTTGCCATAGCGGCCCTTGGCCTTGACGCCTGAGGTCTGCGGCTTGGGCAGGGTGACAGTAATATTCGCCTGCGCGCATGCCAGAATCTCCTGACTGTCGAAGTAGCCGCGATCGGCAACCACATCGAGCGTGTCTGTCCCCAGATCTTCCTTGGTCTTCTTCGACATGGGCGAAAGCTGAGACCGGTCGGTGCCCTCGTTCACCACCTCATGGCTCGGGATCAGGTGGTGTTTCGTATCCACCGCTATCTGAACGTTGTAGCCCACTATCCCTGAGCCCCGGCCGCTGGTCGCCATGGAGCGCGCATCGGGGTCGGTCAGCGAGAGCTGGTGATCCGGTGCCGCCAGCATCTCGGCCTCCAGCGCCTTCAGACGCTGCATCTCCTGCTTCAATTTGGCGATCTTGTCGGTCAATCGCTCGATCTTGGTCTCCCGCGCAAGCGAGGCTTCCTGTCGATCGGCGCTGTCCAGCTGGTGCAAGTACCGCGTAATACTCTCCTCGATCTGTTCGAGGCGCCGCTTCATCTTTGCCCGCGTGAAGTTCCTGTCCCGGGCGTTGACCGCCTTGAACTTGGCGCCGTCGATCGCCACGCAAGCCTCCGCAAATAGATCGAGCCCGCGGCAGATAGAAACGAAGTCGGCACAGACCTTGCGGATCGCCTTGCCGTAATCCTTGCGGAAGTCCGCAATCGTCTTGTGGTCCGGAGCCAGGCGACCCACAAGCCACATAACCTCAACATTGCGACCCGCTTCCCGTTCCAGACGGCGGCTCGATTGAACCCGGTTGAGATAGCCGTAGATATAGAGCTTCAGCAAAGCTGACGGATGATAGGCCGGCCGGCCCGTCTCCTTCGGAGCGACCCGCTCGAAACCAAGATCGAACAGATCGAGTTCGTCAACAAAGACATCGATCACCCGAACCGGATTGTCCTCGCCGATCCAATCCTCCAGGCATTCCGGAAACAGCGTGCCCTGATTGCGATCCACGCCCTCGATAAAACGCTTCATCTCATCCCCCGCCTAACCACTTGCAGAGAATCACAATCCCAATCGCGTTTCCACACAGTCTGGACCCAAAGGCGACGTTCGACCCAAACCGGACCTTACCGCGCGCACCTCGATGCGGCCCCGACGACGACGCCGGCTGGTAAGATCCGAGAAGTTGTTTTGAAATCGGCCGGACATGATGCCCTCGGGCGCCACCCCGACCGATTTCACCGGCTCGCACCAAATGCCTCCCTCATATGCGCCGCTCAGTCCCGGCGAACTACGCGGTACGCTGCTCCTGGGTGTTGGGTTACACTTCTAGAACATTCTGCGAACATAGGCTGGCGATGCGCCTGGGCGATACTGGACAAAGCCTGGCTTTGGCGTCGTATCAAGCACG
>JBHIDJ010000338.1:0-2305 GCA_046760105.1 Acidiferrobacterales bacterium | reverse complement strand
GTGCGCGAACTGGTAACGCAGGCACACAACCGTGAATGGCCCATCACCACGATCTGCGTCGAGAAGGCGGGCATACCTCGCGACGTGTTCCGCGAGACCTTTACCGGCAACGAAACAAATCCAGCTTGGGTAGACAGTTTAATCGCTCGTGGCGAGTATGACACGGACGTGTTCCGGGACCATGCCGATGAGATTCGCCGCGCCCAGGCGCGACTGGGTCAGCTTGAAGCCAAGGCCGGTCTGCGGATTGCCGAGCTAAAGGAGCTTAACCAGCGCATGGCGACCGGCGAGACCAAGGCCCGGCGCGCAAAGAAAGAGATAGTCGAGGCCAACCTGCTGCTGGTCATTTTTGTTGCGAAAAAATATAGGAATCGCGGGCTTTCGTTTCTCGACCTGATTCAGGAAGGCAACATCGGCCTGATGAAGGCGGTGGATAAGTTTGAGTACCGACTGGGTTACAGGATTTCCACCTATGCCCAATGGTGGATCCGGCAGGCGGTCACCCGCGCCATCGCCCAGCAGGCGCGTACTATTCGGACCCCCGCCCACATAATCGACGCGGTCACTACACTCTACCGGACCTCGTACCAGATCCTGCAGGAGACGGGCCGTAAGGCGCTGCCGGCAGAGCTGGCCCGCCGCCTGGGCATGTCAGAAGCGAAGGTGCGACAGGTGCTGGATAGCGTCAAGCATCCGATCTCCACGGAGACGCCGATCGGACACGATGGCGATGCTCGTCTGGGCGACTTCATAGAAGATAAGCACGCACCGGTGCTGGTGGACTCGGCCGCGCACGCAAGGTTGAGAAGCGCCATTCAGGAGATCCTCAACACCCTCACCCCGAGGGAGTCTAAGATCTTGGCGATGCGCTTCGGCATCGGCACGCACATCGAATACACGCGTGAGGCGGTCGCTAGACAGTTCGGTATTACCGGGGAGCGGATCGGGCAGATCGAGGCCGAGGCCCTAGGAAGACTGCGCCGACCAGACCGTTGGGGGCACCTGCGAAGCTTCCTCGAAGACTGATTCCGGCTGCGAGATCCGAACTAACCAGCCGTTCACAGAAATCTTGCAACCGACTCCTCTTGGCCTATCCTGTTGAAAAACTCGTATTTCGCAATGTTAAGTGCACCTGATCTGAATACAGATGCGCCATGCCATCAAATTCGCAGATCGAGCCATCAATCAGCAAATAATTGCTTCAGACGCTTATAAACTTTTTCGGCCTTGCGCGGCGGCATTTGGGTCAGCTGCTCAAACTATTTTTGCGGGCCATACACGTTAGCAAACAGGAGTAAACACCCCCTTCTATATTCCAAAGCCAGGGTAGACTAGGTCTTTACAAACTGGAATCGCGCGAGTTAGATTAACGGGCAAGCGGCGACACGAGCCGGGCGGCCGCCGCGCTGATCTAACGGGTCATCGGTTCATCTTTCATTCCAACTCCTAATCCACGAGCGCTTATTTCGGCGCGCGTCGTACACTTAACAAATCTTCTAGCGAGTGCGCAAGCACTGCCGCAAGCGTTGCCGACAAGGCAACGCATCTCTTTCCACTTGAATTCATGAGGACGGGTTCGTGCGTGTTCAGGTCCCTGCGCCGCGTCGTCCTTGGACAAGTCGTGGGGACCTGGAAGAAGGAGATGATTCGATGAAATCAAACGAGGTTTATGAACAGATGAGCCGCTCCCTCATCGAGCGCTACGGCGAGCTGATCTCGCGGCGCGATCTCGCCAAGATCGTGGATACTTCACCCGAGAGCCTGGGGAACGCACTACGGCGAAACAATGATTTGAAGACCCAGGTGCTTCGGGCCAACAAACGCCGCTTTGGTCGGCGGGTGTTTTATCCGGCCGCGATGGTGGCGGCCGTCTTTACGCTCGATGACGGCGAACTTCGTGAACTCTTGAAAGGAGAAGACAATGGGCATTAATTCTTCCGCCAGCAGTCTCCAAAAAAGTGCTGAGGAGTTGGTTATTCCGATGCTGTTCATGAGACACCGATATATCAACTCTAGTGCCGTCCTGGCGTATGCGCATTTGAAACAGATTGCGCACGATGGGGTGCGGGGTCATTTCCAGTACAAGGATATGGCGAGGTTTCTCGGGCGGTCGATTGGACAATGCAAGAAATACATGCGTGAACTTAAAGAAGCCGGACTCATCGACACAAGCTGGGCCAGCCGGGAAGCTGTCTTGCACTTTGTGTTACTGGAGACCGATAAGAACAGGCGATGACAGGGAACGCTCTTTCCGAATCCATGGGTTCGTCGAACCGAGTCGCACATGATGGCGGCAAGTAGTTCG
>JBHIDJ010000337.1:0-2350 GCA_046760105.1 Acidiferrobacterales bacterium | reverse complement strand
AGATTGAACACGAGCTGCGCTTGATCGCAGAACTGCGTTACGAGCCTTATTTTCTCACCGTTTATGACATCGTTCGGTTTGCCAAAAGCCATAACATCCTCTGTCAGGGTCGAGGCTCGGCCGCCAATTCGGCGGTGTGTTACTGCTTAGGCATCACGGCGGTGGACCCGGCGCGCATGGAGACGTTGTTCGAGCGCTTTATCTCCAAGGAACGCAACGAGCCACCAGACATCGACGTCGACTTCGAGCACGAGCGGCGTGAGGAAGTGATTCAACATATATATAAAAAGTATGGCCGCAGCCGAGCGGCTCTGGCGACTACGGTCATTACCTACCAACCGCGGAGTGCGGTACGGGATATCGGTAAGGCCTTGGGATTGAGCCTGGCACAAGTCGACGGGCTCGCCAAAACCCTGGCTTGGTGGGACGGGCGCCGGGTCGTCACCGAACGTCTGCGCGATGCCGGCTTCGATCCAGCTAATCCAGTCATGGTACGGCTTGTTAAGCTAGTGGATTCCCTTGTCGGTTTTCCCCGCCATCTCTCCCAGCACGTGGGCGGCTTTGTCATATCTCAAGATCGTCTGTCGCGCTTGGTGCCGATTGAGAATGCAGCCATGCCGGAGCGCACCGTTATCCAGTGGGATAAGGATGACCTCGATGCCTTGGGGTTGCTAAAGGTAGACGTGCTTGGGCTGGGAATGCTCACCGCCATCCACCGCGCCTTTGATCTGATCGAAGATTACCGCGGCGAGAAACTCAATCTGGCGGAAATCCCGGCCGAGGACCCGGCGGTATACGCAATGATCCAACATGCTGACACGATCGGGGTGTTTCAGATCGAATCGCGGGCGCAGATGAGCATGCTCCCACGACTCAAACCAGAAACCTTTTATGATCTCGTGATCGAGGTGGCCATCGTCCGGCCCGGTCCCATCCAGGGCAACATGGTGCATCCTTACCTGCGCCGTCGTCAGGGTCTCGAGCCCGTGACCTACCCGAGCCCAACCGTGCGCGAGGTGCTCGAGCGCACCTTGGGGGTGCCGATCTTCCAGGAACAAGTCATCAAGCTCGCGATGGTGGCCGCGGGTTTCTCCGCAGGTGAGGCAGACAGACTGCGCCGCGCCATGGCCGCCTGGCGTCGCAAGGGTGGGCTTGAGCCTTTCGAGCAACGCCTGATCGAAGGCATGCGCGCACGCGGTTACTCGAAGCAGTTCGCGCAGCAAATCTTCCGGCAGATCCAGGGTTTCGGCGAATACGGTTTTCCGGAAAGTCACGCCGCAAGCTTTGCCCTCTTAGCCTACGTCTCGGCTTGGTTGAAATACCATGAACCCGCTGCCTTCACCTGCGCACTGCTCAATAGCCAGCCGATGGGCTTTTATGCACCGGCGCAATTAGTACAAGACACGCGCCGCCACGGCGTGGAAATACGGCCGGTAGATGTATGCGCAAGCGACTGGGATTGCACCCTAACCCCCTCCCCCGCCCTCACCCCTCCCCCCTACCCCCTCCCACAAGGGGAGAGGGAATCATTCCCTCCCCCATTTGTTGGGGGAGGGCCAAGGAGGGGGTGGAGGGGGCCAGGGGGAGGGGGTGTTCCCTCCCCCGCTTGTCGGGGGAGGGTTAAGAAGGGGGTCCTGCGCTTGGGACTGCGCATGGTTAAAGGGCTCACTCAGGCCGGCGCGGAAAGGCTCGTGGCCGCGAGAAACCGTGCCCCTTTTGCCAACGTCGATGATTTAGCACGCCGCGCCAAACTTTCCCGTCGTGATTTGGACGCGCTTGCTGCCGCCGGCGCATTAGCCAGTTTCGCTGGCAATCGTCGTCAGGCCCGCTGGCAAGTACTGGGAGCCGAGATCCCGTCACCCATTCTGCAAGATGCCCCGGTTCGTGAGGGTCTGCCCTTGCTTAGGCGCCCCACCGAAGGCGAGGACATCATCGCTGACTATAAGAGTCTCGGGCTCACTTTGAGGCGTCATCCGCTAGCATTGCTACGTGCCAGGCTTAGCTGCTTGCAAATCCTCACGGCGGCTGAGCTGTGGGACCTCCCCCATGGTCGTTCTGTGCGCACCGCCGGCCTGGTTATCACCCGGCAACGGCCCGGTACCGCAACCGGTGTTGTCTTTCTCACCCTCGAGGACGAAACCGGCCACTTTAATGTCGTCGTATGGGCGAGCCTGCTAGAACGGCAAAGACAGGAAGTGCTCGGCGCCCGCTTACTCGGGGTCGTGGGCGAGATACAACGAGAGGGTGAAGTGCTGCATGTGATTGCTAAACGCCTGGAGGACCACAGTGTACTGCTGGGCGAGCTTGTTACCCGATCACGGGATTTCCATTAATCTAAGGCGTTGCTCTT
>JBHIDJ010000336.1:0-2370 GCA_046760105.1 Acidiferrobacterales bacterium | reverse complement strand
CCGACGAGGAGCGTGATGCCCAACATCCCGTTGAGGACGATCATGAGCACTGACAGCAAGGTGTCGCGGGCGAGTGTGGGGTTTTCGCCGGTGAGCATAACCGCAGAGATCATAATCACCTCGATGCTGATAACCGAGACCGTCAGGATGAGGGTACCATAGGGCTCGCCGAGCTTGACCGCCAGGCTTTCCGCATGCCGGACCACGCCGAAGGCGAGCCACAGCATGACGAGAAAGAGCCACACGAAAAGAAACCCGGACCAAAGGGGATTGGAGAGATCAGCAAGCCACGCGTTACCGAATAGGGTGAAGAGCACCGTGACCAAGATGCCAATCCAAAGCGGAAGTTCAGCCCAAGCTATGCTTGGTGTTTTGTCGTTTGCGGTCGAGTCCATCACTTGGTAAAACCTACGTTTGCATAGCGGCCGCTATTAACATACGCAAGAGTGCCTAGTAGCGGTATTATGTCGTGAATCCGTGGCCATCGCGAATGTCCGATCGTGGAGCACGATGCGCCTGTTTCAAATCTACCGTTTACTTAGGAAAGGCCGATGACACTCGGACTTAGTTACCCTATATTACAATCAGAACGCCTAATTACTCGGGCGACACCATTGTTAGGGGGGATCGTTACCGATATTCCCGACGCTAGTGCCGACAATGGGATTAGATTTAACGCTGACTGCGAGGGGTTCGGATGATCGAATACGGCACACGACGCGATTCGCAGCGACAATATAGCGGCTGGCTCAATACACTAGGACCAGTTCTGTTGCTGCTAGCGCTAACCTCCATCATGTCGGGGTGCGTGTCGAACCGGATGTATCGGCCCGATAATATTCAGCAGGAGTCAGACTACACCCTCGCCTTCGTGGAATTTGACGATCAGGGCGAGCTCTGGTCGCCGTCGCAACTCTTTCGCACGGTGGATTTCATCGAGAAAGCCAGTCAAGACGACGGCAGTATTGTCCTTGTGTTCATCCACGGTTGGAACAACAACGCCTCGCCAAAACATGAGCAAAAGGAGGACTACAGCCTCAATGGCTTCAAGCAGTTCCTGGCGCAAGTTGTGGACAACATAAGAATCCAATACCCGGAGGGTTCCCGTCCGGTCATCGGGGTCTTTGTCGCTTGGCGTGGCCAGTCGGCGTATTCGCCATTCAGAGGTTTTACCTTCTGGAACCGTCGGCGAGCCGCAACTCGTATTGCGAGCGGGCTCGCTGTCCAGCAGGCGCTTTTGCGGATTGTCGATGCCGCTAATGTCAATCCGGATTCGAGGACTATGCTGATCGGCCACTCCTTCGGCGGGCTGCTCATGGAGCAGGCCTTGCTCCAGACTATTGCCACCGGGACGAAGCGTGCCAAAGCGGGTGAAATCGATCTCAAACAGGATCTAACTCTACTCCTCAATCCCGCGGCACCATCACTGCTTGCGAAACAGCTCACAGAGGTACTTGAGCTAGAACGCGCCCAGTTCTATCGGGTCGACAGCCAAGGCAATCGTTACCAGCGGCCCATACTGGTTTCGGTAACATCGGTAGCCGACCGCGCGACGCGGGTTTTATATCCGGTAGGGAGCTCCTTCGGCGTCATGACCAGTAAGTTTCGCAAGTACGGGCCGGAGTTTTGTCACCCTGTGAGCGGTCAACGTAGCTTCTACCTCTACACAGCCGGGCACAACACGATCCTGCACAGCCATGACGTGACAGCAACACCATTGCCGCTGGAGGGACAATCTGACCGGAAACTACAACTGCAGCGTGAGTACGACCCGGTGAGCGGACAGTTAGCGATCTCCTTCAACGGCACCGAGCACCGCTTTACCATAGCGAGGAAACCACACGCGTTGAATGACACGCCGTACTGGATCATGCGGGTGCCAAAGAGCCTTATCCCCGACCATTCCGACATCTTCGGGTTGGACACGATAAGGCTGATCCAGGCATTGCTTGTGGGCACAGGGGCGCTCGAACCCGATTCGCGGACAGTGCTCGTGCAGGAAACCGGGATTCGTCCACTTGCACTGGGTGTTGGGCCATCAGGCCGTCTCGTATTCGCGGAACGGTCGGGCAGGTTCTATGAATTGCCTAAGGGTTCTTCCGTGCCAAGCTTCCTCGCCTGCTTTCCGGCTGACATCAATCCCAGCCAGGTCATCGCTGTTGTTGGCCACCGCGACTCCGCCTGGTACGTTATCAACCAGGCGATCGACAGCGGTGATAAAAAGGAACAGCAAGAGTACCGCACCGACCTCGTTCGCGTGTCTCTGCACGAAGGCGGGTTCAGGCCGGTCGAACGTAAACGGCTTACCGGGTCGAAGCGTTTCGTCACCGCTTCCGCCGATCTAGTTCAAGAAAAAATCTACCTGGCCAC
>JBHIDJ010000335.1:0-2377 GCA_046760105.1 Acidiferrobacterales bacterium | reverse complement strand
GGTCGTGCTTTTCAGACCGTGTACTGGCAAATTCGGTATACTTCGTCCGCAATAACGGGACGCTATGGAAAGTATTGATACCTTAATAAAGGCCTGTTGGGTTATTCCGGTGGAGCCGGACGGCGTCGTGCTGGAGGACCACAGCCTGGCTATACAGGGCGGCAGCATCGTTGAGGCGCTTCCCGCCGCGGCAGCGACGAAAAAGTATCAGCCCGCCGAAACCGTCGAACTCCCCGATCACGCTCTCATCCCGGGACTCGTGAATGCCCATACCCATGCAGCGATGGTTCTTTTCCGGGGATTGGCTGATGACCTACCGCTGATGAACTGGCTCAACAACCATATCTGGCCCGCCGAGGGGAAATGGGTGAGTGCGGAGTTCGTTCGCGATGGTACCCGACTTGCGGTGGCCGAGATGTTGAAGAGCGGCACCACCTGCTTCAACGATATGTACTTCTTTCCAGAAGACACGGCGCGTGTATGTATGGAAGCCGGTATGCGCGCGGTGGTTGGTTTGATCGTGGTCGATTTTCCGACCGTTTGGGCACAAACGCCGGAGGAGTATTTGCATAAAGGCCTTCAAGTACATGATGATTTACGAAACAGTGAGTTGGTTACCACCGCTTTCGCGCCACACGCACCCTATAGTGTCTCCGATGGCCCACTGGCAAAGATCGCTACGGTAAACAACGAGCTCAACCTGCCGGTCCATATGCATTTGCACGAGACAGCGCAGGAAGTAGACGAGGCAGTAAAGAAAATCGGTCAGCGGCCACTGGAAAGGATTGCCAATCTCGATCTTCTGAATCCCAATCTGGTCGCCGTGCATATGACCGAGCTGCTGCCGGGGGAGATCGATCCCTTAGCGAAGGCTGGCGTTAACGTCGTGCACTGCGCCGAATCCAACATGAAACTTGCGAGTGGCTTTTGTCCCGTCAATGAGTTGCTGAAAGCAGGCATAAACGTTGCCCTCGGCACGGATGGCGCTGCCAGCAACAATGATCTCGACATGCTGGATGAGACACGTGTCGCGGCATTATTGGCCAAAGCCGTCGGCAAGGATGCGACAGCCATGCCTGCCCACACGGCGCTTCGCATGGCAACCTTAAACGGCGCGCACGCATTAGGTCTTGACGGGCGCGTTGGTTCCTTGACGCCGGGTAAGTCGGCCGACATTACGGCTATTAATCTGTCTGCGATTGCCAGCCAGCCGATATACGATCCCGTATCGCAGATCGTGTACACGGCTGGGCGCGATCAGGTGACGGACGTATGGATAGCTGGTAAACGGCTTCTTGAAAATCGTGAACTGACCACGTTGGACGAGGAAGTGATTCTACAGAAGGCAACTTGGTGGCGTGATAGAATCAAAAATCAGTAGCAAGTGTAAAGTAGCAAGTAACAAGGAAAGGTCCCTACTTGGTGTACCTGACACTCGCCCCTTGCTACTTGTCACTTTCTACTCGCATCTTGCGGTATGACCGAAACCACACAAAACGTCGATCCGGAAGAAATCGCCAAGTTCGAACGACTCGCGTCGCGCTGGTGGGATCCACAAAGCGAGTTCAGACCGCTGCACGAGATCAACCCGCTGCGTCTCAAGTGGATCGATGAGCGTGTTCGCCTCGACGGCAAGACGGTACTGGATGTTGGCTGCGGCGGCGGCATCCTCACAGAAGCCATGGCGAGCTTGGGTGCGGACGTCACGGGCATCGATATGGGAAAGGCACCGTTAGCGGTGGCAAGGCTTCATTTGAAGGAGAGCGGCCACAAAGTGAAATACCTACAGACGACAGCCGAGAAACTAGCGCAAGAACAGCCTGAGTCGTTCGACGTCGTTACCTGTATGGAGTTGCTCGAACATGTGCCGGACCCAGCAGCGGTGGTTGGTGCCTGTACTCAATTGGTAAGACCCGATGGAACGGTGTTTTTTGCCACCATCAACCGCAACCCAAAATCCTGGCTGCTTGCCATCGTCGGGGCAGAGTACATCTTGAACCTATTACCACGTGGCACGCACGAATACCGCAAGTTCGTCAGACCGTCCGAACTGGAGAGTTGGGCCAGGGGGGCGGGGCTCTTGATGCGCGAACTCATCGGCTTACACTACAATCCACTTACGCGCCACTACTGGCTTGCCCCCGGCGTGGACGTGAACTACATCGCCTACAGTCAACGACCGGATGCTTAGCCTGCATTTCTCACCGGGTGTCTCGGCAACTGCTCCCGGCGCGACTCTCGGCAACTGCTCCATGCGTTGCCCTACCTCCTGCATCCATGCAGTCGTACCTCCCCCATCTGACCTCCATGGATGGAGGGAATGCAAGAGGATTGTAGGAACAATCCTTGCTGACCTCCATGGATGGAGGGAATGCAA
>JBHIDJ010000334.1:0-2386 GCA_046760105.1 Acidiferrobacterales bacterium | reverse complement strand
GGCAATTCGAGAAGTCGCGCCAATCGGCGAGCCCTCTGGCAGCCATACCTTAATGAAGAATTGGTCGCGGAGGCCCGAGGGAAAGAATTGGGAACCGATGACCGGAAGGAGGAGTAGGCTCCCGAGGAACACGACAGTTGCCGAACCCAAAACCACACCCTTGCGGTCGAGACACCAACTCATGACCCGGTCATAGAGGGGGGGGGCGGTGGGTTTACCATCATTGTCTTCCGCCTCCGCAGATGCAGGCACTTTGAGCAACCAGGCGCACATAACTGGCGTGACCAGCATCGCCACGAAAAAGCTGGAGCCCAAGGTGACTGCCACGACCACCGGGAGACTTGCGACGTACTCCCCGACATCTCCCACAATGGTGAGCATCGGCAGAAAGGCAAAGATCGTCGTCAGCGTCGATGTCATGATCGGCACGGCGAGGTCCTGCGCACCCTTGATGGCGGCCTCTGGTTTTGGCATGCCCTCTCGGATGAGCCGGAGTGCGTTGTCGGACACGACGATGGCGTTGTCCACGACCATACCCAGCGTAATAATGAGGGAGGCGATCGCGAACTGCTCTAGCTCAACGCCGAAGTAGGGAACGACAGCAAAGGCCACAATCATCGAGAGCGGTATCGCCGTGACCATAATAAGCGCTGGACGCCAACCCATCGTCACCAGCGCGACGACGAGGACGATCAGCATCCCCTGGAGCAGGTTGGTTCGGAGACCGCCGATTCTCGAACTGACCTGTCGTGGGAGATCGTTAACGCGGGTGAGCTCGATGTCGGGTGGCAGAACGTTTCCCTGTAGGCCGGTGATGACGGCGTCAACCGCCCGGCTCATCTCGACGACGTTGCGCCCACTTTTCATCGACACGCCCAAGACCACAGAAGGCCGATGCGGCGCTTCGGGTCGTGTCAGCCGAGCCAGGGTTCGGGGAGGCTCTTCATAACGCCGGTCGATCCGAATCGGCAGGTCTCCAAGGCGCACCGGAAGGTTGCCGTCGACGCGTCCGACGACCAGGTCGTTCATCTCGCTCACCGAGGTGAATTCGCCTGTGGGGTTCACTGCGTATCTGACGCGCTCCGTGTCGAGTTCACCGCCAGGTTGGACGATGTTCCGCGCTTCGAAAATGTCCCGAAGCTGATTGGCAGCCAGATTGATCTTGGCCCAGTCGGCGCTGTCGACTTCGACGTAGATGCGTTCAGGCTGCACACCCCAAAAGTCCACGCGGGCCACCGAGTCGATGAGTTCCACCTCGTCCTCGATTCGCTCTGCGAAGATTTCGAGCTGGCGAGGCGTGTAGGGACGGTCAATTCGCTGCGTGCCTGGCACGGGGATCTGATACAGGGCAAGCACGATCTCGTAGACGTCGCCGAAATCCGAATTGACAAAGGGTGGGTCGGATCCCTGTGGCAGTTTTGGCTGGACGGTCCGCACCTTCGCGCGGACCTCGTCCCATACCTGGTCGGGATCGGTCACCCTGTCGTCTGCCGTCACCTGGATGACGGACAGGCCGACGAGCGACTTCGACGTGATTGTTTGAACCTCCGGGATTTCAGCGATGACCTTTTCCAGCGGGTCGGTGACGAGCTCCTCCACCTTTGTCGCCGGGGCCCCGGGCCAACTCGTGATGACGAGAGCATCGCGGACGGTGATTTCCGGGTCCTCACGCCGCGACATCGTGGCAAAGTTGGTCAATCCGACGGCGAGCAATACGGACAAAAATGCAAAGACGATCGACCGGTGGGTCAGACCGAATCGTGGAAGGTTCATGGCTTCAGACTTTCATGTCCGACAATCGTGACCGGCTGGCCGTCCGACACGTAATGAACCCCGCTCACAATGATCTGGGTGCCGGGCCGGATGCCCACGCCTTCGATCCGGCGGAGTTCGCGGAATGTCTCATGGACGGTGACTTGCCTTTTGCGTGCCTTCTTGTCCTCGACCACGAAGACCACGTGTTTGCCGTCGACCATGGTGATGGCGTTCACCGGCATATACAGGCCCCGCGGAATGGCATGCAGCAGAAAACGGACGGGGACCAGGTCGCCAGGGCGCAAGAGCCACTGCGGTCGGCCAATGACGAGGCCATCCAGGTGTTCCTTTTTCGGGCTAATCACAAGGAAATCCCCTTCGCGGAGGTCACCGCTCGCGCGGAGACTCCTGAAGTTCCACTTGATCACCGTGATGTACTCGTCACCCAAGATAATCTCGACTTTGTCCGGCACGTGTTTGCCTACGGCGCTTCGCCTAGCCCCGGGATGAAAGCTCACCCCGGGCAGGCGCAGCACGTACGATTTTCCGTCCTCGCGGTAAACAGCATCCGTGTGCACAAAAAGTGCGCCCTCCTCACCCCGGTAGCGCCTGACCACTGGAAGCCAGTCCA
>JBHIDJ010000333.1:0-2398 GCA_046760105.1 Acidiferrobacterales bacterium | reverse complement strand
CACGGTTTTCGCCCCGGTCAGCATGATGACCGGCACATTCCGGTCTTCACTGCGTGAAGGCTCCCTTTAGGATTCAAAAGGTTAGGCTACAAAAGGAGTTCGTTCCTGGTTGTCTTATACAGCAGTGGCTGCGTCCCTCTTTATCCCCGCCGAATTTACGTCACCGCATTTTTGGTGACAGTTCCATTTTCGATCTTCAACTCAATTGTCCAATTGACCGAACGTTTGCCGCCTGGACCCGCCAGAGAAGTGACAAAGTGTTTTTTGATGTCGATGTCCCGCGTTGCAGAATAGGCAGCGCTCGGGGGATCGGCCATGGAAATATTCAAGCCACCGCCGAGCCACAGCTGGCGGAAGGGCGCTGTGGAAGCGTCTCGCCCTGAATTGGCAATGTCATCAGCGCTCGTTCCTTCGCGTGCGGTGGGTGTGCCGTTTATCCGCTCCCGTTCTCGTGTCACGGTTTGTTCCAGATGAAATTGATCGGGGCGGCAGGGACTCGGAACCGTACCAAAAAGCTGAACGTTGACACCTGCACGCGACCCGGTATCCCATGGACCGGCTGTGTCTCCATGATCCCAATACCCTCGCCCCACCAGATCAGGGTAATAATCGCCCATGCTGAGTGCTCCCTGAAACGCACCCGAAGTGACTTTCGTCATACTCATCGGTTCATCGCATGAGGTTGCATCATCATTTCTCTGAAGAGTGCTTCCGTCATTGTTGCTCGTTGGCGGCGCTTCGATGGGGACAGGCGTAATGACGAAGCGTGGGATATCGACGATCTCATCTTTAGCACCCAGAGGAGGAACGGAAACGATGGGGCGGTTATATCTGACAGGCACGGAATCATATTGTAGCAATCGCTGTATTCCCTGATTGCCAAGACTACTTTGCAGTAGGGAGATGTCACTGCGCGGGAGCCGAGATGTGTGTTTGTTACGCAGCAATCGCTGTATTCCCTGATTGCCAAGACTACTTTGCAGTAGGGAGATCTCACTGCGCGGGAGTTGGGACGCGGGTTTGCCGCACAGAAAACTCAATCTCGACAATTGTTCCTTTTGGGGCACTTTGTGTTTTGCTATTCGCAAATGTTGTTTCATTGTTTACCTCCTGTCTATTACCATATTACACTGGCCGATAACTGCAAAATCCCATTCGGTTTTTCTTTCGATGGTCTCATAATGTTTTTTCAGCTTGCGCAGTGGCTCCATTGTGCGCAGGTCATCTAGGTGTCTGAGCATGAAAACAAGGTAGGCCACTTCTTTGGGAGACGCTGATTGCATGCGTTTCAACAGGTAAGGCACTATCTTGGATCCTATGCCAATAATTTCCTTCATTTCTTCCGTTAAATCCAGTTGTGGCGTTCCGAGGTCGAACATAGTAGGTTCGATCGAGCCAATGGAAGCAAGAAAGCTGTCTATCTTGTTCTTTGCGACGGAATCGATCATTGCTATATGCTCCTAGGATGATTATTATTGCTTTGTTTTACCGGCAAGGAAAACGCTCAATAGAGTTTGTAAGCAATTGCTTATTAAATACTTATGTGGATTACCTTCGAAAAGCTGCCTAAAGCCAAGCGCATCAGCCGCGCGCTTTTCGCGTCTGCTGCATGCGCTGGTTAGCCTTTGCGCCATGTGATTTCCGCGACTGTTCGTCAATGATCCGGGCGACCGCTCGCAGCGTCCCGTTAACCGACTCGGCATCCGAGAACACCGCGGCGACATCTGGATCAAGAACAACTACGTTGCTTCCCTCAGCATAGCGGCGGGCGTACTTGCCCCGCACACCTGCGCTGGGGTCGTACTCCTCTCGCATGTCTGGATCGTTACGACGTCCTTTCTTCATAGATCCTCCGTTCGCGTCGGCTGGCTAACCGCGCACTAATGATACGGATGGTGTCTCCACGTTCAGAGTGTACCACAACCAACAACCGGTGACGATACGAGTGTCCGAGGATGACGAAGCATTCCTCCGTAGCGGAGTGATCCGGGTCATGGATCGTAAGAGATAGCGGATCACCAAACACTGTCGAAGCTTCATCGAACGAGACGCCGTGCATCTCCAGATTGCGCCGACCCGCCGTCCCGCAGGGACGGCCGCGAGCGTCGGCGCATCTATTGAGTATACTGAACGCCTAGACCAGCAAACGCTGCAAGATTCTTCAGCATATCACCTATTGGAACTTATTGCTGTTAGGCACAGTTCTACAATATTTCCAATAAGTTACGCAAAAATTTTAGGGACCTCGGCTATGGAGAATACTGCAAGGTACTTCAGCATAGCAAGGCAACCAGGCAGCTGCGGACAAACTAACAGGGGTGCGGGACCCGTGTCAAGGCAATCGGGCGAATGGCTTGACCTTTATGAGGGCGAAGGATATTGTACGGCCAATGGTCTC
>JBHIDJ010000332.1:0-2413 GCA_046760105.1 Acidiferrobacterales bacterium | reverse complement strand
CGGTCCGGGTAACTCGCCGCACGATCCTCAAGACCGACCTGCCCCAAAAGCGCGTGCGCAGAGTGGCGCCCTGTGTCATCCAACTCGCTGTTTAGCTCCAACGGCAACAACAAGTTTTCTTCGACCGTGAGCGTCGGGATAAGATTAAAGAACTGGAAAACAAACCCGATGTGGTGGCGGCGAAACAGGGTCCGGTCGTTTTCTGATAGGCCTGTCAGCGACACATCGTTAACGATCACCTCGCCTGCGCTCGGTAGGTCGATACCGCTGATCAGATTCAACAGCGTGGATTTCCCTGAGCCACTGCGACCGAGAAGCACAAGGAACTCATTGCGCTTTATTTCGGCGTCCAGATCGCGAAACACAATGCGCTGCTGTTCGCCTTCCTCGTAGGCCTTCGTAAGGCCGCGCAACTGCACCAACGACCCGCTCGTGCCCTCAGGTTGCTCGATAGATACGTTCGCCATTGTTTGTGCTGTGGCTGCTTCTGATCTGCGTGAAACTTGTGATATTGTCCATGCTCAGACAGTGCGTTTCCAGAAGAGACACAAAGAGAGGCCTATATGCGCTACCCGCGTGCTCTCATAAAGCCCTTTTGCGCTTTGTTGGCGATCTGGCTCACTTACGCCAACGTGCCGGCCGCTTTCGCCCAATCTGCACAACTCCTCGGCGATGACAAGACCACAGAGCAAGGTCTGAGCGACGCCGAACTAGCCGTGCTGGCCGGCAAGCTGACCCCCGAGGAGCGGATGGCGCTCTTGGCGCGGCTTAGCGACAGCCAAGTTCGTGAGCTACTGATCCACCAATTGGACAAGGCCGCGACCACCCGGTCCAACGACGAAATGAGCATGACGGCTGGGATGTTGGGAGCCATGCATTCGCAGGGCAAGCTAGTTGAGAATAACCTACGTCGGATTCTATCCCAGGTCGAAAAGCTGCCCACCGTGCTTCCCTTTGCGATCGAGAAACTCACGGAGGGGCGCGACAAGACAGTCCTTCTCTGGATCGTGTTGGGCATGGCCGTCATGTTTGCTGCTGGCGCTGGCGCAGAATGGCTGTTGCGTCGCCTGATGATCGTTCGGGTAGAGCGACAGTCTAAACCGGGCCAATTGGGCCGTTTGGGCGCCAAACTAGGCTATTGCGGCGTGCGCATTCTCTGTGATCTGCTCGCCCTAACTGTATTCGCGCTCGTGGCGATTGGCGCTTTTTTTATCATGCAACAGGGTCACGTGCCGTCCCGCCAGGTGGTCATCACCTACTTCGCCGTGGTGATGATTGTCCGGCTAAGCTCACTGATGTCTCGCGCGTTGTTTGCGCCGGCTGAGCCAGCGCTGCGCATGATACCGCTAGATGACGACAACGCCCGCTATGTACACAAATGCGTAGTCTGGTTTGCGGCCCTAGCCTCCTTTGCTGTGCTGACCACGGCGCTGTTGCAGCTCCTTGGTCTAGACGCCGCCTTGCATGGACTGGTCGGGCTGATAATGAGGTTGCTCGTCGCTGGAGTATTGATCACCATGATATGGTATGGCCGCCGTGGCATTGCCGGCCTGATCCGCGGCGGGCCCGAGGGCGAAGCGGTGAGTCGAGCACGGCATATTTTTGCAGAAACGTGGCACTTGCTGGCAATTGCCTATGTGCTCGGGGTTCTCATAGCCTCCATCATTGGCCATCTTGCGGGCCAAAAATTACCTGCGGGCGTTGGCATTTTCAGTCTGCTGATCGTAGTCGCCGTGCTACTGGCCGATGCAGGCATTCGCTATGCACTGACGGGCTTTTTCGCCACGCAGGGCGATCCGGCCGGCCAAACTGATTCGCGAACCATATACGAGCCGATCGTACGCCGGGCGCTACGCATTGTCTTGGTGTTGCTGGCGATCATCGCGTTGGCCGAGCTCTGGGGTATCAACGTTTTTTCCATGGCCGAAAGTGGTATCGGTGTCGAGGCGACCCGGGCGGTCCTGGATATTGGTCTTACCTTACTTATCGGCTACGTCGGTTGGCAGATCGCCAAAGCCGCCATCAATCGACGCCTCACCCCAGAGGCGGGCGAAGAGGCGGGACAAGAGAGCGGCGCAGAAGGTGGCCAGGGCTTGTCGCGTGTACAAACATTGCTGCCCCTGTTTCGCAAGTTTCTATACATCACGATTGTCGTCATGGTCACTATGATCGTCCTGTCGCAGCTGGGCGTAAACATTGGTCCACTGATCGCCGGTGCGGGCGTGGTCGGCCTGGCGATCGGCTTTGGTGCCCAGACTCTGGTGCGCGATATCATGTCCGGCATGTTTTACTTAATAGATGACGCCTTCAGACACGAAGAATATATCGACATCGGCAGCGTCAAAGGGCGGGTCGAAAGGATCAATGTGCGCTCGTTGGTGCTGCGGCACCACCGCGGGGCGCTGCATACGGT
>JBHIDJ010000331.1:0-2416 GCA_046760105.1 Acidiferrobacterales bacterium | reverse complement strand
AGCGAAAGACCATTGAGCTGGCTTTGCAGGGCGGTGGTGCGCACGGCGCGTTTACGTGGGGCGTCCTCGATCGTTTGCTTGAAGATGGCCGCCTCCACATCGAGGGCATCAGCGGCACGAGCGCAGGAGCAATGAACGGCGCGGTCGTTGCCGACGGGATGGTTCGCCGCGGCTACGAAGGCGCGCGAGAAGCGCTAGAGAGATTCTGGTCTGCCGTTAGCTCGGCCGCCCAATTCAGTCCTGTGCGGCGCACTCCGCTCGATATCCTCTTCGGCCAATGGAGCCTCGACTTGTCACCCGGATATTTAGCGCTTGACTTATTGAGCCGCGTTTTGTCTCCCTACGATTTCAACCCGCTCGACATCAACCCATTGCGCGACATCGTAAAAGCGCAGGTGGACTTCGACCGCGTCAATCATTGCCCGGATCTGAAGCTTTTCATCACGGCAACGAACGTCCGTACAGGTCGCCCGAAGATTTTCCGCCAACCCGATATTACGGTCGATGCAGTAATGGCGTCGGCGTGTCTCCCTTCCCTGTTCAAGGCCGTCGAGATCGACGGGGAGGCCTACTGGGACGGCGGGTTCATGGGAAACCCCGCCCTGTTTCCGCTTGTTGATGAATGCGACGCGCGCGATCTCGTCATCGTCAAAATCAATCCAATGCACAGGCAGAAACTCCCCAGGACAGCCTCGGAGATCCACAATCGGATTAACGAAATCACGTTCAACGCCAGCCTGATGAAAGAGCTACGCGCACTCGGTTTTTTGTGGGAGGTCATCCACTACGAAGGCCTGGAACGGGAAAGATATCGCGACGCCAGGGTGCACTGCATCCACGCGGAAGAGGCGATGCTCGACCTGACTGTTTCGAGCAAGTTCAATGCCGAATGGGAGTTTCTTACATATCTACGGGATATTGGGCGAGAGGCCACCGATCGGTGGCTTACGGAACACTATGATGACATCGGCAACAAAACCACCTTTGACGTGAGCTTCATCTTTGAAGAAAGCATGCGCCCAGCGCACCTGTCTCCAGAAACCGTCCGCACGAGGGGGAGAGCATGATCGGCATTGTCATCGCACTCGGGCTGCTCATTTATCTGGCATACCGCGGTATCAGCGTGCTCATCTTGGCCCCCGCGACGGCGTTACTGGGGGTGCTGTTAGCGGGTGGCCTGCCGATCTTGGGCTCCTACACGCAGATTTTCATGGTGAACGTCGGAGACTTCATCGTCCTCTTCTTCCCGCTCTTCATGCTCGGTGCCGTGTTCGGCAAGCTGATGGACGACAGTGGCTCTGCCCAGTCCATTGCGCGGTGGATCGTGGGAAAGCTCGGCGCCCAGCGCTCTATTCTTGCGGTCGTCCTGTCGTGCGCGGTGCTGACCTACGGTGGGGTGTCGCTGTTCGTGGTCGCCTTCGCCGTCTTTCCGATCGCCGCTGCGCTCTTTCGTGAGGCGAACATTCCGAAGCGGCTGATCCCGGCCACAATAGCACTGGGCGCCTTTACGTTCACGATGACGGCCCTCCCCGGAACGCCGGCAATTCAGAACGCAATCCCGATGCCTTTCTTCGGCACGACGCCTTTTGCAGCGCCCGGCCTCGGCGTTCTGACGGGGCTCGTCATGTTTGTGCTGGGCAATGCCTGGCTGACTCATCAGGCCAGGCGCGCACACGCCGCGCGTGAGGGCTACGGCGATCACCCCGATGCGCTTCCCGCGCCCGACAGGCGAATGCGAGAACACGCCCGAGGCGAAGGATTCGACGTTATGGAGCTGGAGGGCCGAGCAGTGGAGGAGGCGAAGCTGGTACCGTTTCCGCTCGCCATCGCTCCCGTGGTGCTGGTCATCATAGTCAACCTGCTCTCAGTGAAGGTCCTTATTCCGGCAATGGATACCGACTATTTGGCCGAGCCCCTCTTCGGTTCCACGATGGTCGAGGCGGTGGCTGGACTGTGGGCGGTCATCATAGCCCTGACGGTCTCCATCATTTTCGTCGCCGGCGCCAACTGGCGACGGTTTGCGAGCGTACCACAGTCGCTCGATAACGGCGCGAATGCATCCGTGCTGCCGATCTTCAACACCGCAAGCCTGGTTGGCTTTGGCGCCGTGGTTGCGGCGCTTCCCGCGTTCGGCCTTGTTCGTGATTGGGTGCTGGGCCTCGGCGGCACGAACCCGCTTGTTTCATTGGCTGTAGCCGTCAACGTGCTGGCCGGCATGACCGGTTCGGCATCCGGCGGCATGAGCATTGCGCTGGACACGCTCGGGGAGGCTTATGTGAACCTGGCGAACGCGGCCGGAATTTCGCTCGAACTGATGCACCGGGTGACTGCCGTGGCAACCGGCGGACTTGACAGCCTGCCGCATAACGGTGCGGTAATTACGCTCCTGAGCATTTGCAGCCTTGGGCATCGTGAA
>JBHIDJ010000330.1:0-2455 GCA_046760105.1 Acidiferrobacterales bacterium | reverse complement strand
AAGTCAGAGATCGTCGAAGCATAGATGCGGCCACAACAATCAAATGCAGCCGACGCTTTACAGCGCGGCTGAGTGGAGGCGTTAGGCGGCTGTGTAGTTGAAAGCGTCGTCGGACTAGACTTCGACACTAGAAGAGGAATAGCGTACAACTACAACGGAGGGTGTTCCATGGCAACTCGAGGATTCGTCGGTCGAAAGCGGCCTCAGCCTCCCAAGCCTGTTCCCCCAGGCCAATACGTGGTGCACGATTTCCCGGTGCTCTCGGCCGGCCCGACGCCGAGGACGCCGCTAGACCAATGGTCTTTTGCTATCCAGTACGAAGGCGAGACCTTGGCTGAGTGGAACTGGAATGATTTTATTGCCCTCTCGCAGATAAAGACCACCGTAGACATCCACTGCGTCACGAAGTGGAGCAAGCTGGATACAACGTGGGAAGGGGTTACCATCGATACGCTCTTGGAGGCCGCCGGGACGGACCCGCCTGCCGAGTACGTGATGGTGTACTGCGATGGCGACTACACCACTAATCTGCCTGTAGAAGACTTGCTCGGCGACAAGGGCATGATTGCCTTGCGCTACGAGGGTGAACCGCTGCCACCCGAACACGGTGGTCCCGCAAGACTCTTCGTACCCCACCTCTATTTCTGGAAATCCGCGAAATGGGTGCGGGGCTTGAGGTTCATGGATTCTGACGAGCCCGGCTTCTGGGAAGCCTATGGCTATCACATGTACGGCGACCCGTGGCGCGAAGAGCGCTACGCGGGCGACTGATCGTTCCAGCCGGTGTGCTAGAAAATCTTTCGAGAAAGCCTACGGTTGCAAATGACACAGCTCCAGCCGGCTACACACGCAGTCTCATGGCAGCAGGCTACGGTCGAGCAAATCGTCGTTGAGACGCATCGCGTCAAGAGCTTTACGCTGCGGTTGCCCAAGTGGACTCGCTACAAACCGGGCCAACACGTCGACGTACGGCTGACCGCGCCTGATGGCTACCAGGCGCAACGCAGCTACTCTATAGCCTCGGCGCCAGAGAATGAAGGCGTGATCGATCTCACCATCGAGCTTATAGCCGATGGGGAGGTATCACCCTTTTTCCATGAAATCGTTCAACCCGGCGATGAGATTGAAGTGCGTGGTCCCATCGGTGGGCCGTTCACTTGGACGGCTGCTTTAGGTGGGCCACTGCTGTTGGTCGGTGGAGGATCGGGCGTCGTGCCGTTGATGTCGATGTTGAGGCACCGGACAAACACCGCCCCGGAAGTACCTGCCCTGCTCCTTTATTCCTCACGTTCCCTCGAAGAGGTGATCTACCGTGAACAGCTTGATCGTTGTGCTGCAAGCGATCCAAAGCTGACAGTAGTACACACATTTACGCGCGCTCGGCCGTCAGGATGGAACGGCTACACGAGACGAGTCGATCAGGAGATGCTTGCTGACGTGATGCGCCGAATTGGGGAGCCGTCACATGTTTACGTGTGCGGTCCAACTGGGTTCGTGGAAGCTGTGGCGGATGAACTCGTGGCGCTAGATGTTCCCCCTGCGATCATTCGCACTGAGCGGTTTGGACCCTCAGGTACTTGAGGTCGGCAGCGTCAACCCAGAAGAAAGTAGCTTGGTTATCGGAGAGTTGGTTACCTTGCTCGAGGCGCTGGGGCCAAGTGCGCTGTTACCTCCAAGGTAAGCATGGCGTCGCATCGCAGACCTGACTCCAGGCTGGCACCGCAGACACCGGCGTACTCTAGTGTGATGTTCGTATTAACGGCCAAGGGGACATTTCTCGACTGACCGCACTTCGGACATACAATCGTGGCGACTGGTGGATATTCGTAGTGATCAGACAACATCTTGCTTACCCTCATTGGCAAGACCCCGCGTTGCCGCGAATTTTGCTTGAACGTGGGCACGGAGGCAACCCCCACGCGCCGAATTGGTGTGCACACCTAACTGTGAGGAAAGTAAAAGATGGAATATCTAATCAACGTTGCCAATATTTTCTATTTGTCTGCCTACACGGTACGAGACATCTTATTGCTACGAATTCTGACAGTGATTGGGGCTACTATCCTCATACTGTATTTCTACTATTTACCCCAGCCATTGATGACGGCAATCTACTGGAACCTGTTGTTTACTGCCCTCAACGTATATTGGATTACCCGTCTAATCATCGAGCGCAGGCCCGTTCGCCTGAGCGGCAACGATCTACGCCTTTACCAGCTGGTGTTCAGGTGTTTGACGCCACGGGAGATGCTACAGCTCCTAAAGCTAGGACGCTGGGAGAAGGCCGCTCCGCAAGAGTGCTTTATTGCTCAAGGGGATGACCTGGACCGGCTGATGGTACTCTGTGCTGGGAAAGCTCGCGTTGTCAAAGACGGCAAAACAGTAGAGGAACTCGGGGCAGGTCGATTTGTCGGCGGGATCCCTTTTATCAGCGAAAGCACCGCGCCCGCCGACG
>JBHIDJ010000329.1:0-2459 GCA_046760105.1 Acidiferrobacterales bacterium | reverse complement strand
GCAGCCCCTGCATGTCTTGGAAGGCCACACCGATTCGGTTCGGTCGGTCGCCTTCTCCCCGGACGGCACCCGCCTCGTCACCGCCTCAGGCGACAAGACGGCGCGGGTGTGGGATGCGCTGAGCGCGCAGCCCCTGTATGTCTTGCGAGGCCATACCAGGCCGGTTGGGTCGGTCGCCTTCTCGCCCGACGGCACCCGCATCGTCACCGCCTCAGATGACAAGACGGCGCGGGTGTGGGATGCGGCGAGCGGGCGGCGTCTGCATGTCCTGAAAGACCACACCGATGAGGTCTGGTCGGCCGCATTCTCGCCGGACGGCACCCGCATCGTCACCGCCTCACGCGACAAGACGGCGCGGGTGTGGCCAGGCAGCTACCAGGCGATACTGCGGCTGATCAATGAAGAAGAGATACGCGGTGTGGTCAGACAGTTGACGAATAAGGAGAGAAGGACATACGGACTTGTAAAGTGAAAGAAGTTAGGTAAGCAGATGGTATCATCCCTTGCGCTCTCGGCTAGTAGCCGGAAGTGGGAGTCTATCTTGCAACACTATGTGCAGCGGATAGTTTCTGGGCACTGTACTGTTTCTGCTTAACCGGGTGTCCGTAAAATCGGGGAAAGATCAAAGCTGACTTTTTTAACCACCTAGACGCCGAGCTTATTTCCGCAGTTCGACGTACCCATTAGATGACAAACAAGTTCGTCGCCGAGCACCCCTCGGAGACGAACTTGCTAAGGGCCGCGGGCGAGATGAAAGAACGAGCTATCACGGGAAAGCGCCAGACGCGCAAGTCAGCACGACCTTCTGGGACGAATCGCCTTCAGCGACGCAGGGTCTCCACGGCCGAACTCAAGAAGGTTATCAAGACGCATGAAAACTGGTTGGAGTCGGAGGAGACGGAAGGGGAACAAGCCAGCCTCCAGGGGGCCAGCCTTCAGGGGGCCGATCTCAGCGGAGCCAACCTCCAGAGAGCCGATTTCAGCGCGTCCAACCTCACGAGGGCTAACCTCCAAAGGACCAACCTCCAGGTAACCAACCTGCAAGACGCCAATCTGCAGGGGGCCGACCTTTCGAACGCCAAGCTGGAACTCACCGTCTTCATCGGCGCCAATCTCCAAGAAGCTAATCTCCATGACGCTTCCCTGACGCAGACCATCCTTATCGATGCCAACCTTCGGAAAGCCACCCTCAGTGACGCCAACCTCTGGCGGGCCCTGCTCTTCCGCGCCAGCCTCAAGGAGGCGAACCTACATGGAGCCAGTTTGCGCGAGGCTGATTTACGGGAGGCCGATCTCACAGACGTGACGAACCTGCAGGGAGCGAGCTTAGCGGGGGCAGATACGACCAATGCGCGGCTGCCGGAGGACATCCGTGAGTTCAAGGTTTTGTCGCTAGTCGAGGAAATCTCCAAGAATGCCCGCAAAATTTTTGTCTCGATGCTGTTGGCATCTGTTTACGCCTGGTTGACAATCGCAACGACCCCACACGCACAACTCCTCACGAATTCGGCAACCTCGCTTCCCATCATCGGTACGGAAATCCCAATCGCTTATTTCTACTCGACCGCACCCATCATCCTGGTGGCACTTTACGTCTATCTTCATTTCTACCTGCAACGCCTGTGGCAAGGCTTGGCGCGTTTGCCCGCATGCTTTCCCGATGGTCAACGACTGGACGAGCGAGCGTACCCGTGGCTCTTTAACGGTTTAGTGCGCCGCCACTTCTGGTTATTGAGCAAGCGATCGCCTATTGCCAAGTTCGAGGAACTGATCACTATTGTTCTCGCCTGGTGGGTTGTTCCGATTACGTTATATGGTTTGTGGATAGTGTACTTACCGCGTCACGAATGGTGGGGTACTGGGCTTCACATCGTGCTGTTGGTGTTGTGTATAGCGGCTGGCGTTATCTTTTATGTCTCGGCGGCACGAACACTTCGGGGCGATGAGCCGCTACCGTCCTCCTGGAAAACAGTCCGCCAAGACAGGGGGAGTCTGGTAATAGGTCTGGCTGTTGTGCTCTTGTTTCTGGGGAATCTTCTTTGGGTCTCTTTCAGAGAGATGAATGGAGACAGCCGATACGGTGCTTACTTGGTCGAAGCAGACGTCTCCACCAAGCCGACCGATTTCTGGCAGTTGTCCCCGCAAGAGCGAAACAACTCCATAAAGGGCGCGAACCTGCGGGGTAGGAACCTACGACACGCCAGAGCGGTCCGGGCGTTTCTCGCTAATGCCGACCTGCGTGAGGCTGATCTCTCTTGGGCAGACCTCGAAGGCGCCAATCTGCAGAGGGCCAACCTCTCCGAAGCCCATCTCCAGGGGGCTAACCTAACCGGAACCAATCTGCAAAATGCCAAGGGTCTCACCCAAAAACAGCTTGCCCAGGCGTGTGGAGATACCAAAACCAAGCTGCCTCCCGGTCTTTCCATAAAGCTGTGCTCCGAGAATAAGTAAGAAGCCTT
>JBHIDJ010000328.1:0-2479 GCA_046760105.1 Acidiferrobacterales bacterium | reverse complement strand
GCTCGACGTACGTAACCCAGAAGAATACGAGGCCGGCCACTTGGCTGGATCAGTCTCGGCACCGGGTGGACAGCTTGTGCAGACCACGGATCGCTATGTGGGCACGCTCAGATCGCGCATCGTCTTGATAGATGATACTGGGGTGCGCGCCACTATGACGGCCTCCTGGCTTAACCAGATGGGTTGGCCCGAGGTTGTCGTGCTGGAAAATGCTCTTGGGCACGTCGAGCTTGAAAAGGGACCACATGTGACGCCGGTACTCGGATTGGGCGATGTCGTGGCCGACGAGATCTCACCACACGCGCTCATTCAAATCAGTGCCGGCGGCGCGAACGTGGTCGATCTTTCCGATAGCCGCAACTATCAGCGCCGACATATTCCCGGCGCATGGTTTGCGTTGCGTTCACGCTTGGATAAAGCGCTTACCAAGTTACCCCCAGCTCCTCTGCTTGTGCTTACCTCGGAAGACGGTGTACTCGCGCAGTTTGCTGCGCTGGAAGCCGCTGCACTGACTTCGAGTTCAATAAAGGTCTTAACTGGGGGTAATGCTGCTTGGGCCGCAGCCGGTCTACCGCTTGACGAGGGTTTAGAAAACATGGCAAGCGAACCGGACGACGCATGGTTGCGTCCCTACGATCGCGAAGCCGGTGCGGCGGACGCCATGCGGCATTACCTCTCGTGGGAGGTTGATCTCGTACACCAGATCAAGCGCGATGGAACAGCGCGCTGGCTGAAGCATTGAGTACGGTGCACCGAAAAAAGGAAGGACTCGTGTAACATAGTTCACGAAGTTTCAAATAGAGGAGAGGGTGCCAGTGGCCAAAGGTCCCAAGCGTTTGCAGCGCAAGCTCGCCGCTATTCTCTATGCCGACGTCGCCGGCTACAGCCGGCTGACGGGCGAGGACGAGGAGGGGACTCATCGCCTTCTTAGCGCCTACTTAGACGCTATCACTACCTTAATCGAGCGCCACAAGGGCAAGATCATGCACTTTGCCGGCGATGCGGTGCTCGCAGACTTCGCGATCGTATCTGATGCCCTCAGCTGCGCAGTCGCGATCCAGCGCGACCTTAAAGACCGCGATAGAGACCTTTCCGACAACCGCAAGGTCCAGTTTCGCATTGGCGTCAATCTCGGTGAAGTTATCGTGGATCGCGACGAAATCTATGGCGATGGCGTCAATGTCGCGGCGCGCCTCCAGAGTCTCGCCGAGCCTGGTGGTATCTGCATCTCCGAGTCGGTGCGCACCGCTATCGGCAATAATTTGCCGCTCGATTATGAGTTCTTGGGCGAGCAGCAGGTCAAGAATATCGCTGAGCCCGTGCGGGCCTACCGCGCCCAGCTGAAATTGGGCACAACGCTGGCTACACCGACTATGCCTGTGAAAACTCAGCCACTCTCTCGGCCGAGCAAGGTGGCTGCTGCCATAGTCATTGTGCTGGCGGTGGCAGCAGTGGCGACCATGTTCTTTGACCGTGGGCCGTGGACGGTCGGAGAGACGTCTAAGGAACGCATGGCTCTACCGCTTCCGGATAAACCTTCGATCGCAGTGCTTCCCTTCGACAACCTCAGCGATGATGCGAAGCAGGAGTACTTTGCTGATGGCATGACGGACGATTTGATCACGGATCTTTCTCAGATCTCCGGCTTGTTTGTTATTGCCCGCAATTCCAGCTTTACCTACAAAGACAAGGCGGTGAAAGTACAGCAAGTAGCGCGAGAGCTTGGCGTCCGTTACGTGCTGGAGGGGAGTGTACGCCGCGCGGGCGAAGAAGTCCGGATCAACGCTCAACTCGTCGATGCGGCAACGGGCGGTCACCTTTGGGCCGAGCGCTATGACGGCCGCATTGAGGATGTGTTTGGACTCCAGGACAAGGTTACCCAGAAGATTGTCACCGCGTTGGCAATAAAGCTCACAACCAGTGAGTCGGAACAAATTGCCCGCCCGGAGACAACCAACGTCGCGGCTTACGAGGCTTTTCTGCGAGGTCGCGCACATACTATTCAAGACACACCGGATGGGTATACCGAGGCGATTACCCATTTCGAGAAAGCAGTCGAATTGGATCCGAACTATGGGCGTGCCTACGCCGCGCTCGGCTCGGTTTACTATTTGGCAAAACTTCGGGGCTGGCACAAGAGTGTCGGTCTCTCGAACAACGAGATGCTCAGACGAGCGTATGGTTATCTTCAACAAGCGATCAACACGCCGACCGCACTCGCTCATGCCCTTGCTTCTTCGATGGCGCTTCACAACGGTCGGCACGAAGAAGCCATCAGCGAAGCAGAGCGAGCGATCGCTTTGGACACGAACGATCCCAGTGGATACGTGCGCTTGGCTGAGGCTCTCACCCTAGCCGGTAGGCCGAAGGAAGCGGTTAGTTTCGTCGAGAAGGCGATGCGTCTCGATCCCCATTACCCACCGTCTTATCTATGGGTGCTCGGATTGGCCCACTTCGGTATGGAGCAGTTCGATAAGGC
>JBHIDJ010000327.1:0-2480 GCA_046760105.1 Acidiferrobacterales bacterium | reverse complement strand
GCCGGCGACGTGCGCGCCATCTTGAAAGCGGGGTACAACCCTGCCAACAACGCTGCCACTACGGCGAGCAATAACCCGTAGATCAATACAGTCGGGTCTATCGACACCTGCAGGCTCCAGCCGAAGGAGCGCCGATTGATCACCAGGATCAGCGCCAGCGCCATAGCGATCCCGAGTGGCCAGGCCAAAAGCCCTGAACAAAACCCCATCAAGCCAGTCTCGGCGGTCACTAATCGCCATACTTGCCGCGGCGTGAGGCCGCTCGCGCGTAGTATCGCCAGTTCGCGCGCGCGCTCCAATTGCAGCGCCATCAGTGCACTCAGCACACCAACGAAGGCGACGATCGTCGCAAGCAGTCGCAATACGGCGGTAATGGCAAAGGTCCGGTCGAAGACTTGTAACGACGCCGCGCGCAAGGCCTCATTCGAGCGGATACGTATTTTCTGTCCACCGGCGGCCTGGCGCAACTTTTCCACCAGACCTTCGATATCAGAACCGGGGCGGGCATAGATGCCCATGGCAGTGATCGTGGGATCGTGCCAATACTTATCATATGTACCACGACTCATCATGATCACACCCTGGTCCGAACCGTAGTCGTAATAGATCCCGGCAATCTTGAACTCGCGTCCGCCACTGTCAGTGCGAAGACGAATGCTATCTCCAAGATCGAGATCATGATGGTAGGCATAGGGTTCAGACACGATGACGGCCTCGTCATGCTGGAACGCTGTCCACGTGCTTCCCGTATCACCCTTCTTTAACTGATACGAACCGAAGTTCTCTTGGGCGATATCCAAAACAAAAAGCCGGGTGATTCCGTCAGCGGTTTGCAAGCGAATCCACCGCCCGGTGCTGACCGATGCCACACCAGGCACAGAGGTAAGTCGTTCAATCAGGTCCGGCTCCAGCGTCGGCGCGCTGGGACCAGACTCCACCACCGGCGCGGCGACATAAATATCGGCGTGCAACCGAACCGTGAGCCAATCAATAAAGGAATCGCGAAAGCTCGTAATCATGATGCCAACCCCGATTGTCGCCGATACCGCGATAGCGAGTGCAGCGATGGCAATACCCGTACGACTCAAGGCGGCGACCACGCCACGCGTGGCCATACGACCAGGGATTCCGAACGTAGCACCCATAAGCGGTTTAAGCCCGCGCATTAAGCCCGCCGTTACTAGCGGGACAAGCAACGCAAATCCGACGATGATGGCAAAGAGGCCGATATAACTCAGCAACAAACTGCGGCTCGGGATGAATACGACAGCAGTCCCCAATGTAGCAATCATTAACCCCAGTACCGCTGCTCGCGGTGCGGCACGTTTAACACGTGTTTCCGTTTCCGACCGGCGAAGTACGGTGCTCACCGGTGCGCGCGTTGCCTCCCAGGCCGGTGCCAGTGCTGCCACGGTAGTTGCGCCGATGCCGAGTGCCACACCTTTGAGCAACGACAAGGGCGCTAAGGCGACCTCCCCCACGGAGAGCACGAAGTAAAGATCGTTAATCGTGCGCACGACGTGTCCGATCAGACCGTTGGCGAGGATGACACCCGATAGAACCCCCAACACGGTGCCGATAATACCTATGAGCAAGGCCTCGGTTATGATGTGCGCAAACATCTGCTGGCGCGTCACACCCAACCCCCGTAAGGTACCAAGCAGGGTCCGTCGCTGAATCACCGAAAAAGTCATGATGTTGTAGATCAGAAACGTCCCCACCAGCAGCGCAAGCAAGCTTAACGCCGTCAAGTTGACGCGAAAGGCACGGCTCATCTCATCGAGCGCATGCGAGCGGTTTGCCGCGCGCACGATATCCGTGCCCTCGGGAAGCGCGGAACGAATTCGCCTGAGCAGATCTACATCGCCCTCGGGGACGATCAGATCAATACGATTGAGTCTTCCCTGCATAGCCAGCAGCTCTTGCGCCGTGGCAATGTCGGTTATGAGAACCGAATCGAGCGCCTGCCGCGTGACGGGATCTGCGGGCTGAAGCATGCCAACAACGGTCACCCGCTGCGGCGTGCCGCCGACCGAAACCGCGAACGCATCACCGGTTTTGATCTGCCAGCGCTCTGCCGCGCGGCGTTCCATCAGGGCCGTTGCGGGTTCAGTCAATAGCCGCGTCACATTGCCTTCAGCATTGACGCCAGTCACGTACGGGCGAAAGCGCCCTTCGGCGAAAGGATCAATACCGTGGATCTGAAAGATACGCTCAGCAGAATCGAGTGACCGTGCGTATCCTTCGACAACTGGCGCCGACGCGCGTACGCGTGCGTCGACACGCAGTCGACGATAGACCGCCTCCGCTACCCCCCGCGGACCGCCCACAACTTGGTGCGTTGCACGCCCGGCAAGAATTTGTGCGGAGTGCATAAAGGCACGACGTGCGCTCTCATTAGCAAGATCAACGGCGACGACAACCGCTACCCCCAACGCAACACCCAGCACGGACAGACCGATCAACCAGGGATGGCGCAG
>JBHIDJ010000326.1:0-2480 GCA_046760105.1 Acidiferrobacterales bacterium | reverse complement strand
CGCGCAGTGGGCTTGAGAGGGCGAAGTCTACCAACAAGCTTAAGTGAATTTAACACTACCAATGTGGTCCGCACATAAACACTCGCTAAGACCTGAGCTGTCGCCCTGCCAGCCACTTAAATAATGGAAAGAACATAACTCTTCCCACTACACTATGGTTTTGCTTCATATTAATGGTCGTTCATCCCACCCACGCGTTAATTTGGGGTATATTTGTGCAAATATTTTCATTATGTCAAATTTATGGATGAAGTGGGAAAATAAAATGACAAAGTATCTAAATCGATGATAAAGGTGGGAGACCACTCACGGTTATCGGCTCGCCGAGTGGGAGATGGTTACGTAGAGAGCTATACGTCGACCGAGCGCGCACCGGCGAAAAGCACTAAGGAAGCTTCGCCCACGGACGAGCGCGAGGAAACGATAAAGACGCTGGCACCGCTGTCGATACTCCCTGTGTGGTGAATTGCCAACAGAAAATTCACTATTTACTGATCAGGGTAAAGGTTGCGGGGTACTCTCGCCGCCCGCAGCCGACGCTAGCAGCCCCCTGCTGGTGCAGGCCTCAATTTTTCATTCCCGCGCTGCGCGACGCTATAATGCCCGCCGCTCGCTGTCTGCGCAGACCCCGTCTTTGGGGCCGGCGCGTCTGGGCTCGAGCGTACAAAGATCGATGCCGCCTTTCAGCTTGAAAACCAAGCTCTCGTGAGCAGGACCCTAACGACCGATAAGCGTGGGCCCGCGGCTGACGTCGGCAAACAACGGGACTACTACACGCCTCAGCTCGGCGCCAGCTGTCTCCATCCCCGGTATTGGTTAACCTGGACTGCATTGGGATTGTTGCGTTTGTTTGTTTTTTTTCCGCTTTCCGTGTGTCGCTGGGTCGGTGCCGCTTACGGTTTGTTGTTTTGTCTGGTCAACGCGAAACGCCGCCGGATCGCGAGCATTAACCTGGCCATGTGTTTTCCGGAGCTCAGCGAGCGCCGTCGGGCCCGCCTGCTGCGGCGCCATTTTGTGGTCACGGGGCAAAGTTACGCCGATGTGGGATTTCTCGCCTGGGCACCGAAAAAACGGCTCGAGCGTATGACGCGAATCCGCGGACTGGAACATCTGCGCCCTCAGCTTGAGCGCGGCAAAAACATAATCCTGTTGGCGCCTCACTGTATCGGCGTTAACTTCGGTACGATCCTCGCCAAGGAACATGACCAATTCTCCATGTTCAAGCCACCGCGCAATGTGGTACTGAACTGGCTGCTGAACAAAGGGCGCATGCGTTTCGGCTGCCGCCTCTTGTTGCGGAAGCAGGGTATGCGGCCGGTTGTGCGCGCCCTACAGGACGGCGTGGTTTTCTATTACATTCCCGACGAGGACTTCGGTCGTGGACGGTCGGTGTTTGTCCCGTTTTTTGGCGTGCAGACCGCTACGTTGACGACACTCGGGCGGCTGACAGATCTGGCGGACGCGGTGGTGCTCCCATATTTTGCTCGCCTCTTACCTAACGGTGGTGGCTATGAATTGATACTAAGACCGCCGCTTGAGGACTTTCCCACTGGCGATCGCCAAAAGGATGCGGCGCGCATGAATGAGGTGCTTGAGCAAGGTATCCGCGAGATGCCGGAGCAATACATGTGGACCTTCCGATTTTTCAAAACCCGTCCCGATAATGCCGCTTCGCCCTATACCTGAAGAAGGCCGACTGCGTTTTTTCTCCCACCCGCGTCACTGGCATCGCTGGATCGGGTTTGGGTTCATGCGCGCGATTAATCTGCTTCCATTGCCAATCATGTGGGTGTGCGGCGGGCTCGTAGGCGAATTCCTCTACTATGCTCATCGCAACCGTCGGCGTGTGGCGCACGTCAACGTTCGCAAGTGCTTCCCCGACCTCACGGCACGTGACCGACGACGACTCGTGAAACGGCATTTCCGTGTCTTCGGGCAGACACTGCTCGATATGGGTATCGCCTGGTGGGCGTCACCCGCACGCCTGAAACGGCTCGTTCGGTTCGTGGGCCGTGAACATTACGATCGTGCGCTGGCTAGCGGAAAGAACGTCATTCTACTGGTGCCGCATTTTATCGGTTTGGAGCTGGGTGTGGTTCGGCTATCACAAGAGCGACCCATGTGTGCGGTATTTCGCCCGGTGGATAACGAGGTCATGCGCCTCATGATGGAGAAAGGGCGTACGCGCTTCGGACTTACGCTGGTGGAATACAACAAGCCGCTCATAACACTCGTACGAAAGGTCCAGAGCGGGTTGCCGCTGTATTATCTGCCGGACCAAGATGCGCGCAAACGCAATCCGGCGTTCGTGCCATTTTTTGGCATTCCCACCGCGACACTCACCGCATTGGGCCGGTTGGCGACGCTCACCGGCGCCGTGGTCATCCCCTGCTTTTGCATCCAGTTGCCACGCGGCGCAGGATACGAAATCATATTTAAGTCGCCGCTGGAACGTTTTCCTACCGACAACCCAGCCTCAG
>JBHIDJ010000325.1:0-2511 GCA_046760105.1 Acidiferrobacterales bacterium | reverse complement strand
GACCGCCAGGGATGGTGGAAATGCAAAAGGATTGTTGGGAACAATCCTTGCCCTGTTGGTCGCCGGCAGACGAGGAACTTTGACCAGAGGGGTTAAGGATCGACGACAGTTCACCACTACAAACTACAGACTCTGGACTACAGACTCCGGACTACGGACTACAGACTAAGGATTCACGCTCCACGAATCGAGACCTTGCTACTTGTACCTTGCTACTTGCTACTGCAGTGAGGCGATGGCCACGGCGGTCACGATCTTACTGAGCGCTTAACCCCGGCCTGATCACGACATCGATTCGCCGGTTCCTCGCCCGCCCCTCTTTGGTCTCGTTGTTGGCCACCGGCCGCGTCTCACCATGACCCACGGCCTCAACCGTCGACGGTTCAAGCTGCATGTTAGCCACTAGGTACTTTTTCACCGCATCCGCCCGCTTCTGCGACAAGGCAAGGTTGGCCGCATCGCTACCGTAGGAGTCCGTATGGCCCTCGATGGTGAGCTCCCGCTCCGGAAAAAGCTGGATGGCCTGGGTGACCTTCGCCAGCAACTGGTAGTTCTCCTGCCGGATGCTTGACCGGCCAGACGCAAAATTCAAACCCACAAGGCGGATGACAATGTCGCCGGACTGTCGTAAGACGCGCGCTTCCTCGCGCGAGAACATGCCCTCGACCTGCTCAAACTGCTCGCGCACCTGTGTGTGTGCCTGCAAACGCTTAGACAGCAGTTCGCGTTGCTCGGACACATTGCTCAGCATTTGCTCCAAGACTTCGATCTCCCGCTTGAGCGTACTGACCTCTTGCTCGAAGCTTTCGCGAAGCCGGGTCTGCGTCTCCAGGTGATCTGAAAGCGCCCCACGCTCCTCCGACACACCGCCCAGGCTGAGGTGCAACTGTTGAACTTCGGCCTGCAGGCTGCTCACCTGCCGCTCCAACGTCTCCCGACGCTGGACTTGGGTCTCTAACCGTTTAGACAGTGCCGTTCGCTCCTCGGCGGCGCTCGCGAGTCCCGCTTGCAACTGCTCGACCTGCGTTTTGAGATCGCTGTTATCCTGCTCAAGTCGCTGTTGGCGATCCTGCTGATCCTCGATGTAGGCAATGATGTTCTTCGCGGGCTCGTCGTAACCGCTGTCGAAGCTCGCCGTCATGTCAGCGGCGGCCGCGATCTGCCGCAGTGGCGTCTCCCAGTCCCGGATCAGGTCTTCGACAGTCAACTTGTCCACTTTGGCACTCTTGACGGCCTTGGCGAGATACATGGCGTGTTTGATTTCATACTTTGCCTGCTGTGCCAGGCTGCGCGGGCGGTCGGCGTCATAGCGCTTTTGCTCTAACGCGTTTTCTGCCTGCGCCAGCAAATCCTTGGCCTTCTGCAAGGTCTTGGGCGCGTACTTGCCGACCTTTTCTTGCTCGGCTTGCGCAAGCGTCAGCTGGGCCTCACGTAGATAGGTGCTTTTGATCGTGGCGAGCTCGGCGTCCCGGTAAAACTGCTCTGCTTCGGTTGCCCGCTGCGTGGCGACCTCAACCGCATCGCGTTCGAGCTCGCTGATGCTCTTCGAAAGTTTCTGCTCGGCGCGTTTCCACCGAGTGGGGGCGTAGACAGCCGCCTGTACTTTCTCGCCATCGGCACGCGCCTTGAGTGCCGAGGCGAACTTCGTCTGTGCGAGCGTACTCACCTCAACGGCTTTCTGGAAATACTCGGTAGCTAAGGCCAGCTCAGCGCGAACCGTCTCGGTATCTTGGTTACTCGTGAACTTTCGTTCAGCGCTGCGGTAATACTTGACCGCCTTTGCATAGTTCTTCGGTGAAAAGAAACTCGCCTCCACCGACTGCGCTCCGTCGAACGCGCTCTTTGCCTCCCGAAACACGGCCTCCTTGGCTCGGTCAATCGCGGACGCATCCGCGAGTGCAAAAAGAAACAAAATAGCTGCTAAGAACGTCCCGATCTTCCCACCTGGCGTCATGATTCCACCCCCAAAGCGGTTCCATCATAAAGTATGCTGTGGCATACCGCGCGCATCATGATAAATAAACGAGCCTTTGTCTGAAGTCTCAGCCGACGGACGGCGGCGCTACCGGGTCCGAGCGGCATGCCGCCCAGAGTGAGTCGTGAGGCGCAAGCGGTTTGGTGTGGCGCCCCTGCGCAGCGCAACCAAAAAAATGCCGCCCGTAGTAGGGCGGCATGACTAATTAAATCACCTCGGAGGAGTGATCTAGCCTAGATACCTATCGCGACTAAGCCCGCCTACGGGTGGAACGCCTCAACACGTTCCCACGATGGTCCATGACGCCTACCGTGGTTCCGTTGGCAGCCTTGAGCGCTTTCTTGGTTGCATCCGGCGCCGCGCCGGCGATATACACCGGCTTGCGAAAACCCCGGAGATGGCGAAACCCATGGTGCACGGTGTATTTCGTTTCTACCTCAATGACACGCCTGAAGGTGTTGATGTCTGGGCCTGGGCCGGGGTTGAAGCGGGTGCGCTCTTTCTTGGCGATGCGGTTTGCAGTTATGTCGTGGGCG
>JBHIDJ010000324.1:0-2518 GCA_046760105.1 Acidiferrobacterales bacterium | reverse complement strand
CTTCTTTATGGCCGCAATTCGCGCTTGCCGAATGCGCTTCCCAAGCGCATCGCCGCTTAGATCCTTATTCGCTGCCGCGATACTCGTGGTATCGACGTTCTGCGCGGCGTCGAACGCCCGACGCAGAATATCGGCCTCGGGGTAGGGTTTGTCCTCATAACCCGTACGCCCGCGGAAATCGGCCTCGCAGGCAAGTACAAACAATTCGACACGCTCGGACCGCCGAAACGCATCGATTGCTTCCAACGTCTTAAGAATTGTGCCCGGACGCAACTCCGCCGCCCGGTGACAGTTCGGATGGTAGCGGGCAACCAGTATGGCGAGATCGCGGTAATCGTTTGGCACCCGCAGACGCTCGCAAAACGCCTTAATAAGCTCCACCCCGCCTTCCTCGTGGCCTCGGTGGTGCGGCCACTCTGCAGGCGGCGTTTGCCCTTTTCCGACGTCGTGCACCAATGCGGCAAAACGCACGCGCGCGTCGGGCGACAACCGCGAGGCTTGCGTCAGCACCATCAAGCTATGCACACCCGTGTCTACTTCCGGATGATGGTCTGGTGGCTGCGGCACACCGAATAACGTGTCGATCTCTGGAAACAGTCGCGCCAGTGCGTCACATTCTCGCAGAATCTCAAAGTAGCGCGCGGGCTGCTGTTCGGACAGCGCGCGTTCAGTCTCTGCCCAAACGCGCTCGGGCACCAGGTAGTCCACCTCGCCCAACGTCACCATCTCGCGCATAAGCTCGACGGTGGTGAGTGCAACCTTGAAACCGCGGTCGGCATAACGGGCAGCGAATCGCGCCACGCGCAGGATGCGTACAGGATCTTCAGCAAAGGCCGGGGAGACATGCCTTAAGCTGCGGTTGCGCAGATCCTGAGCACCACCAAAAGGATCGACCAACGTGCCATCTTGGCTCTCCGCCATGGCGTTGATGGTGAGATCACGGCGTCGCAAGTCATCCTCTAAGGTAACATCGGGTGCGGCGTACACCGTGAATCCCTTATAGCCGCGACCCTTTTTGCGTTCGCTGCGTGCCAGTGCATATTGCTCCTTCGTTTCAGGGTGCAGGAACACTGGGAAATCGGCGCCCACGGGCTTGAAGCCTTGCGCCGTCATCTCCTCGGGGGTAGCGCCGACAACCACATAATCGCGGTCCGTGACCTCGAGACCGAGCAACTTATCACGCACGGCACCGCCGACTAGATAGATTTCCATAGCCCAATCCTAATGTGGCATAGTGGCCGCGCCAAGTATATTCGTGATTCAAACCGTAAGTCGTGAGACGTGAGGGAGCGGAATGCCTGGTAACCGGCATGCGCAGTGTTCAACTTGCGAGCCAGGATTCCTTGTAATGCGTGCACACCATTGCAGTATAACCGAGCTCGCAGCCAGATGGTTTTTGCTAGCCCTGCTTGGCGTTGCCCTGACGGGCTGTGCGAAGCTTGGCTACTACACGCAGGCGATCAATGGTCAATTGGAGATCCTGTCGAAACGACAGCCGATTGAGGCGTTGCTCGACGATCCCGACACGGAACCTGATCTCAAGGCACGGCTTGCTTCCATTCTTGAGATGCGGGCATTTGCAAGTCGGGAACTCGGTCTGCCGGACAATAAAAGCTATCGCACCTATGTCGATCTCAAGCGGCCCTACGTCGTATGGAACGTCTTTGCCACACGCGAACTCTCTGTTAAACCTGTAGAGTGGTGTTTCGCCTTTATCGGCTGTGTGAGTTACCGGGGGTATTTCTCAGAGAAGACCGCGCAAAAGTTCGCGCAAAAGTTACGGGAACAAGACCACGATGTCTATGTAGCGGGCATTGCTGCCTACTCGACGCTTGGTTGGTTTCACGATCCCGTACTCAATACGATATTGCGCCACTCTCAGACCGAGATTGCGGGCTTGATCTTTCATGAACTCGCGCACCAATTGACCTATGTTAAAGACGACACCACCTTCAACGAGTCTTTTGCCATGACGGTGGAACTTGAGGGGGTTCGACGCTGGGTGAAAAGCCAAGGCTCAACAGAAGAGTATGAAAGATACCTAGTTAAGAAAAAGCGCCAGGAGGAGTTTGTCAACCTGATCACGAATGTGCGGCTGCGGCTGCAAGAGGTCTATTCGTCGCAAATGGATGATAACCGGAAGCGAACAGCGAAGGCGAAGGCCTTTGAAGACCTGCGGGCAGACTATAAGAAACTTAAGGAGAGCTGGGGCGGTTCCCGCAGCTATGACGCGTGGGTTGCACAGGAACTTAACAATGCACACCTTATAGCAATCGGCTTGTACCACGAGCTTGTGCCTGCATTTCATGCGCTGTTAGAACAGCATGACGGTGATCTCTCCGCCTTCTACGGTGCGGTCGACCAGTTGGGTCGCCTACCGAGGGAGAAACGGCGCGCGAAGCTTGAATCCTTACAGGCTCCCGATCTCAGCCACTATAAAGTAACAGGTCGTTTACTTAGGCCCCCCTCGCGATGAGAAGCGTTAAGACACTGCGAGAAGGGCAGGTGTGCTTCCAAA
>JBHIDJ010000323.1:0-2533 GCA_046760105.1 Acidiferrobacterales bacterium | reverse complement strand
AGCGAGAAGATCCCAATCAATTCTGCTCTTAACAGTGCGCCGATCGAGTTGCAGCCGGCGCGCCGTCTCGCCGTAACTTTCTGTCTGCGCATATACCAGGGTACAGTAGCGGCGCAATAGCGCCTCGGCCGTCAGCGTGCCGCTGGCCAAGGCCCCCGCCAGGTCTTCCCAAGGCGTGCGCACGGGTGCAGGTCGATACTCCCTGCGAACTAGCACGCTTCGCACACATTGCTCGAGTTCGCGAATGTTGCCAGGCCACGCATAGTCGTATCCCAGGTGTTTCGTGATCCACGCCTCGACATCGTCAGCCAAGGACTCCGGTTCGGCACCGGCAACTCCACGCGCGATGAAAAGGATTAGCTCTCGCAATTCCTGCGGAGATTCGCGCACTTGCTCCTGAAGCGACGGTGTCATGATCACATCGGAACACAACCGGTAGTAGAAATCCTCACGAACGTCCCCTCTTTTCATGGCTTGGCCGAGATCGCGGTTGGTGGCCGCGATAACCTTTCCCCGAAAATGTTTATCCGTCGTATCACCGATCGACTGGAACGTGCGTGCCTGCAGCACCCGCAGGAGTTTGACTTGCACGGACGCGTCCAAGTCACCGACCTCATCAAGGAACACCGTCCCCCACGGTTCGCAAACTTCCAGCCAGCCACGCCGGTCCTGTAGTGCGCCAGTGAAGGCGCCGCGACGATGGCCAAACAGCTCGGACTCGATGAGCGTGGCCGGCAGAGCCGAAAGATTGAGCGCGTGGAAGCAGACCGCGAAGTCTCCCGCAAAGGACTTCTTCTTAACATCGAAAGGAATGTAGCGCGAAAGCCCAATCGCTCGGGCAACAAGCTCCTTTCCCGTCCCAGAAGGCCCGGTGATGAGCGTGGTTACATCGCCCAGCCGTTCATAGAGTGTGTCCCGATAGCGTCGCATGTCGTGGGTGAAGATCGACTGCCACACCGCTGCTCGAAGACGCGCAGCCGGCATCGAGCGACCGATGATGTAGCGAATGATGAGATGAAAGGCGCGGCGGAGCTGAAAGAAGCACGCGAACAGATGGGGCGCCTTATACCGTGTGCGCCAGGCAACGCCAGGGATATGAAAGTAGTGCTGCCAGTCCTGGAGAAAGTTCGCATAGAAGTCCAAGCGACCTTGCCGGGGTGTGTGCGTAATCTCCTCCACGATCGCCGCGCGCAGCGGGTCCTCGTAGCGACGATAAAGCAAGAACAGGACAGCATCCTCATAGAGTTCTAGCGCCCGCTCCGCGGGCGCCGCACCGCCGCCGAGCTCGTCCCGGAGGCGGCGAACCAACGCCTCGATGCGCTCGGTAATGGTCACGAGGTTGGCGCGCGGGCGATCGGGATCGCTCACCTGCATGCTCCAGATCGGCTCGGCCTCGCGGAAATCCGGGCCGAGCGCCTCACGCTCATACTCGATGCGCTCGGGCAGGAAGGGGTTGCAGTAATCGAGCTTGGATACGGCCTGTAAAAAGGCCTGCTCAGCTGGGGCTAGAAAGGTCACGGCGCGCGCTCCACATGCATTCTATGTATGCCCGCATAGCATCACATGTCAAGGCTCCACCGCAAGGGGTCTGCTCGACGCCCCATAACGTACTGATCTCCAATAGAAAACCATCATGGCACGCGCTGTGCTTAGCGTTCGGCAAGTGAAATCGAGTGGTTGACACGGCAAACCTCTAACGCGGCAAAAGAGGAGACCAGAGATGAACATCAGGCAATGGCTCGTGGTGGGGATGATCGGGATGGTCAGCACCGGCGCTACCCCGCTCACGTACGCCCAGGATAAAGGCTGGTATGTCGGCGCTGGTCTCGACCGCTCCGACGACACGGCCCTAGATGACAGCGACAACGGCTTCAGACTGTTCGGCGGCTACCGGTTCAATCGCTACGTCGCGCTACAAGGCGCCGTGGTCACGCTTGGTACAGAGCTAGGTCCCGCGGACTTCACCAAAGACGGGCTCGCGGTGCAGGCCATCGGAACGTTCCCTGTCGGCAAACGCTTTGAACTTTTTGCCAAGGCGGGTTTCTTCGTGTGGGAGGTGCGGGTTGAGACTAACGAGTTCGACTGCTCCGACTTCGACGGGGGATTTATCTGCTTTGTCGACGAGGATGTCGTGGATGATGGGACCGATCCCGTCTATGGGTTCGGTGTCGAGTACCGTTTCGGTGAGAGGTGGGGTGTGCGTAGCGAGTGGGAGCGATTTGAAGATGTTGGCGAAAGCGACATCGATTCGTTCTCAACCAGCGTAACGTTCCGCTTCTGAACGCTGGCAGTCAGTCCAATGCCAACCAGGAACGCGTTAATTCCAAGATGTCCTGTTCATGTCGGACCCCTGCCACGAGCGATACCTTTTTCTCACGCTGGATCATCGAAGCTTAACGAGTCGCCAGGGGGTACGATCCTGACGGCAAACGGCAGACAATCATGAAAACAGAATTACTCGCTAGAAGCGTTTACCTGAGCATCGCATTGATAGTCACAGTCGCTGTCAGCGGCTGCCAGGTCATCGTCTCCA
>JBHIDJ010000322.1:0-2566 GCA_046760105.1 Acidiferrobacterales bacterium | reverse complement strand
ATGAGGTCCAGATGATCAGGACACAGACCGGCAAGAGAAACAGGAGCGAACCGACGAGGTCAACGACCGCCTTGGCTCGCGCCGAAAGCCGCGAATAGAAAATATCCACCCGGACGTGCTCATCATGCACAAGGGTGTAGGCAGCTGTGAGCAAAAAGAGCGGGCCGAAAAGATGCCATTCGAGCTCCTGCATGGCAACCGATCCCCTGTGAAACAGGTACCGGAGGAAAACATTCCACGCCACCACCGCGACCATCAGGAATGCGATCCACGACATCGCCCGACCGACCCGCTCGTTAAGCGCGTCAATTCGTCGACTCATTTTTTGAAGCCAAGACATGCGTGAGATCTCCTCTCTGGGATGTCGAGAGCGAAATCCAGAAGCGGTCCTTAGGCACAATCGAGAGAGGTACCAGACGCAAGAACGGGGCGGCGGGTGATCAACCCACCGCCCCTTTCAGGACACTGTCCCGATGTTACTTTTTCCCGCGAATGTACTGGTGATACGTTGCCTCGGAGATGCCCGCCCACCTGGCCCATTTTTCCTGGAACTTCTTATAGGAGGCGAAGACCTTTCGGCTCATGGGGTCTTTGTTCGCCTCTTCGAGCACCTGCGCGGTCCTTCCCCGGAGCTCGTGAATGACATCCTTCGGCAGCAGCCGGAGCTTCACGCCATGTTTCCTGATCAACTCATCCAGCGCCTCAGCGTTGTTCGCATCAGCCCAGGAGATGGCCCGCAGGTTCGCCTCGGTCGCGGCGCCTCGGACGATGGCCTGAAGCTCCTTGTCCAGCGAATCCCACGCCTTTTTGTTGATGATCACCTCGCTGGTCGTCGAGGGCTCGTGCCACCCACTGTGGTAGTAATACTTGGCCGCCTGATACAGACCAAGACGTCGATCCTGGTACGGCCCGACCCATTCCGCCGCATCGATCACACCCCGCTCGAGGGCCGGGAAGATCTCACCTCCAGGAAGGAGGACCACAGTAACCCCCATTGTCGCAAGGACTTTGCCAGCGAGTCCCGGGATCCGCATCTTGAGGCCCTTGAGATCTTTCACGCCGTTGATCTCTTTGTTGAACCATCCGGTCATCTGAATCCCGGTGTTCCCGACCGGCATGGGGACGAGACCGAAGGGCTTGTAGACCTCTTCCCAAAGTTGGATGCCGCCACCCTCATAGTACCAGGCATTGGCGCCTTGCGGATTCATGCCAAAAGGAATCGTCCCAAAATACTGGGCGGCAAAGGTCTTTCCTGCCCAGTAGTAGGCCACGCCGTGGTTCATCTGCACCGTCCCCTGCTGTACGGCGTCGAACCCCCCAAAGGCCGGGATAAGCTCTTTGGCGGCATAGACGCGGATCCTGATCCGCCTACCGCTCATTTCTTCTATGCGTTTAGCTAACCATTCAGCGCTACCAGGGCCGACTTGGTAAAAGGGAAGCCCGGGCGGCCATGTCGTCACCATTTTCCATCGATGGGTCTTTGGCTTGGCCCAAACGTAAGGGGCGGCCAGAGTACTCGCCGCTGCTCCGACTCCTGCCGATTTCAAAAAAGTCCTTCGATCCATAGCCTCCTCCTTTCTGTGTGTTTCTTGTTTCGCCCTCAGCCCCGCACCACGTGTGCGGACTGCCTCCCGGCGCCGTCACCCGCCGTCGGAAAGAGATACCCCATCGCGAAAGCAGCCCCGTCCGGATCTCGGCGCTTAATCGCCTCGTAGATCTTGAGATGAGGAATCGCCAGGGCCTCACTGTCAAAAGACTGAATCGTGCTTCGGCGATTTTCGGTGATGATCGGCTCAATCGTCGCAATCAGTGTCAGGAGGGCCGAGTTCTTGGTCGAGCGCGCAATGATATTGTGGAACGCGATGTCCGCCAAAACCGCGGCGGGGATCTCTCTCGCCCTCAGGGACCTTGTCAGCTTCTGGAGGGCCGCCTCAAGCTGTGCAAGGTCTCTCTCATCGGCTCGCTGCGCCGCCAGGTAGGCGCACCGGGTCTCGACGATCAGTCGAACTTCGTGGGCCAAAAGGCTTGCCTCGGTAATTTCATCCGGAGTGTAGTGGCGGCTCCGGACCCCGGTCGGCCGTGACCGGTGCCGAACGAAGGCCCCCCGCCCCCGGATCTTCTCGATGAACCCCAGTGTTTCCAAGACCTTAAGCGCCTCCCGCACCGTGGGGCGACTCACTTGGAGCCGGCGGCAGAGTTCATGCTCTGAGGGGATACGGGTCCCTTCCTTCAGCCGCCTCCGGAGGATATACTGGCGGACCTCATCGACGACTTGATGGATAACGGAACTTTTCTCGACGGGCTTCAGCACGGCAGGTAGAACCTGTCACCAGGCACAAAGCTGTCAGGTATCGGGCGCAAAGCTGTCAGACATCAGGCCCAGAGCTGTCAGACATCAGGCGAACAGGTGGGGCTGACCTTAGCGCTCTCATCCTCATCCTGTCAAGGAGAAAATCCGAGGCGGGCCGTCCCTTCCGTGCCTGCTGAAAAACCGACGGTTGGCAGGAGCTGCCATTTTATGTTGACAATACCCCTCGAACTCACTATGCACAGAAAAGGCCTATAA
>JBHIDJ010000321.1:0-2567 GCA_046760105.1 Acidiferrobacterales bacterium | reverse complement strand
GCAATGGCGAGCGTCACCGATATATCCTTGGGAACTTTCTTGGCGACGTAGTCTTGCAATTCTTTTTTGACCTCCTGCGCCGCTTTTTGCATGGCATCTGCCGGAAAAAACGAGGCGACTATCGGCATTCCAAATCCAGGCAGAACCGTCATGACGTGAAGGTCGGCCTTGTGGTGCCTTGCCTCTTCCACGGCAGCCGCTACCGCCTTGTCCGCAAACGCAGGTTCCGTTAGATCAACGGGCACCAGGATCTTCTTGAACATATATTTTCCTTGTTAGATGTTTGACAGCTATGCGGTCGACCGGCAGCGGGATGCTATTGTTACCTTTTTCCTCATTCCTCTGGAGCAGCCGCAGGCACGTCGCCCGATTTCTGCCGTCGCCGCCGCATCAGTTGCAAACCGATCACGACGCCCAACAGCGCCAACGCGAACGGGTAGACCAGCTGCTTGGGAGGCAGGCCTACCTGCTCGACGTCCACCTTGGTGACGAAATCATCTAACTGGACGCCGGCCTGCTCCGTAAGCCCCTGGGGTTGCAACTCGGCGACGGCGTAGCGATCGTCCTCGGCACGTTCGAGCTTGACCCCGTAGAGCTCGTACGTGTCCGCCCCTACCAACTCGGGTGTTCCAATCCGATACAGCTTGAAACGGTCACCGTAGTCGGTGGAGCGCGTGATGTGCAGCCGGATAGTGAAACCGGGCTTCGCCGCGACCTCGCTAACGACGAACTTGTCCAGATCTAAGGGCTTAAAGGCCGGGTAGAACTGGTCCATGATGAAGCCGGGTCGGAACAGCGCCACCATGACAAGGAGGAGCAGAAGCGCCTCGTGGAGTTTGACCTTCACGATCAGCCAGCCCTGGGTCACCGAGCCAAAGCAAAAGACCGCAATGAGCGACACGACAAAGATCAACAGGCCATGCCAAAAGCTCTCCACGCCGATCAACAGCAACTCCGGATTGAAAATAAAAACAAACGGCAGGATCGCAGTGCGGATGTCGTACAAAAATGACTGCACACCGGTTCTGAGCGGATCGGCACGGGATATCGCCGAGGCGGCGTAGGCCGCCAGACACACCGGCGGGGTGGAATCGGCCAGTAGCCCGAAATAGAACACGAAGAGGTGCACGGCGATGAGTGGGAGTACCAGGCCGGCGGCACTGCCGAGCTCTACCAGGACGCCGGCAAGCAGCGAGGCCACTACGAGGTAATTGGCCGTCGTTGGCAGGCCCATCCCGAGAAAGATGCACAGGACCGCGGTCAACCCTAACAGCGCGTAGACGTTACCGCCTGAGAGCGCCTCGACCACGCCCACCATCGCATTATTGAGACCGGTAGAGCCCACGGCGCCGACAATGATGCCAGCCGTGGCGATGGCGATGGCGACACCGATCATGTTCCGGGCGCCTGCGACAAGGCCAGTGTAAATCTCGGTGACACCGTCCATGAGACCCTTCCCGATCGTCCCTGCCCTGCCGCGCAGCGCCGCTATGACATGCTGAGCCAAGATGATGACCATCAGCGAAAGGATGGAGTAGAACACAGCGCTGCTTGGCGTCCACCGCTCCACCATCAGCAGGTAGACCAGGATCGCGATCGGGATCAAGAAATGAATACCGCTGAAGAAGGTCTTGCGCAGTAGCGGTATCTCGGCGCGAGGGAGGCCTACCAATCCGAGCTTCAACGCCTCCAGATGAGAGATATAGAACAACCCGAGATAAGCGAGCACGGCCGGAATAAAGGCCGCAACGATGACATCGAAATAGGAGATACCGATGAACTCAGCGATGATGAACGCCGCCGCGCCCATGATCGGCGGCATCATCTGGCCATTCGTCGAGGCGGCTACCTCGATCGCGCCCGCCTTCACCGCCGGCAGGCCTGTTTTTTTCATCACCGGTATGGTGAAGACTCCCGTGGTGGCCACGTTGGCGATGGAGGAACCCGAAATCAGGCCGGTCATGCCCGAGGCGAGGATGGCGGCTTTGGCAGGTCCGCCGCGTAACATGCCGACCAGGGCGAATGCCAGGTTAAGGAAATACTGGCCGGCGCCGGCCTTGTCCAGTAACGACCCAAACAGCACAAACAGAAACACGAAGCTTACCGACACATCGATCGGTATGCCGAAGATCGCTTCGCCCCCCAGCCATTGATAGCCGATCAGCCGGGTGAGGGAGACGCCCTTGTGGGAGATGAGATCGGGCATGGACTGCCCGAATACCGAGTAGGCCAAAAACACGCTGGCCACGATCACCAGCGGCACGCCAACACCGCGTCGTGTCGCCTCCAGCAGGCAAACGATACCAATACCGCCAAGGATGGCTTCGTAAGGCAGTATAACCCCGTCGCGTTCAACCAGGGCTCCCCATCCGAGCCACAGGTAAAGCGCGCAGCCGACCCCTAGCACAGCCAGTACGATGTCGTAGACGGGGATCCTGCGCGTCCCTAGGTGTCGCGCCGCCGGGAATGTCAGGAAACACAGCAACAACGCGAACGCCAGATGGATCCCGCGCGCCGGCACGTCGACAATGATGGCGAAATCAAGAAGGAACGGAAAGGGCGACGCG
>JBHIDJ010000320.1:0-2569 GCA_046760105.1 Acidiferrobacterales bacterium | reverse complement strand
ACGACTCACGTTTGCACGACCTGATACGCGCATCGATAGCTGAGGAGAGATGGTGGGCAATAATAAGAGGTTGACTGACACATATAGGCGACCGATTCGAGATCTTCGAATTTCGGTCACTGACCGCTGTAACTTTCGCTGCGTCTACTGCATGCCGAAGGAGATTTTCGGGGCGGACTATCAGTTTCTTGATCATTCGGAGATTCTCAGCTACGAGGAGATTGCAAGGCTCGCGCGGCTATTCATCGCCTGCGGCGTTACTAAAATCCGCGTGACAGGTGGAGAACCGCTGGTGCGTCGCGAGATCGAGAAGTTGATCGCGATGCTCGCGGCGCTGCCGGGCCTTGAAGATCTCACACTGACGACCAACGGTTCGGCACTTACCAGGACTAAGGCGCAGGCGCTTAAGGATGCGGGCTTGCGGCGTATCACCGTTAGCCTGGATTCGCTCGATGATACGACATTCAGAACCATGAATGATGTCAAGTTCCCGGTAGCGCGGGTGTTACAGGCAATCGACAACGTGGTCGCGGTCGGCTTGGTGCCGGTAAAAATAAATATGGTGGTCAAGCGGGACGTCAACGATCACAGTGTGCTAGCGATGGCGCGCTACTTTCGCGACACCGGGCACATCCTGCGGTTCATCGAATACATGGATGTCGGGAGTACCAATGGTTGGCGTCTCGATGACGTCGTCTCGGCGGCTGCGATTGTCGAGATGATCAACGCTGAATATCCGATCGAACCGGCGACGCCAAATTATCGTGGTGAAGTTGCGAAACGCTGGCGCTATCGTGACGGCAGTGGTGAGATCGGCATTATCTCCTCGGTCAGCCAACCGTTCTGCGGCAGTTGTACGCGCGCGCGGATATCAGCAGAAGGTTCACTCTATACCTGTTTGTTTGCCACCAAAGGACATGACTTGCGTCGCCTGTTGCGTGGCGGTGGTTCCGACGAATATATCACCGAAGTCATTAGCACTATGTGGTCGCGTCGGGACGATCGTTATTCCGAGCTACGAACTGCCCAGACCGTCGAGCTGCCAAAGATAGAAATGTCCTACATCGGGGGCTAGAACCCACCCCCTCCCCCTAGCCCTCCACCTCTCCCTCGCCCTCCGCGACCAGCGGGGAGGGAATTGATTCCGTCATTCGTTGGCCGTCGCAATGACGGGCTCGCCGTCTTGCTAGCGTTGCCACGAAACTCACGAAGGCTTGAATTTAGTTCCCCCTCCCCTTGTGGGAGGGGGTCAGGGGGAGGGGTGGGTTTAACTTAAAGCGATGTCCCCATCGATCTTAAAGCTGACACCGAGGTCGGGAATCTCGAGCGTCATCTGCGTCTTCAGCCGCTCATCGCCCGCCAACTTTCCAGACGCTAAGCCTTGCCGCACCGCGTGTTCCATTTCACGCTGTGAGGTCACGCCCACCTTCTTAAGAAACTTACGGACCTCCATATTGAATCTGTCCTCATCAAAGCCACTCATGTGTCCTCCACGTATTTGCCTCGCTGCCAGCCGAGTATTCCAGCGTTTCGTCCCGGGCAGCGATCACGGGCTCTTCTAACAACCAGACATGAAACACAGTGCCGCTGCCCAACTCCGATTTGACTGTGATCTCGCCACCATAGCGGCGGATTAAGCCATAGCTCACCGAAAGACCAAGGCCGGTACCGTGGCGTTTGTCGGTGGTGAAAAAGGGATCAAACACCCGGCTAAGCTTGTCTGGCGCTATGCCCACGCCATTATCCCTGACGCTGATCACGACACCCCGTTGATCCCAATCTTTCGTTGTTACTTCCACGGTGCCGCCGGTCGGCGTTGCGCGTGCAGCATTGAGTAACAAGTTTATCAAAACCTCCTGTAATTCGTAGCGCCTGATGCAAACCGTACGGCTTGCGCTGAACTTTGAGTGCACGTCAATTGATGCCTTCTCCATCGTATGACGGACTAGCGGCAGCGTATCCTCGACTGCGCGGTTGATGTCTACCTCCTGTAGGTCCAATTCATCGTTGGTGGGCGAGGGTTTTGCAAACTGCAACAGACTGTCAACGATATATCGTATACGGTCGACCTGTTGCACAATCAGATCGATTTCCTCCTGCACGGCATTAGCCGCCCCACCGAGCTCGGACGCGAGAAGATCGAGATTCCCGAGGATGACGGTCGTGGGATTGTTGATCTCATGCGCGATCCCCGCTGCCATCTGCCCTAGCGCAGCGAGTTTCTCCGTGATTACCAACTGCTGGCGCGCCTGTTGGAGCAGACTTACCGTGTGCTCGAGATCTATATTCTTCTTTTCCAATTCACGGGTCCGCTCATCAACTTTCTGTTCCAACTGATCGGCGGCGTACTGAATCTCACGGTTCCGCTGCTTCAACAACTCGAGCATGGCATCAAATTGGCGCGCGAGCTCACCTACCTCGTCCCGTGAGTCGACATTACCAATGCGCTGGTCAAGTCCTGCGTGTGTGGCTCGCACCACTGCCGTCATGCGCTCGATAGGCTGGAAGACAGATCGAGCACCGCGCAGCGCAATCCAAGTTGAGATAGCGATCAAGATAAGAAAAATGG
>JBHIDJ010000319.1:0-2585 GCA_046760105.1 Acidiferrobacterales bacterium | reverse complement strand
GGAGCAAATGCTCATCTCACATCGATAATTGTGACGTTTGAAAATCTAAAACCAACTAGTCCCGAAAAGGACGCAAGTGGGCGGGTGATGGTTACTACAGGCCATCCCTTGAGAGGTGGTCCCACCTTTGAGATTGATATCAAAAACTTGGTTTGTCGGAGCGGCGGGCTCGATCCAATTGATTCTCAAGCAGATCAACTAGGTGCCGCTTTTTATGCGCTTTATCTCACCACTGTGAATGAACCTCGTACTCGGTTGCATATCTTCAACACAATCTGTTCGACGGAGAATTATAAAGGGGACTATAACACGTCGACCTACTTACAACGAACAGAACAAACTGAGAATGACATTGGTCGTGTCTCGAAGTTTGTGGAAATTGGCTGACGGCGCTTCTCCCGGTTCATAGGTTCGGGGTGTTAGGCAGCTAGGTCAATTGGCGTTGTCTCCTTCTGCAAGGTTCTCCATCCATCGACGCGGCGCAGGGTAATCTGTCCACTGGCGAGCAGGGCCCACAACAGCATGCAGGCGGTCTCGGCAGAGGGCAGCGTGCACTGCGTCTTGATCCGGCGCTTGAACTCCTCGTGCAGCCGTTCAATGGCATTCGTCGTTCGCAACGACTTCCATTGCTCCTTCGGGTAGGCAGTGAAGGTGAACAGGCGCTCGCCGGCCTCTTCGAGGCTTCTGGCGACGGCCGGGCACTTGAGCCGCCACTTGGCGAGGAAAGCGCGACGCTTGGTCAGCACCGCGGTTGCGCCATCGGCGTACATCATGGCGTTGTAATCAGCCTTGATCTCCTCGTGCATCCGCTTCGGCGCATGCGCCAGGAGGTTGCGCTCCTTGTGCACGGTGCAGCGCTGGACCGGGATCGTGGGCCAGAGCGCCGCAATCGCCGCCTCCAGGCCTGGGGCGCCGTCGACGATCAGGAGCTCCGGCGTCCCGAGGTTGCGGGCCACGAGATCGTCGAGGACCGCGCGCCATGCCGCCTCGCTCTCGCCACCCATGTTGCGGATCGCAAGCACAACCTTGCTGCCGTCGCGGCGCACGCCGATGGCGATCAGGATGGAGATCGCGGTGACACGCCTGTCCAGGCGCACCTTGACCACCGTGCCGTCCAGGATGAGGCGGGTGATCTCGTCGCCCGCGAGGTTCCGTGCTTGCCAGGCCTCCCAATCGCTATGCAGCTTGTGCCAAGCGCGACTGACGGTGTCCTTGCTCACCGCGCCTCCAAACAGCGAAGCCAGAGCACGGCGCACGCGCCGCGTGTTGATCCCGGCCAAATACGCGCTGGCGATCAGCGCCTCGGCCCTCTTGGTCAGCCGCTGGTAAGCCGGCAGCGTCGCGCTCCGCCATTCTCGCGATCGGCCATCGCCGTCAAACAATCGCGCCCGCGGCACCGAGACCGCAACCGACCCAAAACTGCCGATCAAGTGACGCGCACGCCTGCCGTTGCGATAGCCGCCCGACGCATCACGGCGCTGATAACGACGTCGGCCCAAGGCCGCCTCCAGCTCGGCCTCGAGGGTGGCCTCGATGAATCCTCGGATGCTCTGGCGCACCGCTTCCTCGAGCGGGTCGAACCAATCATCCGCGGAAAATGGAAATCCAGGCGTGCTGAGTGTATCGTCTGTCATGGCGTAGGCTCCTATAGGCGGCCGCCATGCCGCCCTCATGATTGTTGATTCCCAATCAGGAGCTTACGCCGCCTTCGCGAATCTCCACCAACTATCGGACACGACCTTCCAGTTGGCGAGCCAGTTTTGCACCACCGTTTCTGCTTGCGTCGCACTGATCTCCGCTGCAGCCAGGCTTCGGACAGCATCACGTGCAGCGGTCAGCATGTTGTTGTGCAGATAAAGCATTTGCCCGAACAACATGAGCCCCCAGAGAACCAGGATGATAATGGGGCTCAATATTGCAAACTCTACTGCAACGGATCCTCTTTCACCCCGCAACAGGGAGTGTCTGCCGATCAGCCGAGATGGATTCATCGGTCTTCCATTTAACAAACTGTGATCGACCGATAATCTGAGAACTATTTTCTCATGTCTTGCACAATCTGGTATTAGGCCCATTGTACTCTGTGGTATCTTAATGCTCCGCGTGCGGCGATTGTTTCTGACCTGGTTCCCACAACAAGGCTCTTGAGTTACGTCAAACCAACCACTCAGTGCGGATTTATATGTAATTCGTTAAAGAGCCCGCGCATAATAGTTATACGGCTTGCGACGAGCCTTTAACTTTCTTGTGTATTGCTACCGCGCATGCATCAGGCGATCCTCGTGGAGATTGAGAAATTTGACGCAGCGGACAAGACCAATGACAAGAAAAAGCAGCACGAGCTCTAAGGACCGATGGCAAAGCGGCGCCGTAGCGACCGAGTTCGCCATTCTCGTGCCAGTGCTGTTGCTTTGCCTGTTCGGAATCATCCAGTTGGGATCAGTTCTTTACCTTCACAGCAACATGGAAAACGCCGCGCGGGAGGCGGCGCGACGCATGTCGGTCGGAGCGGCCACCGTTGTCGAGGCGGAGCAGGTTGCCAGAAACTACCTTGCGCTCAGGAACCTGAGCTTCACCGTAACCGC
>JBHIDJ010000318.1:0-2587 GCA_046760105.1 Acidiferrobacterales bacterium | reverse complement strand
CTGAGAAAATCAATGTATTCCCGCCCGTCCTCGTCAACGATCGTGGCGCTAGACGCGCTTACGTAGACGGATGGAAATTTCCGGCAATACGAACGAACATCCGATTCATGACGAGTAAAGGCATCCCGCTGATCTGAATCATCGGCCGGTATGCGGGCTTGTTTAAATGATGCCACAGCCATGGCCCACCCTCCTTCTGTACTGCTGTACCGTCCGGTCTGCGCTGGTCTCCGGTGTTAGCTCCTTATCTGGGTTCGGCGAGGCCCCACCCACGTCCTTGTGCAACTTGCCCCGCTAGGAGCGTTTCCTTCGTTCGTAGCCCTCACCCAGCCCGAGGGGTCGCGCCGCGGCGGGTTCGGAGTTGCGGCGCGGTCCTTCCCGGACTATGACTTCCTGATATAAGCCAATAGCGTCGCCAATGCATCGGACTTAAATGTGCTGGGTTTTTAAGGGCTCGACAAATCAGCATATTTAATCTATATATTAACTAAACTAATGCATAGCTTCCTCTCTAAAATCCAACTTTCTGCGCTGCGTACATTTGAGGCCGCTGCCAGACATCTCAGCTTCACCAAGGCGGCGAGGGAGCTGTATCTGACGCAAGGTGCCGTGAGCCAGCAGATAAAACACCTCGAGGAGCGCTTGGGGTTTAAACTGTTTCGACGACACATCCGCCAGCTCGAACTCACGGACGAGGGGAGGGAGTTATCGCCCGTGGTGCGCAATGCGCTGTATGAGATCGATGAGACCATTAGACGGCTCCAGGCTGAGGACAACGAAGGTGTGTTGACCGTCAGTGTCGGATCGGCATTCGCGATGAATTGGTTGATACCGCGGCTCGGACAGTTTCGTGACCAATACCCGGGCATTGATGTGCGTATCGACGCCATCGATGATGCGATCGACTTGCGCACCCTGCGGGATATAGACATGATGATCAGATTCAGCCGTAAAAACTATCCCGACCTGCATGTTACCGAGCTAATGAGAGAACAGGTCTTCGTGGCCTGCAGCCCGTCCCTCCTCGATCCCCGTAGGCCGCTGCGTAAACCTTCTGATCTGTGCCACTACACCCTGTTGCACAACGAGGTCTCGGAGCGTGAGCCTGAAAGCGCAGGCGATTGGAGCAACTGGGTGCAGCAGCTTGGTGAACCGGTTTTCCCATGCCTCAAGGAAGGACTGCGCTTTCCCCGCTGCGATACGCTCATTCAGGCAGCCCTGCATGGACAGGGTATCGCACTGGCCTGGAACACGATGGTAGGCAATGAACTTAGTACGGGCCGGTTGATCAAGCCTTTCCAAGGCCGTTTTGAAACGGCCAACGCATTTTATGCCGTCAGCACCCCCGAGGTCGAGCAAAAGCCCAAGACCCGAAAGTTCAGAGAATGGCTGATAGCACAGGCCCGATCCGAAGCGGAGCGAACAGACTCACCACGCAGCGAGCAGCGGGTGAACGTACGCTGACAGGCTGCCCCGCAGTCGGCTAAGAAGAAGAAAGCGTCTACATGACTTCGTCCAACCAACCGATCACCGCTGAAACGCGCGCGGTCTTCCGCAAATCCGGATGGACCAACAGCCACACGTCGCGTTGCAAGATGGAGCAGGACGGGGAGGGCCTGGAATAAAGAGACGATCGACGATGATCGGCACAGAGGTTATGCGGACGACGCCATAGGGGCTGTTGGTTGGCGCCAGCGATGTGCTTTTCGAGTGAAAGCAACTCCCGTTCAACGCGCGGCGCGAGACCGTACTCTAATTCACGCCGAGCGGCTGTGGACAACAAGCCGCCGCGGTGAGTCGCAAGGAAATAGCGCAAATCGTCTATGCAAAGTTGCAGGGACTAGACGCAATAATGCCTGTTTCGTTTAGATTATCGCAAAGACACAAACGAGCCTCCAACATCGGCTTGGCGTAACACAGTGTCATTGTTGGAGTCGTTGTTAGTACTAGAGGTTTTTGCGGATCCGAGGTGGTTCTGGGTTGCCGCGGCAGCCGTTCTCGCTGCGTTGCTGCGCGGCTTCACCGGCTTCGGGGCGGCGATGGTGTTTGTGCCCGTTGCAAGCGCGATCTACGAGCCGAAGGTCGCGGTGGTAGTGTTATTCATCGTCGACGGCGTCATCACATTCCCGTTGGTCTTCAAGGCGATCCACCAATGCCGGTGGCCGGATGTCACGTGCCTGGCCGTTGGTGCCGCTTTGACCATACCGCTGGGCGTGTACGTGTTGCTGATCACTGATGTCGAACTCCTTAGATGGTTCATTTCGTTCTCGATCCTGGGACTGGTGGCGGCGCTGGCTAGCGGGTGGCGCTACAAGAAGCGCCCGCCGCAGATGGCGTGTTTCGGGGTCGGTGGCGTCTCCGGCTTCGCGGGAGGGGTCGCGAATCTGTACGGTCCGCCACTCGTGCTCTTTTGGCTGGGCGGTCAATCGGGCGCGGCGACCGTGCGCGCAAATATCATTGTCTTCTTCGCCATTACGGCCGTCGTCAGCGGGATCACATACTGGTGGAACGGTCTTCTTTCGGCACACACCTTGTCTGTGTCGATCGGGTTGATGCCGCTTTACGCGGCCGCCGTCTGGCTCGGGGC
>JBHIDJ010000317.1:0-2595 GCA_046760105.1 Acidiferrobacterales bacterium | reverse complement strand
CACGAACCGCGCATCCAGCACCTCAGTGACGACTTCGCGCGCCTGGGCCTCCGGCCGTTCCACACGCCGCTCGGTGTGATGCTGAACGAACAAGACCGGCACAAGAGCCCGTGCATCCGTTGCGAGACCTGTGACGGGCATCCCTGCCTGGTGCATGCCAAGGCGGATGCGGAAGTGTTGTGCGTGGATCCGGCGCTCGAACACCCCAACGTGACGTTGCTGGTTCACGCTCATGTGATGCGCCTCGAAACGAGCGTGTCGGGACGAGAAGTCAGCAAGGTGATCGTGCAGCGCAACGGGGCGACCGAAGAGTACTCAGCCAACATCGTCGTGGTCTCTTGCGGCGCGATCAACTCCGCCGCGTTGCTGCTCCGCTCGGCTAACGACAAGCATCCGCGCGGCCTGGCCAATGGTTCTGACGTCGTCGGCCGCCATTACATGGGGCACGTCAACTCGGTCATGATGGCCATGTCCAAGTGTCCCAATCCCACGGTCTTTCAGAAGACTCTCTCGGTCAACGACTTCTACCTCGGCTCGAAGGAATGGGACCATCCCATGGGCCACATCTCGTTTGTCGGCAAGCTGGATAGAGACACGTTAAGAGCGGGCGCACCAGCCATTGCGCCAGGTTTTACGCTCGACCTGATGGCGCAACACTCGCTGGACTTTTGGCTGACGACCGAGGACCTGCCCGACCCGAACAACCGCGTCGCGCTGGACCGCGAGGGCAACATCGTGCTCGCGTACACGCCGAATAATCAAGAAGCACACAAGCAGCTCCTTGCAAAACTTAAGGACCTGATGCAACAGCAAACCAAGTGTCCGGCGCATGGTCACGAATGCCACACGGGACTGTTCGCCCGGAACCTGTTCGCTGGACAGCAGATCCCGTTGGCTGGCGTGGCGCACCAGAACGGAACGATCCGCTTCGGCCGCGACCCGAAGACATCGGCGCTTGATGTGAATTGCAAGACCCACGAGTTGGACAATCTGTACGTGGTGGACGGCAGCTTCTTCCCCTCGAGCAGCGCGGTGAATCCGGCCCTCACGATCATGGCGCAGGCCCTGCGCGTCGGCGACCACCTGCTCGAACGTCTTAGCGGCTAGGCACAGGGGTGAGGCGCATCCCTTATCTTCTTGCGATCATCGTGCCGCTAGCAGGATGCGTGGCGAGTCACGAAGTTCCCAGCATAAGAACGGCACTTGTTGGTCAATGGCCCAATGATGTCGTCTTTGATCCTGAATCGGGTCAAATCTTTGTGGCTGATGAGGGGAGCGCGACCATCACCGTCCTCCGATCAGACGGCAAGAAAGCAGGGACGATCTCCCTGACGACGAGGGCCCGACATCTGGCAGTTGACCCCGAGCTTGGCCGTCTCTACGCACCGAATGAAGGCAGTGCCTTCGTCGCCGCGTTCGATACCCGACACCTCAAGGAACGCTTCCGGGTCCCCGTGGGAAGACAGCCCCATGGAATCGCCGTCGATCGCTCCACGCATCGGGTCTTTGTCGGCATCGAAGAGGAAGGGGTCCTCACAGCCTTCGATGGCCGGACGGGGCAGATTCTCTTTACGGTCCCGGTGGGACCGGGGCCGGGTGGTGTGGCGGTGGATCCAGTGACGGGGTGGGTCTTTGTCGTCAGCGTAAAAGCCGATCGGGTATTTGCCATTGATGGGATGAACGGTCGTCGACTTGCCGAGATCCCAGTCGGTCACGGTCCCACTCACGTGGGAATCAATGAGGAGACCGGGGTCGTGTACGTCCTGAATACAGAGGCTGACAGTGTCACCATCCTCGATGGCCGTAAGATGCAAGTCCTCGCCACCCTCCCCGTCGGGAATTACCCCATAGGTATCGCCGTTGATGAAAAGGGGGGTCGGACCTTCATCGTGAACAACCGAGGCAATACCCTTTCCATCGTGGACGAGGCCACCTTGAAAGTCGTAGGGACGAGGCGAATACCTCAGAACGTCTCCAACGCGGCGCTGAATTCGTCGGCGGGGCTCCTTTACCTGGCGCTCAAGGGCGAGGATCGCGTTGCCCTTGTCCGGCTGCGTGATCTCTAAGGGGAAGTGATGAAATGGTACCAATCGCCGTAGCGATCATGGCCAAGGCGCCACAGGCGGGTGAGGTCAAGACGAGACTCTGCCCCCCCTTCTCCACCAACGAGGCGGCTGAGTTATACCGCTGCTTTCTCCTCGACAAGATCGCACAGGTGAGGGCGCTCACGAGGGCGACCCCCGCCATTGCCTACACACCTGATGAAGGGAGGATCTTCTTTGAGGAGTTCGCTCCAGGCTTCGTCCTGCTCGCCCAGCGGGGGCCTGATCTGGGGGCCAGACTGGCAAACAGCTTCGATCATCTCTTTGCCGGGGGCTATGCGGGGGCACTGCTCATTGATAGCGATACGCCCACGCTTCCCATAGGCTTTTTGCACCAGGCCCTCGACCTGATCGCGACGCCAGCGATCGATCTGGTATTGGGCCCGAGCGATGACGGCGGCTATTACCTTATTGGGTTGCGAAAGCTTTATCCGGAACTGTTCGAAAGGATAACCTGGAGCACAGCCCAGGTCATGCCAGAGACAATCCGGCG
>JBHIDJ010000316.1:0-2618 GCA_046760105.1 Acidiferrobacterales bacterium | reverse complement strand
AGGTGACATTATCCCAATCCGTCCACGCCGAAATAGTCTCATCAATAGCCCAACTGAGCGAACAGTGATCAATCACAATCCCCCATTTATCTTCTACTCTTATGGCATCGCGATTTTCAGGATCTGGGCCATTTGGATCGTCACCGACACGTATGCGCAGGTGTTGTACTAATACATCATGTGTCTCGATTCCTAATGCTGCTCCTCTTATCGTTATTCCTGGTGATGGGGCCGTCTGGCCGGCGATGGTAATAAAAGGATTAGCAATCCATAAATTCCGGGTTAGCGTTATCGTCCCTGACACCTCAAACACACACACCCTTGGCCCAGATCGATCGATACAAGCTTTTAATGAGCCTCGCCCAGTAGCGCGGAGGTTGGTTACTTTGTAGACCTTCCCTCCCCGACCGGCAGGGGTGGTTATTCCGAAACCGGCGCCGTTCGGGATCACGGGCAGGTCTGCAAAAGCGAGGCTGGTAGGACCAACGTAAAGAATAAGCCAGAACAGGAAACCGCCCATAATTGTCCGGCTGCGGACGACGCTGACATCAAATAATCGCACACGAAGCGCCGAACTAAGTGGATTGGCCGGCTTCATTAGCTGCTCGGACTCTAAAGCAGACATGCTTCCTCTTAATTAAGACCGAGGTCGAGCCCCGCATTGTATCCTACCGAACGCGCTTGCGAATCAAGGCTGCCGCTGTTTGCAGAACCGTTCTGAACGCACTTGGGCTTGTCTAAGCTGCTCCATGTACACGAACAGCTCGACACCTAGCGTTGCAACATGGCCCGTCTGAACAAGAGTCTTTAGAACATTCACACGTGCCCACAGGCCTAGTGCTTAAGGCTAAGCTGTGGCTCTGCTCTAGACTACGATTGGGACGGGAAAAACCATGTTCATAAGCCTCTGATACTATTATTCTTTTTGTAAGAACCAGACAGGCTGGCATGAGTGGCAACGGTGTGACTAGCGGTGGGATGATGGCACAGATAAAGTGTGCTATTTTTAGTTTATAGCTGTTGGGGTATTGGGTCTCGATTCCTCCGCCAGCATTACAAAAAACCTGCACAAACTTTAGAATAGTTACCAAGAGTATACTAGTCGCCATGGAGTCCGAAATAAACGAGCTACCTGAGCGCGACGCGGCATGCGATGACCATCTATCAATTCGCAGTTGGGAGCCCAAACTCTTAGTACTTCACTCGCCGTGACACCACAACAGACCAAAGAGTACGCTGCATACCGTTTGCGACTGCGGGGATGGACGGGTAACCCTACTCTCACCGATGCGGCAGTGCATTTGATCTATTCCTACACCGCCGGAAATCGCAAAGATATCGCCAAGCTGTGCGACAGGCTGCTGCCATTGCGCAAGTTAACCAAGAAAAACACCATCACAAGAGTGATCGCGAAGATGGCGATAGATGGCCCGCCGTTACGCAATAAGCCGGCCGGACAACCGGTTGATATGGATCGTGACTTGCTATCGATCGAGCAACTCGCCACGGAACTTGAAACGAGAATGCGTTCGGCAGAGAAGCGTGGTCCCGCTGAGGGCAACGTCGTTGCGAACCGCATTGAGCAAGCACACAGCACATCAAGTGAGTCGCGGAAGCCACGTGACGGTGACCAGACGTCGAGTAGAGATGGTCAAATCGAAGAGGGTAAGCCGAAGATTCTGATCGTGGATGATTCGCTTACCGTGCGCACGATCTTAAACAGTGCGCTGTCGAGTGACTTTACCTGCATTGAAGCCGCCGATGGCGAAGAGGGTTGGGATGCTTTAACAAATGATCCACAAATTGAGTTGGCCGTTGTTGACCTCGAAATGCCGGCACTCGACGGTTACGGACTGATCAGGCGCATTAGGGCTGCCAAAAACAAGCATATTGCGACAATGCCTCTCATCGTGGTTACAGCGCTCAAAGACACTATTGCTAAACAAGAAGCCTATCGCGCGGGCGCAAATGATTTTATCACCAAAACTATCGAGCCGTTTGAGTTGCTCGTGCGTATCCGTACCTATCATCAACTGGCACAGGCACAGAAGGCACTACAAAAAAGCCAACACGAAACGGCGAGGCAAACCAAAGTCCGAGAAGAGAAAACCGAAAGACAAGGGGCTGGTGGTGTTGCAACAAATAGGGAGCCGTCTGCAGTGAAGGTGCAGCCGGGGAGACTGGAGGTTCCCACACTCACAAAGGGGATCCCAAGCGCATCCAAGAAGCCGAGGCAGCCCGCGCCAGGCGTTCGCCCCAGCAATCAGCGATTTGCGAAGCTGATACACCTTCAAGCTACCACCGGTATGACACTGGCAGCGACTATCTTAGCGGCTATCGTCGTGACCGGTATCGTATACCTGAACCGCTTCGAACCGACGCCGACAGATGAAAGTACTGAACTAATTCAGGCCGACGCAACACTACAAGAGGAACAAACGTTTGATGAGCACGAGAAGCCGTCAGATCTGTCACAGCAGGTTGCCGCTGACGACTTGTCGAGCGAGTCCGCAGATAGATCAGAAGACAAGACGACGACGGAAAAATTGACAGTCATCGCTCACGCCAAACGGGCCGCGGCTGAAAAAGCTGCCGCCAAGCAGGCCGCGGCTGACCGC
>JBHIDJ010000315.1:0-2636 GCA_046760105.1 Acidiferrobacterales bacterium | reverse complement strand
AACCAAGATAGAACGATCGCCAAGGTTTGGGCCGACGTCGATTACCGCAGACGAGCCGAACCTGACGACGTTGTAAACTTTTTTGCCTTGACATAGACCGATCGGTCTATGTTTAACCTGTCACCACAACTCGAAAGGAAGAAAAACTATGTCGACTACATTCACACCAGCCGGACGCTTTGCTGGCAAGAACGTTCTGATTACGGGCGGATCTGGTGGTATCGGCAAAGCGACGGCCGAGCGAATTGTCGCCGAAGGTGGACGCGTGCTGATTACCGGAACGAATGGCGAGAAGCTCGACGCCGTGAAAGCGAAGTTACCCAATGTTGTGACGCTCGTGAACGACGCCGGCGACCCGGCCGCCGCAGAGCGACTCGGTGAGGTCGTGAAGTCGGAGTTCGGTGAGCTCGACGCGGCATTCCTCAATGCTGGCTATGCAACATTCGTTCCGCACTCCGATGTGACCGCTGACGACTTCGATCGTCAATACGCAGTAAACGTCCGCGGTCCAATCCTCCACGTAAAAGCCATTTCGTCGCTGCTGCGAGAAGGTGGCTCGATCGTCTTCAATGCTTCGGTTGCTCGTGATCTCGGGCTGCCCGGTGGCGTCATCTACAACTCAACGAAGGGGGCGATAAGAACCGTAACCCGCGTTTTGGCTCACGAACTGGCTGGTCGAAAGATTCGGGTTAATGCGGTCAGTCCTGGGCCAATCGGCACGGATTTCTTTGATCGCACTGGCATGCCGCAGGAGCAACTTCAGCAGTTTGCCGAACAGATTATCTCCGCCGTGCCGCTGGGTCGATTCGGTGAACCGAAGGAGGTCGCCGCTGTGGCGGCATTCCTTCTGTCGGACGACGCCTCTTACGTCACCGGTAGCGAATACGTCGTCGATGGTGGTATGTCAGAGGTGTAAGGGAGAGAGGGTTTCCATCAACGGGACAAGAAATCATAAACGACACTAAGTGAGGAGTGAGACCTATGAGCAATGCAACGACCAACGTAAACGAGTATGGCGCGATCGCCAAGACCATCCAGCACTATATCGATGGCGCCAAGTCTGGCAGAGGCGCCGACATGAAGCCCGCCTTTCACAAGGACGCGACGATCTTCGGCTATATCGGTACCGACCTGTTCGCCGGCCCCATCCAGCAGCTCTTTGACTGGAATGACCAGAACGGTCCGGCGACGGGGCTCCAAGCACGGATCGCCAGCATCGACCTCATTGACACGGTTGCCACCGTGCGGCTTGAACTCGATAACTGGACTGGTCACCGGTTCACCGACTTGTTCACGATGCTCAAAGTCGACGGGGAGTGGAAGATCATGAACAAGGTCTTCCATCTGCACCCCTGAGGGAGTAGTAAATCAACGGGGTCGGATCGATTGATTTCTGGGCCGAATAGCCCTGATCGATGAAAGGGGACAATCATGACGGATTCTTTTACTATTTCGCCTCACAGCACCGAGTTTGGGCCGAGCCCGCGGTGGGTGCGCGTCTATTTCAACAACCAGGTCATCGCGGATAGTAAAGAGACGATGTTGCTCCGTGAAGCCAACCATCTGCCCCTCTACTATTTCCCGAAGAAAGACGTGCGGATGGACTGCCTGCAACCGAGCGACCGTACGACCCATTCTGATCGCAAGGGCGAAGGTGTCTTTTGGCACGTGCAGGTCGGTGACAAGATCGCGAAGAACGCCGCTTTCACCTTTCGTAAGCCGCCGGGCAACGGCCCGAAACTGGAAGCCTATGCCGCCTTCGCATGGGAAAAGATGGACGCCTGGTTCGAGGAAGACGAGGAGATCTTTGTCTACGCGCGCGACCCGCATAAACGGGTCGATGTGATACACAGCTCGCGCCACATCAAAGTGGTGGTCGATGGCATCACCGTAGGAGAAACCACGCGCCCCTCCCTGTTGTTCGAAACGGGGTTGCCAACGCGTTACTACATGCCGAAACACGATGCGCGCATGGACTTGCTGGAACGATCAGATGCGGTGACGCATTGCCCCTATAAAGGTGATGCAAATCTCTACTCTATCAAGATCGGTGACAAACTGCACGAGGGCCTCGCATGGATTTACCGCTATCCCACGGTGGAGTGTGCAAAAATCCAAGGACTTGTTGGCTTCTTCAACGAAAAGCTCGACATGTATGAGGATGGCACACTACTGCCTCGACCAAAGACGATTTGGTCGTGAGAGTTATTATTCAGATCAGATGCACACACCCCCTATCGCTCGTGCTAGGAAAAGGGGGGCGGGAGTCTTTTCTTGACCCAAGCATTTCCGGCGGTTTTCTTTTCCACAAGGATCGGTGCAAATCTTGCAAGGCTACCGCCTTCGCTAGCAGAGATGACAAGTTTCTCGGGCACTTTACCGAGGGGCACCAAAAACCCTAGAGTGAAGGCGCGCTAAATAAAATTACCCTCGCTGCGGATCTTAAATGTGAAAGCACAGGGCCTATGTGGGGAGGGCTCCCCCGGCTATCCAGAGCGAGCTCGGAGCATGTGAGATACTCAAAAGGAGCAGAACTGAGATGTCCGACATACGACAAGCAGCGAGGATGCTCGTTGCCGACTTGATGACGCGATCGCCCTTGACCATCCCTCCCGAGACACCTCTGCTCGAGGCAG
>JBHIDJ010000314.1:0-2637 GCA_046760105.1 Acidiferrobacterales bacterium | reverse complement strand
GAGAGACAGAACGTCGCATTGGCCCAGTCGTTCGCTAACACTCTCTGGCCCCGGTTCTCCTCCTATGTAGCGTCGGCTTCGGATTTGGAGACGAACCAACTGCAAACTCATCCCAAGATGCGAGAGATTCGCAACGCGGTGCGGAAGGCGTCGGCGAATCTACCGGTCCTCAAGGTCAAGATTTACGACCTGAAAGGACTCACCGTCTATTCTTCGGAGCCGACCGAGATAGGCGAGAATAAGAGCAACAATCCCGGATATTTCGCCGCGGCCCGCAAAGGACAGCCTGCAAGCAAATTGACGTTTCGCGATACGTTCAGCTCATTCGAGGGAACAGTCCAAGACCGAGACCTGGTTGAAAGCTATCTTCCCATCCGCAAAGGTAACGGTTCTGTAGAAGGGGTCTTTGAGCTGTACACCGACGTTACTCCATTGCTGGCTGAGATCAAGCGTGACACGGTCAATCTGGCGGTCGGCTTTGCGCTCGTCTTTGGGCTGTTGTATGCGATCCTGTTTCTCATCGTGCGGCGCGCTGACCGTACCATCAAGCAGCAGTATGCCGACATCACGGACAAAAACGAAGCACTCGAGCGCGAAGTGGGGGAACGTAAGCAGGTGGAAGCCGCGTTACAGAAGGCCCACGATGAGCTCGAACACCGGGTTGCGGAGCGCACAAAGGAACTCATGATTCAAATCTCCGATCGAAAGCAGGCCGAAGAAAAGCTGCGCAAGCTGTCGCGGGCCGTGGAGCAGAGCCCTGCCACGACGATCATCACTGATCCGGCCGGTAAGATCGAGTACGCGAATCCCCGCTTTACCGAGGTAACAGGCTACAAATTGCAGGAAGTGGCCGGCCAGACCCCGCGGGTTTTGAAGTCCGGTGAAACGTCGTCTGAGACCTATCAAGAGTTGTGGGCAACCATAACTGCCGGCAAGGAGTGGCGGGGTGAGCTGCGAAACCGCAAGAAGGACGGCACGCTCTACTGGACCTCAACGTCCATTTCGCCGATTACAAACCAGGAAGGCACAGTTACACATTTCCTAGGAATTTCTGAAGACATCACGCAACGCAAACGGACTGAGGACGAAGCGCGGCGACATCGCGACGAACTCGCCCACTTCGGCCGTGTGAGCATTATGGGTGAAATGGCCACGAGCCTGGCGCATGAACTCAACCAACCGCTCACTGTCATCTCCGGATGCGCCCAGCTTGCTCTAGATAAACTGCGTTTGAGAAAAGATAAGCCCGACGCACTACGAGACCCGTTGGAGCAGGCAGCGGAACAGGCGGAGCGGGCCAATGAGATCATTCGCCGTGTGCGCAATTTTATTCAAAAGACCGACCAAGAGCGCGACGCAACTAACATAAACGAGGCGGTGCGAGATGTGTTCAACTTGCTTCGATCCGATGCCCGCGCGCACGGTGTCGCCATTAAGCTCGATCTTCCAGATAATCTGCCGGCCGTTATGGCCGATCTCATCCAGATTCAACAGGTCATCGTCAACCTCGCGCACAATGGCATCGAGGCCATGAGCGAGAGTCCCCCGACGTCGCGGCTTCTAACTATTCGCACATCCAGACGGCGAAATGCAACGGTCGAAGTTGCGGTCCACAACGGGGGGAACGCAATATCCCCAGAACATCTGGAGCATGTGTTCGATCCGTTCTTCACCACCAAGCCCGGTGGTCTGGGAATGGGTCTATCGATAAGCCGCACCATCGTCGAGGCGCACGGTGGCACCCTATGGGCTGAATCCGCCCCAGAAACCGGCACTGTGTTTTGTTTCACGCTCCCAATCACCGGACCAGATCACCCAGCCGATGACTCCTGAGCCAACGGTGTTTGTAATTGACGACGACGAAGCGGTGCGCCATTTCCTGCGCGGCTTGGTCGCGTCGGTCGATCTGCGGGTGGAAGTCTATGCCTCAGCGCAGGAGTTTCTCGACGCTTACCAACCTAATTCGCCAGGCTGTCTTCTACTAGATATACGCATGCCGGGTATGAGCGGTCTCGAATTACAACAGGAGCTAAGTGTGCGCGGGATAGGCCTGCCCGTCATTGTTCTCACCGGCCACGGTAACGTGCAAGTCGCCGTGCACGCTATGAAGGCCGGCGCTGTCGACTTCATTGAAAAGCCTTTTAACAACGAGCTGTTGCTGGATCGCGTGCAAAAGGCGGTGGCCGAGAGCGTTGGGACATATGAGGATCGCGTTAGGCGAGACGAGATCCTAAGCCGACAGAAATCGCTCACACGACGCGAGCGTCAAGTCTTGGATTTGGTCGTCGCAGGTGAAAGCAATAAACGCATCGCACGACGCCTCCACATCAGCGACAAGACCGTTGAGATCCATCGAGCAAACCTTATGGAGAAAATGCAGGCTAACTCGCTAGCGGACCTGGTGAAGATGGTTTCAACCTTGGAACGCCCCTAGGGGAAAACCCCTAGCAAGTCTAGGGAACGCCCCAATTTTCTCCTTCCCTCTCAAACGCTAGAGTTCTATGGACGCCGGCGTATGCCGGCAGCAACGATAGGGCGGGTGGCAACTTTCCCGCTAAACCGAAAGGAGGGATTAGCAATGCGCAAGCTAACATTAATCGCGATTACGGTAGTTGGAGCCGCTCTTTTATCCATACC
>JBHIDJ010000313.1:0-2660 GCA_046760105.1 Acidiferrobacterales bacterium | reverse complement strand
ATCCCCTCTAAGAAAATAAACGAGGGTCTAAGTATCCTCAACTGAATGGGGGGTGTCAAGGGTGCCAAAGGGGGGGGAAATCAATAATTGGGAGGTGTGGTTGAGGTGGCACCGGACGAGGGCGTCCGCCCCCCTTTGGCACTTATTTTGCTCAGAACGGGCAGGTGGCCTCGGAGCGAGACCGGAGGGCGTCAAGGATCGATGGGCGAAGATGAGCTTGCAACCCACGGACCGACCGTGCAACCGCGAGGGGCATTGACCGTGGAACGAGTCGTCGAGAAATTACCGAGAATTCGGGCATTTGTGCTCCTGCGCTATACACTCATCATCGCCATGGCCTATCTGCTCCTGGTTGAGCACGAATTCTCATCTCCCCCGACCGGCCTGATCCTGCTGATCGTCGCTGCACTGGCATCGAACGTGCTGGTGGCGCGGCTTCCGGCGCACATCACCAACTCAACGGTCTTCAATGCCAGTATCATCGTTGGCGACACCATATGGATCACAGCGGCTTTGCTGTATACCGGTCTCTTTAGCGCCGAGTTCTTCTATCTGTACTTCTTTGTGCTCCTCCTTGCGGCGATCGGCGAGAATTTGGGCCTCATCGCGGTCGGCGCCCTCGCCGTGTGCACCGCCTACATCTTCGTGCTCTCCGCTAGCGGGGACGCCTCGTTGGTCTGGAGCTCGCCGTCGCTGATCCGCATCCCATTTCTTTTCACGGCGGCGGCGTTCTACGGCTACCTCATTGACCGAGTGCGCCACGAGCAACGGCGCGCGCGTGAGGAGGCACACGCTAACAAGGAGTTGGGGCACGAAATCGCCGAACGTAAGCGGATAGAGCAGGCTTTGCAGGCGGCCAAGGATTATGCAGACAACCTCATCACCAGCTCTATAGACATGATCGTATCCGTGGACGTGAACCGGAATATCGTAGAGTTCAACCCAGCCGCTGAAAAGGCCTTCGGATACGGCAAAGCGGAGGTCTTGGGCAAACCCGTTGACCTCCTGTATGCAGATCAATCCGAGGGCGTCCAGCGGCACGCGAACACATTGGATGGTGGGTTTACAGGAGAGGTTGTGAATAAGAGAAAGAACGGAGAAATCTTTTACTCTTACGTTTCTGCGTCGGTGATGCATGACGCAACCGGCAGGGTCGTGGGGGTGATGGGGACATCGCGCGATATCACCGAGCGCAAGCGGGCGGAAGAAATAATTGTCCACCAAGCATATCACGACGTCCTGACGAACTTACCCAATCGCAGGTTGTTTGTGGATCGCCTGACCCAGGGGTTGGCGCGCCACTACTGGCATAAACGACTAGTGGCCGTTCTATTTCTGGACCTCGATCACTTCAAGCGCATTAACGACACGCTGGGGCACAATGTCGGTGACCTTTTGTTGAAAGCCGTAGCTGAGCGACTGACTGCTTGTGTGCGTGAGGGCGACACCGTTGCGCGTCTGGGCGGCGATGAATTTGCGATTAACCTTGCAGATGTTGCACAGGCAAACGATGTTCCCAAGGTGGCCCACAAGATCATTGATACATTGTCCAAGCCATATGTCCTGGAAGGTCATGAGCTCTTTATCACTACCAGTATGGGAATCAGCATCTATCCCGATGACGCACAGGATCCCGAGACCCTCCTAAAAACTGCTGATATTGCCATGTATCGAGCCAAGGAGCATGGAAGAAACAATTACCAGCATTATTCCCCGGACATGAATGTCCAGGCTTCTGAGCGCCTGGCAATGGAAAATAGCCTGCGCCATGCACTGGAACGAGAAGAGTTTCTCTTAGAGTATCAGCCCCAGGTCGATATTAAGACCGGACGAATTATCGGTAATGAGGCGCTGGTGCGCTGGCAGCACCCAGATTTGGGGATGATTTTGCCGGGCAAATTTATACCGCTGGCGGAAGAATCCGGCCTGATTGTACCGATTGGTGAATGGGTGCTTCGCACCGCCTGTGCACAAAACAAGGCCTGGCAAGCCGCTGGCCTTCCACCAATACCTGTGGCGGTGAATGTATCGGCTCGACAGCTGAGACACGAGAATCTGCTACAGACAGTAGACCGGACACTACAGGAAACGGGGCTTAACCCCAATTACCTTGAATTGGAATTGACCGAGAGTATCATGCAGGAACCGAAGGAGGCAATTAGGTTGCTTTCTAAGTTGAATACTATAGGCGTGCAGATCGCAATAGATGATTTTGGAACCGGGTATTCTTCATTAAACTATTTGAAACGCTTCCCGATAAATAAGTTGAAAATTGACCAGTCCTTTGTGCGCGATATCACAAACGACCCGGACGATCGCGCCATCGTCGCGGCGATTATTACACTGGCCCACAGTCTGAATCTGAAGACGATCGCCGAGGGCGTAGAAACACAAGAGCAAATGGCATATTTGCGTTCGCTCGAATGCGACGAGGCACAGGGTAATTTGCTTAGGCCACCTCTGCCAGCTGAACACGCATCAAAACTATTGGCTGAAAATAGGACCTAAGTTCTCCTTTTAGTGTTTCACATTCAGCGCTGCTCGGCTGTGGGAAAGGGACGCTGCTCTTCTCGCAGAAACTCGCCCCGGTAGGGATCAATGGTAGAGATCTGCTGGTTGCGGAAGGTGACCCGGTAGAGGAAGCCGGTGTGACGAAGGAT
>JBHIDJ010000312.1:0-2670 GCA_046760105.1 Acidiferrobacterales bacterium | reverse complement strand
GATGCAAATTACTGACCAGATGGAACGAAAAATGGGCGCTGTCCCCAGTTTGTACCAGGCCGGCAAAATTCCGAAATGTGAGAACTCAGACCATGGCGGAAGATGACCGACGAGAACGGACGAAGAACACGCTCGTGATCGACATCGGTGGGACTCACGTCAAGGTCTTCGTCACCGGCCAGAAGGCGAAGCGCGAGATGGGATCCGGCCCGACGCTCACGCCCGAGCGCATGGTCGAGGGGGTGCGCAGGATGGCGTCGGGGTGGAAATGGGACCGCGTCTCGATCGGGTACCCGGGTCTCGTCTGTCACGACCGGCCCCTGACCGAACCGGTCAACCTCGGGGAAGGCTGGGTCGGCTTCGACTACGAGGCTGGTTTTGGGAAGCCGGTGCGCATGATGAACGATGCTGCCATGCAGGCGCTCGGCAGCTACAAGGGCGGACGAATGCTCTTTCTTGGGCTGGGGACCGGCCTCGGCTCGGCGATGATCGTCGACGGCCACATCCAGCCGCTCGAGCTTGGCCACCTACCGTTCAAGAAGGGACGCACCTTCGAAGATTACGTCGGTAAGCGAGGGCTAGCCCGCCTCGGCAAGAAGAAGTGGCGCAGGGCCGTGCAGGAGGTGGTGCTCCGGCTCCAGAAGGCAATGACCGCGGACTACGTGGTGGTCGGGGGCGGCGGCGTGAAGCTGATGAAGGGTGACCCTCCGCCGGGCGTGCGGCGAGGCAACAATGCCGACGCGTTCAAGGGCGGCTTCCTCATGTGGGAGCGGGCCGGGACTGCGCGCGCGCGGCGGAGGCCGGCGAGTCGAAGAGCGCGGACCAGAGCGGGGTGAGTGATGGAAAATAGACCGGTGATGATCGGATCGCTTGCCGCGTCCGTCTCCAGAGACCGTTTAAGATTGAGATCATCTGACCGCGCGAGAATTTTTCGCGTGCTTCAAATGCCCCGATGAGTGTGCGTCAAAGATTAGGAGTATCCACACCATGGCATATCCTCCAATAGAAGACTATGGAGTCATCGGGGACCTGCATACCGTTGCCCTTGTTGGAAAGAACGGCAAGGAGTCCGGCAGGTCGATTCGAGGTGAGAGCAGCGGGGGCTTGGCTGCAACAATCATGGGGCGAGCCTATCCGCGTCGGGAGACTGAGGTGACAGCACAGAGAGGAGTCGGCTATGGTCTGCTTTAGTTCACGAGCGACGACTCATCGGAGGGCATCTGCTATTCCTCGGGGCAGTCCGCTCAGGGTTCGCCGTGTCAGATCGGGGCTATTGAAGTCTTTCGCGGGCCTGATCGGCGTGACGCTGCTGGTCACCGCATGCACCACGGTCGGGCCCGATTATGTAAAGCCGGGGGAGGACGTGGCGGATCAATGGATCGACATTGACGATCCGAGGGTCAAGGCCGATCCCGTGCAGTACCGCGATTGGTGGACGGTATTCAATGACCCCACGCTCGATTTCCTCGTCGATACCGCGTACAAACAGAATCTGACCCTGCGAGCGGCGGGGGTTCGAATCCTGCAAGCCCGAGGGGAGTTAGGGCTCTCCGTCGCGAACCAATACCCGCAAACGCAAGAAATGAGAGCTGATTATAAGCGCGTCACGTTGAGCGAGAACGTCAGTCCCACGGGTGGGGATGTCAGAAAGACCAACTTGAATATATACTCGTTCGGATTCGACGCGGGGTGGGAGCTCGACTTTTGGGGCCGATTTCGCCGCGGGGTCGAGTCTTCCAATGCGGACCTAGGTGCCTCGATCGCAAACTACGACGACATCCTCGTCTCCCTCGTGGCCGAGGTGGGGGCGACCTATGTCCGAATCCGGACTTTTGAGGAACGCCTCAAATTGGCGCGCGCGAACGTCAAGATCCAAGAGCGGAGCTTTCGAATTGCCGACGTGCGCTTTCGCAACGGAGCCGTGACCGAGCTCGACGTGCAAGAAGCATTGGGCAGCCTCCGGAACACCCAGGCGTTGGTTCCCGAGCTGGAAAAGGGCCTTCGCCAGGCGCAAAACGCACTCAGCGTCTTGCTGGGTATGCCGCCACAGGACATGCGAGATATTCTTGGCGGGCCAATGCCCATTCCGACAGCGGCTCGCGACGTCGCGGTTGGCGTGCCTGCGGAACTGCTGCGCCGGCGCCCGGATATTCGGCGGGCAGAGCGTGAAGCGGCAGCTCAAAGTGCCCAGATTGGGGTTGCTGTCGCGGATCTCTACCCTCGACTTTCGATACTCGGTACCATCGGTATCTCGTCAAGCGACTTTGCCGAGTTTTTCACGACCGGGAGCGTCACGGGATTCGGCGGCCCCTCGTTCGTGTGGCCCATTTTTAACTATGGACGCTTCAGGAACAACATTCGCGTCCAGGATGCACTCTTCCAGGAACTCGTTGTGGACTACCAAAACACGGTCCTCAAGGCCGCTCAAGAGGTGGAGGACGGCCTCGTGGGCTTCTTGCGGAACCAAGAGGAGGTAGGGTTCCTTGCTGACGCTGTCAAAGCAACAAAGCGTTCGTTCGATCTCTCTCTCATCCAGTACCGCGAAGGGACCACCGACTTTAACCGGGTGCTCGATGCGCAAGAACGTCTCGTAAACCAGCAGGACCGCCTGGCCGAAACGACCGGAGACATCTCCCTGAGTCTGGTTGCCACATACAAAGCTCTCGGAGG
>JBHIDJ010000311.1:0-2676 GCA_046760105.1 Acidiferrobacterales bacterium | reverse complement strand
TCGTAGCGGCCATATCGCCATCACACGTTTTGACCACGGTAACTTTCGCCTTGCGCGCCGCTTTGACAAACACGCGACTGCCGCACTCATAAGATGTCGAGGTGGACTAATCGCATCCACCAATCCAAGCCTACGCGCTTGTTTGCCGCTCACACTGCGGCCGGTGAGCATTAAGTCGAGTGCGGTTACGGCGCCGACCAGCCGTGGCAAACGCACGGTCCCGGCAAACCCAGGATTGATTCCAAGCCTAACCTCGGGCAGACCCAATCGCGTGCCCGCATCGTCGCGCGCCACGCGATAGGTACAGGCAAGCGCCAACTCTAGACCACCGCCGAGACAGTAGCCGTGAATCACGGCAACCGTCGGGAACGGCAGATCTGCCAGACGGTTAAATACTTGCTGGCCAGTGCGTGCAAGTTCGGCCGCACGGGTAGCATCATCGATGTGCTGGAATTCACGCACATCGGCACCGGCGATGAACCCACTCTGTTTGTTAGAACGGATGATCAGCCCCGTTAATGGTTTATTCTTGACCTCCGCAAGAATGTCATCGAACTCTTGCAACACCTCACGCGATAACACATTGGCCGACGATCCGACTACATCCAGCGTCACTATTGCGCGCTCGTCCACAAATTCCAGCTGCCAGTGTTTCACCGGTTCCTCTCGACTAGGTCCGCAATAGCATGGCGCCGCCCTGGCCGCCGCCGATACAAAGGGTGGCAACACCAGTTCCCCCACCTTTTCGCTTAAGGGCGTGCAACAGGTGCAACACCAAGCGCGCGCCACTGGCGCCAACCGGATGTCCGCAGGCGATGGCGCCACCCTCGGGGTTAAGGCGGTCGATATCCATACTGCCTAGAGGTTCTTTCATGCCCAATTCGTCGCGCGCATAGTCGGGACTCGCCCATGCGGCCTGACACGCCAGCACCTGTGCCGCAAACGCCTCGTTGAGTTCCATGTGCACAAGGTCCGACATAGCGACACCATGTTCTTGCAACAATTTGGCCACCGCGTGCACTGGTCCCAGGCCCATTTGCCGTGGGTCTACGCCAGCCCAGGCATGTCCAACGACTTCGCCCATTACCGGCAGGTTATGGGCCTTTACCGCTGTTTCACTGGCGAGCATAAGCATGGCGGCACCGTCGGTGACCTGCGAGCTATTGCCGGCAGTAACCGAACCGTAACCACGATCGAACACCGGCTTGAGTTTGGCGAGCTTCCCAGGGGACGAATCTCGACGCAGACCGGTGTCTTCAAAATGGTGTTGGCCACGAGCATCGTAGAGCGTTGTTATCTCACCTTGCATATGGCCGGCATCGAATGCGGCGGCTAAGCGCTCGTGGCTTTGCTGTGCATAGGTATCTTGTTGTTCGCGGGTAATTGAAAATCGATGCGCCAATACCTCCGCTGTTTGCCCCATCGAAAGCTTGACCAACGGATCAGTCAGCCCTAACAACAAGGTAAACACCGGTTTCAGATAAGCAGGACGGATGCCAGCCATCGCCTTGAGGCGCGCGAACCCCGTGCGCGCCCTCATAACCCCTGCCAACCAAGTGACCATGGCGGCATTCCACTGCACGGGGGCGCGACTCATCGCTTCCGTACCACCGGCCAAGACGATGTCAGAGTGGCCTAGCGCGATGCGCTCGCTGGCTGAGGCGATGGCTTGCAGACCAGAGGCGCAATTGCGTTGCACGGTAAGCGCTGGCACCTGTTCGCCGCAACCGAGTCGAAGGGAAATGATGCGCGCTATATTCGCTTCATCCGGCGCTGGGATAACGCAGCCGACGATAACTTCGTCGATGGTAGAGGGCGCAAGCGGCATGCGCGCGAGTACTGGCCGACCAGCGGCCACCGCAAGGTCGGCTGCACTAAAGGGCCCGAGTTTACCCAGGGCACGAAGGAACGGCGTGCGTGCGCCATCGACTATAAAGACTCTGTTAGTCGCCACCAATTGAATCCTCCTGTTGGCTTAACCGCTAACATGGGGTGTACCCATTGTAATTCAACGGCCGTGGTTTCTCGAAGACAAGGTCGCGACCAAGATAAGTGTGGTCGTGTCCAAAAACGTGCTTTCGGCTAGAACCCAGCCACGTCGATCCGCTCGACGGCGGAGACTAGAGTAGTGTTCGGGGGAAAGTCATCCACTTGAATTACTCGATGGCGGGCCTCCAAAGCGGCACGAAGCCGCTTTGCCTCGTCATCATTGAGCGCACCTAGGCGCAATGCCTCGCCGACTAGCGCATCATAATCACGTGTCACGAATGCCTGGCTGTCGAGCACACGGTGAATCTTGCGTTCCAGGGGTTCGGCCGCAATCACTTTGGGCAGCGCATCTTCTAGGCGACCGATAGGCTCATTTAGGTCTTTCGGTATGTACATGCCCTCGGTGAGCCGGTCGCGCGCGTCTGAGGGCGTTAGCAGCAGACTCGCTACTTGGTGCCCAAGCCTGTCGCTAGGTACCCTATAACGACGACCGAAGGGAAACACGAAACGACGTAGCAACCACGCCATCGGCCTATTGGGAAAGTTTCGAATTACGCCATCGAGCGCCTGTTGCGCGCGATAGAGCGCATCTTCACACACCCATTTCACGAGGGGTAAATCACTACGGGGCCTATTCTGGTCCTCGAAACGTTTGAGCGCAGCACTGGCCAGGTACATGTAACTCAA
>JBHIDJ010000310.1:0-2683 GCA_046760105.1 Acidiferrobacterales bacterium | reverse complement strand
TTGGCCAGACTCACTTGTGCCGGATGCATGTGGCCTTCATCTTTTAACCGGCCAAGCTGCAATGAGAGCACTTGCGCCGTGGTGATTCCGCGTACCATGTTGGCTAGCCGACGCTGCACCGTCTGCGTATGCGCGATCGGTCGGTCGAAAATCATGCGGGTCTTGGAGAACTCCAGCACCTCACGGAAGCAGGCAATGGCAGCGCCGATGGCACCCCAGGTAATCCCATAGCGGGCCTGTGTAAGACAGCTCAACGGGCCTTTCAACCCTTCCGCGCCGGGTAGCATGTTTTCGGCTGGCACGCGGACGTTGTCGAAGTAGAGCTCTGAGGTAACTGACGCACGAAGTGAAAACTTGTGTTTAATATCGCGCGCCTCGAATCCGGGTGTATCCTTTTCGATCAGGAAACCACGGATACCTTCGTCAGTGTGTGCCCACACGAGTGCCACGTCGGCGAGCGTGCCATTCGTGATCCACATCTTGGAACCGTTGATCACCCAATCGCCACCTTGCTTCTTGGCGTGCGTGTGCATCGCGCCGGGATCAGAGCCCCCATGCGACTCAGTCAACCCGAAGCAGCCGATCGCTTGGCCCTTCGCCATGGCCGGTAGCCAGCGGCTCTTTTGTTCATCGGATCCGTAGGTAAACAGCGGCCACATCACGAGACTGCTCTGTACCGATACGAAGCTGCGCAAGCCACTGTCGCCGCGCTCTAACTCCTGGCAAATCAGGCCATAGCAAACATTGTTTATACCGGCACAGTCATAGCCTTGGATGGTGCTGCCCAACAGACCGAGCGACGCCAGCTCAGGGACCAGCTCAATGGGAAAACGGTGTTCCTCGAATGCCTTCGGGATAAGTGGCAGCGCCTTCTCGTCTACGAAGCGCGCCACGGTATCCCGTACCATGCGCTCTTCGTCCGAAAGCAAGGACTGCACATCATAAAAGTCAGTCGGATTGAGGCTCGCCATCAACTTGCTCCATTAGCGCTCTGAAAGGAAGGAGCTTAATCGATTGCCAATCGAAGCTCTAGCTTGTGGTTGACAGCGTTGGATTTGGTGCACGGGGCGATAACATCATTAGTGTGCTGTCCGCGCTTTTTCATTCGTGCTCATCGGTTTGAGTCGAAAGTAGTGAGCCGGCGGAGCACCGAGCACGCGCTTGAACATAGCGATGAAGGCACTGGGGCTTTGGTAGCCGAGATCGTAAGCGACGGTGGTTACTGACTGGCCGGCGCCTAGGCGGGCAACAGCTGCTTGCAAGCGCAAGCGCTGACGCCAATTGCCGAAGGTCATACCGGTCTCCTTCAAGAACAGGCGTGCTAGCGTCCGCGCACTGGCGCCAGCCGACTGCGCCCAAGTCCCGAGGTCGCGGTTGTCCGCGGGATTGGCGACAAGCGTATCGGCCATGGGCTTGAGGCGCGGATCGTGTGGCATCGGCAAGTGTAGAGGAGTGGGTTCAAGCTCACGCAGCTGATCGAGGATCACATGCATCAATCGCGCTGCGGGTCCCCCGGGTCCGTACTCGTTTGGCAGCGAGACAGCTTTCAGGATGAGTTGCCGCATTAAACCCGGGACTGTCAGCACACAGCAGTGAATTGGCAGCTCGCGGGCTGCGCTGGGGTCGACATAAAGCGAGCACATCGAGACGGCGCCAGACGAGCGCACCTCGTGGTCGGTGCCCGCGGGCACCCATACGGCTTGCTGCGGGGGAACCACCCATCGGCCCTCGGTCGTGCTTACCGTCAGCACGCCTGTGGACGCGTACACCAGCTGAGCGCGCAGATGTCGGTGAACGGGAATGAAATAGCGGCCCGCCGTATCGCGCGCAAGGGTGACGATAGGACGTGACGCGTCCAGTAGCTCCCCAGGTCCCGTCGAAATGGTGCCTGTCCGTTCCGCGATATTCATTGGCCAATTATAGCAAGACCGGCGCTGCATCGGCTGGTAAAAAACAAATATGACGCAAACCAAAGCTGCGGCTAACAACTGGCGACACCCTGATCTGTTACTGCTGTTAATGGCAGCAGCAGTGCCCTTGAGCTTTGCCACGTGGCAAGCGCTCTTGAACAATTTTGCGATCGAACGGGCTGCCTTCACTGGGGCCGAGATCGGCATTTTGCAGAGCTTGCGTGAGGTCCCGGGGTTCCTTGCTTTCGCCGTGGTGTTCTTGCTACTGGTATCGCGGGAGCAGACGCTTGCCTATGTATCGTTGGCGCTACTCGGCATCGGCACCGCCCTCACCGGCTGGTTTCCAACGGTTATCGGCCTTTACTGTACGACGGTGTTGATGTCGATCGGTTATCACTATTACGAAACTCTGCAGATTTCACTGTCTCTCCAATGGATTGATAAAGCACGCGCGCCCGAGACCCTAGGCAAGATTATTGCCGTAGGCTCGTTCACGGCAATCGTGATGTATGGACTGATCTGGCTGGCGTTCCATATTCTTGGTTTAGATTTTCAGTGGGTCTACATGGTAGGTGGCGGGCTAACCGCGAGTATCGCGATCTGCGCATGGCTCGTGTTTCCTCGATTCCCCGAGAAGGTGCGACAACACAAGCACATGGTGCTAAGAGCGCGCTACTGGCTCTACTACGCCCTGACTTTCATGTCCGGCGCGCGACGACAGATCTTCATTGTTTTCGCGGGTTTTCTGATGGTGGAGAAGTTTGGCTTCAGCG
>JBHIDJ010000309.1:0-2684 GCA_046760105.1 Acidiferrobacterales bacterium | reverse complement strand
CCACGCTGGTCGCTGGAGGGGTCATGGATAAGTTCCCTGCACTCCGGATCGGCGTCTTCGAAGCCGGCTGCGGCTGGGTCCCTTACCTGGCGGAGCGCCTGCACGAGCACTACGAGCTTTTCCCCGACCAGCTTCCGCACCTCAAGCGTGATCCGGCCGAGTACATGGTTTCTGAGCGGTGCTTCTACACCTGCGAACCTGACGAGAAGATGATCCCGATCGTTGCCAGGCTTATTGGTGAAGACCGACTGATGTATGCCTCCGACTACGCCCACTTCGACTGTATATGCCCAGACTCCGTGAGGGTTATCAGCGACCGGCAGGACCTCTCATCGGAGCTCAAGCGGAAGCTGCTGGGCGGCAACGCTGCCAAGCTGTTTAATCTGAAGGTTGATGATGGCCGAGTTCGGGGCGAGCAATGCCGCTCGGGCGCTTAGAGTGCGATGGCAGCACAAGCGCAAAGTCGGCAGGCAATACGGCTGGGACAATGATCGTGGAAGGCGCCACCCAGATCTAGGAGCGGGACAGCGGAGCCCTACGCGCTATGGCTGGTCCACATGTCGGACAGGGCGGCGTCCGCATAACGGGCGCTTTGAACAACGAACCGCAGATGAAGCAGCGGTAGCCGCGTCCCAGCTGCATCCAGTGCGAGTGTCCGCAGTGGGGGCACACGGGCTGCTGGCGGTCTGGATCCTGATGGAAGAAGCAATGGGCGACCATCTCAGCGGCACTAGGCACGGCTAGTCCTCCGGGCGTCGAGCAAACGCCCTCTGGCCGCGGCGACGCCCCGGGACTTGAGGACTGCTCGGCAGTGGCTTTTTCATATGGCGAATCACCCTGGGGATAGGCCAGGGCTGACTCCTCGTGTTACGGCCCAGCAATCTTCATGCCAAGTGAGCCCGCATAAGGATTTTATGACGCCTGTGCAGGCTCTTGACGCCCTTAGTTCGCCTGGGCTAGCCTAGCGACACCGCGTCATCCATAACGGAATTTTACAAAGGAGAAAGCGTCGTGACCAAGAAACGCGTGGTTCTGACCGGGGCGGCCGGTTACATTGCCCAGCGTATGTTCAAAGAACTCAGCGAGCGATGGGAACTCGTTCCGATCGATGTTCGCTCCACTACGCGGGACGGCACGAAGATCCCCGGTATGGTGGTTGTGGACCTGACGAAGCCGGACCGCAACAACTATCGCCAGCACTTCAAAGGAGCCGATGCAGTGATCCACTGCGCCTACGTCAGCGCGCTCGGCCTGGACGCGACCACGTGGCAGGACAACAGTGACCCGAAGTTCTGGGCTGAGCACCAGAATGTTGCCCTCGCGTACAACGTGTACAAGACCGCGCTGGAAGAAGGCGTCAAGCGCGTGGTGGTGGCCAGTTCCAACCATGCTGCGGACTACTACGAGCGCCTGATCTGGGCCGACAAGTTCGACGTGGTCACACCGGATATGCCACCCCTTTCCGACAACTATTACGGCTGGGCCAAGGCGGCCTACGAGTTACTAGGATTCGTCTTTGCCACCGGCAAGGTCGACGGCAAGAAGTTGGAGGTTGTCGAGTGGCGCATCGGTGGCCCGCGAGACGACGACATTGACCACGTCAAGCCGGGGGACATCAAGATGCTGCACCGCGCCTTGGGGGCTTACCTCAGTCGGCGCGACCAGGTGCAGCAGGCGATCAAGATGGTGGAGTCCCCGAACATCGAGGACGAGCACGGCGTGCCCTTCCTGATTGTCTATGGCATCAGCGGCAACACCCACCGTTTCTGGAGCATTACCAACGCTCAGCGGAGGATCGGCTACGCCCCCGAGGACGACAGCCAGGTCAACTTCGCCGATAAGATCGCGCACATCGCCCGAGTAGGCAGGCAGTAAGAGGCTGCCCATGTGATCGGGAGCGTTGCGGGAGAAGAGAAATGCGTTTCGCTACAGTCTTGAAGATCGGCGTCGTTCTGATTGTCGCTTTGGTCGTGGCCGTCGTCGTGTTCGTCAGCTCCGTCGATTTCAACCAGTACAAGGGCTTCATCGCCCAGAAGGTCAAGGAGGCCACGGGCCGCGATCTCCACATAGAAGGCGAGTTGGATCTCGCCCTTTCGCTGTGGCCCGCGGTCGTCGTAGAGGGGGTGAGCTTCGCCAATGCGCCTGGGGGTTCGCGGCCTCAGATGGTGACGGTCAGGCGCCTAGAGGCTGAGGTGGCGCTGCTTCCGCTCATTACCGGTAACGTCCAGGTGAAGCGTCTAGTTCTGATCGAGCCAGACATCCTGGTCGAAACCGACGCCAGCAAACGTGGCAACTGGGAGTTCGACACCAGCGAGATGACGCAGGAGTCTACGCAACCCGCGGACGCAGGCGAGGGTGGCACGCCGGCCCTACACATCACCGAGGTTCGCATCGAAAGGGCAAGGCTGACCTACCGGAACGGCGGTTCTGGGCAAACCACCACCCTCGGCATCGGGCGCTTGTCCGCGCATGCCGACAGCTTCGGCAGCCCGATCAGGCTGAGTCTAACGGCCGCCTTCAACGGCAATCCCCTGGAGGTGGTCGGGACAGTGGGCGCACTCGCCAAGTTCATGAAAAACGAATCGTTCCCCATCGAGATGACCGTAAAGACCGGCGGTGCCGAGGTGACCCTGGACGGGTCGGTCGCCCAACCCCGGGAGGGCAAGGGGGTAGACCTCGCGATC
>JBHIDJ010000308.1:0-2732 GCA_046760105.1 Acidiferrobacterales bacterium | reverse complement strand
GCCAACGGGTGATGGTATCCCAGTTGCCACTATCGTCAATCGTAGTTCCGAGCTGATGCACGATCTTACCCGCCGTCGTTGGGATGAAGGGTGCGCAGTAGTGTGCTGTTAAGCGAAGCGCTTCGGCGACGTTATACAACGTTGTATTGAGTCTATTTTCAGCCGTTGCGCGTTCTTGCGGGCTCGACGCATCGTTTCGCTGCTTGGCGACCATCCATGGTGCCATGTGCTGGACGTACTGGTTAGCTGCGCCCACGAACTGCCAAATCGCCGCAAGCGCCTCGTTGATAGCGTAGTCGTCCATCGCCTCGCGAAAATTCGTCCGGAGAAGTTCGGCGGCCTCGATCAGGCGTTGGTCGACGTCTCCGGTCAGGCTGGGCTCCGGTATTGTGCCGCCGACATATCGCCCCATCATGCTCACCGTGCGACTGAGAAGGTTCCCCAACTGATCGGCAAGCTCGCCGTTATGGGCCGTGACAAGCCGCGACTGGCTGAAGTCACCGTCTTCTGTCGGGCGGACGTGCCGCAGCAGAAAGTAACGTACTGTATCTGCCCCGTAGCGGTTCACCAACGCCACGGGATCAATGGCGTTGCCCAATGACTTTCCGATCTTCTGACCGTCAACCGTGAGGAAGCCGTGGATGAAAATCGTCGTCGGCAACGGTATGCCCGCGGATAGCAGCATCGCTGGCCAGTAGATCGCGTGAAAGCGCGTAATGTCCTTGCCAATTACGTGAACGCGGTCAGGATTCTCAAGCCAGTAGCGTTTGTAAAGCGGATCGTCGTTACCGTAGCCCAAGGCAGTAATGTAATTACCGAGCGCGTCGAACCAAACGTACATCACCTGATCGGGATCTCCTGGCACGGGGACGCCCCAGCCGTGCGCTCGCACTTGCGAGCGCGAGATGCTGAAATCCTGGAGACCAGCGCGGATGAAGTGAAGTACCTCGTTCGCCCGATGCACGGGCACGATGCGAAGGTGTCCACATTCAATCAGCTCGGTGAGCGCTTCACCGTAGCACGAGAGCTGGAAGAAGTAGTTCTCCTCTTCTACATGCTCTGGGGGGGTGCCGTGCACGGGACAGCGCCCGTCAGTAAGCTCAACGTCATCGTAGAATCGCTCGCAACCGACACAGTAGAGACCACTGTAATGCTGCTTGTAGATATCCCCGCGCTCCGTGCAGGCCTCCCAGAGGCGGCGAACCCCACTGAGATGGCGTTCCTCGTGGCTCGTGCGAATGAAGTCGTCAAAGCTCAGGTTCAGGACCCCTTTCAGGGCCTCGAAACGCATGGCATTGCGCTGCACGAGTTCGGCGGTCGGGACCCTCTCGGCCTCCGCGGCGCGAACGTTCTTCAGACTGTTCTCATCCGTCCCAGTGAGGAAACGCACGTCGCCCCCACAAAGCCGCTGCCAGCGTGCGAGGGCGTCAGTCAGCACCGCTTCAAAGGCAAAGCCGATGTGGGGTGCGGCGTTCACATAGGGGATCGCGGTCGTGATGTAGAAAGGTTCTCCGGACATATTCGCTTTTCCAATAGACATAAAAAAACGGGCCGCCTTGCGGGCGGCCCGGGTTCAAATGCTGTCTCGTCTTTCGCTCAGCTGAGATACACCGATGCCTCCCGCGGATCGCCGCGTGACCGCATCGTCATTCGCATGATCTCGTTGCTGAACACGTTCCTATCGACTCCGTGCATGAAAGAAGAATGGCACAAATGCATCATGCTCGCAAGGCTCTTGCTAAGCACACCGCTCACACAGGCAACCCTCCGTACTTTTTGTACATCCTCGTTGATGATGCTATTGAGTGCCTCACATATATTCTAGCTAACTACCAGCTGGCGTCGGTCGTTGCCGGACCGACGATCTGGACCGGCATAGCTTGTAGGTCTGAAGGAGTCGCGGCGGTCATCGGCTCGTCGGTCGTCAAAGTGAACATACCAGCACCGACAGCGTGCGACGCCGCAACCAAGCAGTGGCAGCGTAGGCGCCTGTTTTGAGAGGAATCTTTGGCCCTTAAGCTTCTGCACTGCTTCACAGGGGTTGGCGCTGTATCTAACGGACACGGAGTGATACGTGTTGGAACTTCGACCTGTTCGCGTGCGCGCATATCGCTTTGTTTTCGCGCGGCGCCACAATAACCACGCAAGGATAGCAATGAGGGCGATTAACAGAGGGAGCCAGTTAGCCATGATTGATGAATGCACGCACTGGACCTGCTGCGACTTATGTCCGCTAGCGGCACCATTGTATCAGACCAGCTCGCTTTTTGTCCGCGCGTTGAGATGACCTCGATTCCGTGATCACGTGCATCGGCATGATGGCCAGGGTTGTTACAAAAATCCGAGATGCCAATCTGAGTCATGTGCCGCCCATGCACCTGATCGCCGTGGCGTTCAAGCAGCAGTCTATAAGGCACGCCACTCGACATCGCGCCACGGTGGGCATCGAAATGCACCAGTGCGATCTTCTTGCCAGGCATACCCTGACAGATACCCCGAACGACGGGATAGGAGATCGAGTTGTCGCCGCCAATGATCGCTGGCTTGATTCCCCTCTCGGCCAAAAACGCTGTCGTGTCACTGATATTGACGTAGTCGTATCCATATCGGTAACAATGGTCTGCACATCACCGATATCAGCCACTCGAAGGTCAGCCACGTCTAAGCCGTCCGTGGTGCTGTATAGAAGGGTAAGGCCCGGCGAACCTCATCGGGCGCATGGCGCGAGCCGG
>JBHIDJ010000307.1:0-2743 GCA_046760105.1 Acidiferrobacterales bacterium | reverse complement strand
CGGAGGAGCGAGCCATGAGCAAGCCCCACCCTTAATAGCAGGGTCCTTGAGGTTTATCTATGTAGTTGTCACTTGTGTCCGCGTCGTTCCGGCTTGGCTCCTGCTAGAGGCGGTAATTTTTCACAATCATTCTGTGGCGAAGTTCACGGAACGTCTGCCGGCGGATAGGTTAACCTAGTTTTGTTGGACTGTCTTGCTACGAGATCTGCCGCTGTTCGACAAATTAATAACCGGAGTTTTCTAAGAGACGTATCTGCGGTCGTGACACCTGGGTCCCGTGTCCGTCGACGGGTTCCCACGAAGTGGCGCTTGAGTACCCTGGCGTGTGGACCAGCCCGCGTGAAAGTGGTTGTCGAATAGCAGGATGTAAGGATCCCTAGGCTAATCACGAAGGAGTCGAAGCATGGCTACACATTCACCGCTGGGGACGCCTTCCAAAGCCATGACGACCACGGTCGTTTCGGGAACTCAGTCTGGCTGAGTTCAGAGTTCTCGTGATCCGAAGGGAAGTTCATCTCCCTTCACTAGGACATCGATGAGCCCTTATGTTAATTGATATCCGCGGACAATACGATTGATAACAAGACATTGGAGGGAAACGAAATGGCTGCAAAACCGAAGAATTCAGACGTCGAGGAAACGAGTTATAAAGACCATAAGATCGCGATCGTTACAAAAAAGGGTGCAAGCGAGCTCCAGGTAGACGGTAAACCCATCCGGACCCAGCGAGACGCAGACACGGGAGCGTATGGTTCACCTGAGTTGCCCTACCGTGAGTTTGGCTCGCTCGATGAGCTTGGCAAGGCGATGGTCGACGAGTGGCTTGCCGGCGGTCAAGCGGATGAATGATCGCGTGTGGCGTCCTTTGCCAGAGATCAAGTCTATCCACCTTCTTTAAGGAGAATCCGACATGTACGTCAGAAAAAACGCCGCTACCCTGACCGACGATGAATGGCAGCGCCTTAATGATGCGATTGTCGTGTTAAAGCACACGTTTCCGCCCGGATCAGACGTCAGCATCTACGATCAGTTCGTAGCGATCCACTTAGGTGTGACGGAGCTGATAAGCGGGCCCCAGGCAGGCATCGATGGGGGCCATGGTGGACCCGCGTTTCTTCCATGGCATCGGGAGTATATCCGTCGCTACGAGAATGCGTTACAGGCAGTCGACCCGCGCGTGTCACTTCCCTACTGGAACTGGGGTTTGGGCCCTGAGGCCGAGACCACTGCGCTCTTCCAGGATAACACCATGGGGCCAGCTGGCAGCGGTGGTGCGAGCGGATTTGAGGTCATGTCCGGTTATTTCGCCCAAGCCCCCAATAATGCCTTCAATCCTTTGGGTTGGACGATTAGGCCCGAACTCCGGCCCCTCGGCCCAGGGCTTCAACGAAACCGTACGCTAAATACGAGCGCTTTACCGTCTGCAACACCTGTCGGCAATGCCCTTGCCGAGACTCAATACCACAACTTTCGCCCTGCATTGGAACGATCCCCTCTCCACAACTTCCTCCACGGGTGGGTCGGGCGCGACATGGCTCGAATGACATCTCCGAACGATCCGATTTTCTTCTTGCACCATTGCCAGGTAGATCGGATTTGGGCCATTTGGCAGAGGGATCATCCGGGTAGCGCAAACTACAATCCGCTAGGAACGGGTGGCTCAGGGCATAGGCTGAACGACTGGATCTGGCCGTGGGACGGAGGCGCTTCTGCACCGAACGCCACACTCACCGCATTGATACCGACTTTCGCCTCGACCGATAGAGTGCGCCCGGCGGACGTTCTGGATCACCGCACACTCGGGTACTGTTACGATGACGAACCGGATTGCCCGTGCCCTGCAGTTCCCGGCCCTACAGTTCCCGGCGATACCATTCACGGCGAGGCTAACCCCGATCTTCTGATACCAGACAACCGGCCCGAAGGGGTTGTCAGTTTTATTGATATTCCCAATTCCGGGCGACTGACGGACATTACCGTGAGCGTCGACATTACTCACACATGGCGGGGTGACTTGGAAGTCACTCTGATTGCGCCCGGCAACTTCACTGCCTTATTGAAAGGCGCAACCGGTGAGCCAGGAAGCGACTTGCGACAAACATACCGGCCTAGCGATACACCGGCACTTGCGAGTCTCGTGCAGGGAAATATCAATATTACCGGCCGATGGTCACTACACGTTGTCGATCGTGCACAACGGGATGTAGGGAGACTGGTTAGATGGAGTCTGGATCTTCAAGCGAACTAGCGAGTATGTAAAGTTATTGTTGGGAAAGGATTTTCGGCCTACGCATCAGCGGCCAATAACGCATGTGCACCTAGTCACTTGGGCGATAAGTCCAGGAGAAAAGCACACCGGGAAAGGAAAAATTAAGCACACCGGAAAACGGGAAAAGAAAGAACAGAAAGTCTCAAAGGACTGACTTGGTATTCTTGCCGGCGCTACGTCCGACAAGCGCTCGGATTAGCGGGGGACCTAAATGGAACTGTCGTATAACATCCCGTTAACTCGGACTGCTAAAAGCTGCGACGCTAGTACCTAGCTATGCAGCTTTTAGCAGCCGATCACGCAAAGCGTTATGGGCTAAGCTAGTTTGAATAGTAGTTTCTGAAATTTCTGAAAAGAGGCTCTGCTACTGATAGATGGAATGTTCGAGCGGAGTTCCATGGCCTCGGAGACGCGTCTTATCCCTAATTCCTGAAACTTCTGAAACACTTTGCGTTGCAATCTGCGGGATATCTA
>JBHIDJ010000306.1:0-2751 GCA_046760105.1 Acidiferrobacterales bacterium | reverse complement strand
CAGCTGCTTACGTGCAAACCAGCGGTTAGTCAACGGTGACTGGCCTTGCGCCCAACTCGCCGCCAGTATTGGAGTTCTTTCGTCCGCACGGATCGCGCAAGCTGATACGGTGGTCGTTTAGAGCCTTGGCTAGATGACGGGTCCGATCCGTGCCGATTGCGCTAGCTCGACGGTAACCGTGCGCGTTTTGTGATCACGCACCAGCTGGACGACAACCTCGCTTTTGCCGCCCAGTGCATCGCGCAGCTCTGCCGCACTGTCCACCGAACGCCGATCGACGCGCTGAATGACGTCGCCGGCGCGAATGCCAGCTTTGTCGGCTGCGCTCGCGTCTTGCACGGCCGTGACCAACAAACCCCCCTTTGCCCCGAGGTGATCGGCAAGCTGCTCCGTCAGCGGTACGACCGAGATGCCTAGCTGGGGACGAGCGATCGCGCCGAAAGGCCCGAGCTCCAGTAAATCGCGCGGAAACCGCAGGTGAAAGCCGGGGATATCGAGGTGAAACTCGCCATGCCGCTCATTGGCGGCCAGGGCGATTGTTGAACTTTGCAGTCGCCCATTACGATAGAAACCAAGACTGATACGCCGGCCAGGGGGTGTTTCGCGCAACAGGCGGCGAAGCTGGGCGACACTATGCAGTGCTTCGTCTCTGAACGTCCACAGGACGTCTTCAGCTTGCAGGCCGCCCTCTTTCGCGGGGCTTTTCGCGGCCACCGCGAGGATCAGGACCCCCCGCTGCTCCGGCAGTCTTAGTCGACTGGCCGCGCTAGAATCCACCTCGGCGACACGCACCCCGAGGAAACTGATGGAACGTGACTCAAAATGAACCGATTCGACGGCGGCAGCCACGGGGTGCATTGCGGTGGTGCTTGCTAGCATTGCGGTAATGAAGGCGATCCGCACCGCCGTCGTCCCTGGCGGTAAGCCCCTGCGAATAAAGGAAATAGCTCGTAGCTCGGCCACCAAGTCGATGCTACCCGCCGCAGACCAGCAGCACAACGGTACTACTTCATCTGTTCGTTTAGACAGTTATCATTGGGGTTCAGTCGGAAGCGACGCCCGGCGGGCGCTGTTTCAGAAGCACATCGCCGCCGGAGCGGTTGTTGGCAGACGGCACATCGGAATGCGCTTTTCTTTTAAGGCACACATTTTGCATGTACCGTCAGTGTAGACCCACATTGCGTACCGGCCGACAACGACATCCGAGGAGAGGATATGGCAAGAAAATGGGTACAGGAGTGGGCACTCGTGGGCACTGTCACGCTCATGAGCATCGGCGCCAACCTGCCCCGGCACTTTGCCGAGAACTGGGGGATCGACCGCCGATACCTGCTTGGCGGATTGATTGCCCTCGTCGGGGTTTCGCTCGTCCGCTATCTTAAGTTCACCCTGGTTCTGGTTGTGGTTATTCTCACCGTAGGTACCAATCTCCCTGCCGAGATGGCTGAGGAGTTGCACATCAACCAAGACATCTTGCTGTTCGCCCTGATCTCCATGGTTGTGATCTCGTTAACGAGCCGTGTTTTCAATTACCTTCCCACCGGTCTCGAGCCAAAGCCATCGGAGCGGCCGCATGGCACAGTTGCTCTATTCAACGCCGTGTCCAGAGGGCATGTGTCCGTCGCCCAGCAATTACTCAAGGCCGGCGTCAACGTAAATGCACGCACATCGACGGGCCAGACCGCCCTCATGGCGGCGGCGGCGAAAGGTTACGCAGACCTTGTGAAGGTGCTGCTTGTCGGTGGTGCCGAAGTCAATGCTGTAGACAGCGGGGGTAAGAGCGCACTGCGGATCGCGCTCGACTCCGGATACACGCGGGCGGCTGAGATCCTAAGAGAAGCAGGCGCGTCAGAGGTCTAAATCTTTCCGTTTAGCGGATAGCTTGAGCCGTCCAGGACGAAGCCGCCTTTAACGTTGCGGGCGCCAGTTATGTTGTTGCTCCCTACTCAGGGAACGGCGGGCCGCGCCAAAATAAGGAATGCGACAGTGTTAAGGATAGCCTGTTGAAAGGTAGCAGTCACCACATCCTAGGGAGACCTTGCGAATGAACATTACATCGTTACTCCTGGTCGGGACCATCCTGCTCATCACGACCAGTGTGACTTCAGTTGCTACAGCCCAGGACAACCGGTGGTATGTCGGCGGTGGTTTTGGTAAGTCCGATGACGATGCCCTGGACGACGAGGACGATGGCTTGAAGGTGTTCGGCGGCTTCCAGTTTCATAAACACGTTGCTGTCGAAGCTGCCTTTGTCGACCTCGGTGAGTTCGACATCATCAGCCCGATGTTTGGGCCTGGTACCCTCGAGCAGGATGGGGTGGCCATCCAAGCCGTAGGCTTATGGCCCCTCGGCGAGCGTTGGCTGGTCTTCGGCAAAGCGGGCGTTTTCAGTTGGGATGTCGAAGCATTCGGCCTCAGTGATGACGGAAGCGACGCTACGTTTGGCGTCGGCGGTGCGTACGATTTCGGCAACAAGTGGGCGGTGCGCGCCGAGTGGGAACGATTCGAGGACGTGAGTGGTGGTGATGTCGATCTGATTTCGGCGAGCTTTGTCTACCGTTTTGGTAAACCCGGCCCACGGGCGCGAAAGCAGAAGGCACCGGAGAAGGTAGAACCGCCCGCACCCAAACCGACCCCGGAGACCACAACACCTAGACGCAAGGAAGTCGATCCTCCGGAGTTAGCGGCGGCGCAGCGCGGCGATGCTAACGCGCAGTACAAGCTTGGTTATAGGTACAGCACCGGTAGCGG
>JBHIDJ010000305.1:0-2758 GCA_046760105.1 Acidiferrobacterales bacterium | reverse complement strand
AAAGTCGTGTTGTCAAGCGCGGTGTGGGTTAAGTGGTTCCTTAGTGGTGCGCCCAAGAGGATTCGAACCTCTGACCTACAGGTTCGCCAACCCACCGTTTCGCATCACTCCACCATAGATGCTCACCAAAATGCGTTGATGCGTGTAAACAGCCAGTACGCGGCGATCGAGCCGATGCCATAGGTCGGCACGCGCCACGCCCAGGCGGGCAGCCGCACGCTGAGGCGGTGGAATGCCGCCATCAGGCCAAGGACAGTTCCAATAAACATCAGCTGTCCCACCTCCACTCCAACGTTGAACAACAGCAGCGCCAGCGGGATCTGGCCTTGCGGAAGCCCAATCTCCGCCAGCGCGCCCGCGAACCCAAACCCGTGTAGCAACCCAAAGGTGAAGGCAACAACCCACGGGTACTTCTGGGTGAGTCCGGGCTTGCCCATCCGGCTGTGCGCAATCTCCGAGGCGAGAAACACGATGCTCAGCGCAATCACGGCTTCGACCGGCGCGCTGGGCACGTGAACGAAGCCAAGCGTGGCTGCGGCGAGGGTGATGCTATGCGCAACGGTGAATGCCGTAATCGTCTTCAGCAATAGCCAGCGGCCGTTAACGATCAGCAGCAACGCCAACACAAACAGCAGGTGATCAATGCCGCCCAGGATGTGCTCAATGCCCAGGCGGAGGTAGGTTCCGGCCACCTGCGCCCGGCTGGGCGCCGCCTCGACGACGAAGGAGGGCGCAGAGGGGGTGAGCCGGGCGACCTGGCTCGTCCCGTCCGACCCTTCCAGGCGTACGAGGACGTCGGTGAGGGTGGTGGAGAGGCCCTCGATGGCGATGGTTCTTCCGGCGAGCTTGCCCGCACAACGTATGGTCCGGCGCTCGAGGAAAGCGCCTTCCGCCCCATAATGAGCTATCGGTGTGATCGGCTGACAACTCTCGGGCAGCCTGAGGTAGAGTCCTAACCGCAAGTCGCCACGCGCTGGAACTTTCCAGAGCACGTCGTAGATTTCCGGCCCGGTCTGCCGCAGCTCGAGGTAGCCGGGCCGCACCTCGTGCGCAGACACCGATGCAATGGTCAAATTCCAAATGACAATTACCAAACTGCAAATAATGTTTGGGTTTTGGAATTTAATCATTGTGATTTACTCACAATCTTGGAGAGGATCTTGATAAACTCATCCGCCTCCCGAGACAACCCTTGCGCTTCGGCGGAGTTCTTGAGATCATTTGTTTCGCAAATTAGCCTGAGCCAGTAGGCGCTCTCCTTGGCTTCTTTGCGGCTGATCCTTATTCTCATCAAAAAGTCTTTCTTGCTTAAAGCCTCGTTCGCTTCGCGATAGTTGGCGCCAACCGAACCAGACGCTTTTATGAGTTGTTTAGAGTCCTCGATATTCGCAATTGTTTTCGGCAGCGTTTTCACAAAAAGTCTGACCTTCTTGGCAAATTGAAACGTTCTTTCCTCAAGATCGTACACAGGTTTGGCACCTTTCTTCTCAGGCACTTTCATGACGAAGCCCCAAATGTCAAGCACCAAACTACAAACACAAGATTCCAAATAAAACCCAAGCTCCAATTACCACTAGTCAACCCAAAGCGCTGCGCCACGGACTTTAGATTTGTTGTTTTAGAGTTCAAAGCTTGGTCCTTGAAACTTGCTTGTAATTTGGTGTTTGGAATTTGGTCAATGGCTCCTTGGGAATTGGTTAATCAGTGTTATTTGCAATTTGGGATTTGCGATTTGAAATGTCAGCGAACCGTTCGCTCCGGTCGATGGTTACTGTGTACTTCTCACGGAGGCGTTGGTAGAACGCCGCGTTCGCTTCGCGGCGGCGGGCCTCACGCCATTCACGACTCACGGCATCGCGCACTTCGGCGAGCTCGGGCGTTTGCGGCTCCGTGCGCTCACGGATGAATACCAGATGCACGCCGTAGCCGGACTCCACGGGCCCCGTCCACTGCCCCGGCTTTAGTTCAAGTAGCCGTGCAGCGAACTCTCGACCGAACAGCTTCACCACCTCGTTCTCGGGCAATGCCTCGAAGTCGTGCGGAAGCAGGAACGGATCCCCAAGCGCCGCGGGATCGATCCGGCCGGTGCTCCCGACGAGGCGGATACGCAGGCGCTCGGCGTCCCGTCGGGCTGCGTCGCCTCGCTTGTCGCGGTTCAGGTAGATGTGAGTGAAGCTCATCGTCGCGCCGACTCGGAAGATCTCGGGATTCGCCGCCAGGAAGGCCTGGAGCTCGGCCTCGGTAGGTTCGGCCGCAGCGGCAACGTCCTCCACCAGAAACTCCATCTTTTGACGCAGCCGGCGCCGGATGATGGTGTCGTCCTGATCGAGACCCAGGGCCCGCGCCTCGCGGTAGAAAACCTCCTCCTTGATGTGGTCCTCGATCAGTCCCTCCAGCTCTTGCGGCGTGGGCGGGCGCTGCCACGTCCGGCTCCAGAGCTCGACCAGATTTTCGATTTTCCCGGCACTGACAACAAGCCGGTCTGGCTTGTCGTCCCGCGCATCACCCACCGCGCCGAACAGAGCGAAAATCCCGGCTCCTAGAACCAGAAAGTGAATCAAGGGTTCCCGTAGCAAACGTTTCATAGTCAACCCCCATTGAGTCTAAGGGTCGAAGAGGTCTTCGAACCTCTTCGCCTTCTGCATTTTCTTCAATTCAACGTTGCGACCCTTCGACCCTGTGACTCTTCGACTGTTTATTTGCCCGGTGTATACCAGATCGGCGAGGTATAGGCGCGCTCCTGGGTGACCATCGGCAC
>JBHIDJ010000304.1:0-2762 GCA_046760105.1 Acidiferrobacterales bacterium | reverse complement strand
CTTAGTGTCCGGCCCGAAAGTAGTTGAGTGATTTCAGTCGGTTGTGATTCTGTGGTTGTGTCTATCAATCACGGAGGCACAACATGTGGACTGAAATCACTCGCCCGAAGTATGAACGCGGTGGTCTGCGCTATGCAAGTGATCTGACGGACGGAGAATGGGGTGTGATTGCGCCCTTCTTGCCGGCGCGCAAGCCGACGGGCCGGCCCCGAACGACGGAGCTGCGCGAGGTGGTGAACGCGATCCTTTACATGCTGCGGGCAGGCTGTCCATGGCGGATGCTGCCGAAGGATTTCCCGCCGCGTTCGACGGTGCAGCGCTATTTCTATGCGTGGCGGGACGACGGCACCTGGGCGCGGATCAATCACCATCTCGTCATGGCGCTGCGCGAGGCCGAGGGACGCGAGGCCAGTCCGAGCGCGGGCGTGATCGACAGCCAGCCTGCCTTCGCCGAAGCGAAGCTCCGGCTTCGCGCAGGCAGGTCGGCAAAGACCACGGAAAGCGGCGGTATCCGTGGCTTTGACGCGGGCAAGAAGGTGAAGGGGCGCAAGCGCCACATCCTCACCGACACCGGCGGTCTTCTGATCGGCGCCGTGGTTCACGGCGCGGATATCCAGGACCGCGACGGCGCGCCACTCCTCCTTGACCTCATCCGGCACGCCTTCCCGTGGCTGCGTCATCTCTTCGCCGATGGCGCATATGCAGGCGACAAGCTCGGGCAGGCGCTCGCCAACCTCGGCCGCTGGACGCTGGAGATCGTCAAGCGCTCCGACAGCGCACGAGGCTTCGAAGTCCTGCCGCGGCGATGGGTCGTCGAGCGAACCTTTGCCTGGATGGGACGCAACAGACGCCTCGCCAAGGACTTCGAAACCGCCCTCGCCACCGCCGAAGCCTGGCTCTACCTCGCCAGCGTCCAACTCATCACCCGCAGGCTCGCAACGCATTGAAAAACAACGCGTTAGTTTCGAGTCAGACTCTTAAGGAAAAGAACCGTGTGCTGGAAACGGAGATTCACATACGGGCGCGGCGTGACGCCGCCGCATCCTCGCTGATGACCGTGCCCGGGATCGGAGCGATCTGCGCTACGGCGATGGAGGCGTTTGCGCCGCCACCGGAGACCTTCAAGAAGGGGCGGGACTTTGCGGCGTGCCTTGGGCTTACGCCGCGTCAGCATTCCTCCGGCGGAAAGGAACGGTTAGGGAAGATGTCGAAGATGGGCCAGCGCGATCTGCGGCGCCTGCTCATCACCGGCGCCATGGCGGTCGTCCGATGGGCTGTGCGCAACGGAGCGCCGGCGGGATCGTGGTGGGCGCGCATGCTGCAAACAAAACTCCGCAAACTGGTGGCTGTCGCGCTAGCGAACAAGATGGCGCGCATCGCCTGGGCTTTGTTGGCAACGGGAGGAACGTATCGGGGTTTCCGCGTGAGGCGGCCACTGATCGGATGACATCGGGAATATGAGCAGGACGGGGAACAGGTAAGGGCAAACGGTCAACGAGACAGGATCGGGGAAACCAGTAGACGGACGGTGCGCGTTCGAGCGCGCGTAAGCGATATGGACCCGGTCAGCGCATCTCCATACGGGCCCGCGGCGTGTGAAGGCCGCATTACGAGGCCGGACACACGGCAACACCTGATCACATGTCTGAAACTGTCCGCAGAAAATGCTTGCATCTACGGGGGCGTCCACACACGTTCGGTCTTCCTTTCAATTACCCACAAATAGTTATTCTTTTGTGGGACATCACAAAATAGAACTCTTCAAACAGCATGCCGAATAGCGCCGGCCTTGGTCGGGCGCTCCCAGAAGGCACGGATCGTGTTTTCATCCGGCGTCGGTTTGCCAAGTTCAAGCCCCAGAAACCGTAGCCAACTCAACCGGTCTCGGATCAAAAACTCCATCCACCCATCACTGACACTGTTCTGGGCCGCCAGAATCAAAACCTTGAACATGGCCGCGGGATCGTACGGCGGACGATCTCCCTTCGAGCCGTCGGAATAAGCCAGGGCTGCGTCCAAGGTCGGACGAAAGGCTTCGAAATTAACAACTCGCGCCATCTTTTCCAGCGGATCGCCCGTCGCGGAAAGGCGCTTCATATGATCCAGTAGATCAAAAAAAATCCCGTCTGCTTCATTACTGCCTCCTTCCAGACGCAGTGAATCACAAAAGCTCAGATCAGGGTAGGTTAATAGGGGTGTCCATCTGATCTCGCCCTCAGACCTTTTTCCCTGTTTCGACAAAGGCGTCACGCATGTCGGTGCGTCTGAGGTACAACCATCCCCAACAAACCAGACAGACTGCCAGCAGGATCATCATCGGTATGACCAATCCCACATGGTCGGCGAGCGTCCCCACGAACAGGACCCCCAAGACACCGGACATTTGATGGATGAGGAAAGATATCCCCATAACCCGGCCCCGCATCCCATCTTCAACATGGGTCTGGATCAAGGTTATGGTGCTGGTGCGCCGAATTTCATTGGCCGCCCCGAACAAGATGACCGCCAAAACAGCAATGACCAATGAAGATGTGGAAATGAATAGTCCTGCGGAAATGATCGCCAGCAACATTCCTGCAAGCGAAAGTGCAGACATCCGCAGAGAACTGCCCCTGACAGCAATCCAAAGTGCGGCAAAGGCAGCCCCTACACCAATCATCGCCAGCAGCAGGGACATAACATCCGCTCCCCCCTTGAAGTTCAGGGCCGCATAGGCCGGCATCATGTCATAAAGGGCCTGAAGGAGAATATTTCCCGTAACC
>JBHIDJ010000303.1:0-2771 GCA_046760105.1 Acidiferrobacterales bacterium | reverse complement strand
GTTTTGAAGGGGTTATTGTCCCCACTGATTTGCACTATGCAGAAATCCTTTCCGTCTGGGATGCGGACACTACTGAACGCGTGTCCAACAGCCATACAGATGCTCCCATTGCTCAACTCCTCCGCCAGGGTGTTTGACTTGCGCTATGCGGCTGAGCGTATCTGTAAACGTGATCACAAGACTCTGCCTTTGGGTGCGCTCAAGCCACGCACGTGCCTCGTCTTCGTTCGTGATGGGTCGGGTGTTGTTGGTAATCGAACCTACCTCGACCCATGACAAAAGACAGGCTTTTGTGGGGTGACAACACGTTTTGACGGCAGACACCTGCGATCCGTTTTTTAACATGCGCTCTAAGTAAAATATCTTGTCGGCCAGCTGCTTCTGTTGCTGCTCCGGCGCGCTGAGCGTCGCCCAGTAGCGTAGTAACGGTAATGCCTGGGGATAATCTAACGGCGTCAACACCCACCAGTGTTCGACCTTGTCGGGGAGAGTATTGACAATCCGCAGGAACCGCCTCGTTTGCTCGGGCGTAATATCGCTGGCGAGCCCATACAACATGTGATTGCGCACCCAGAGATGTTTCGGACGGTGGCCATTCTCAAGCCAAACTAGGAGGTCATTGACATCGTCAGTGGCCATCTCGCCTCGCTCCCAGCCCTGCGGAAAGCTCAGCCGATATTGCAGCGTGTGCGTTTGCCACAATTCCCAGTAGTCGCGGAACCAGGCTCCTTCTCGGATTTCAATGTTTGCGTGCATCAATTCCCATTGCACGTACTGTGTTGGCTCGTCTGCTAGCAACTCCAGAGCATGACCAAGGAATTCCCTCCCGAATCGAATGAAGAGGATACGGACGATATGGGCGCGCAACCACGCGTCGGTCTCGCGGTGATAACGCTCCAGCCAGAACTGTATGGATTCAGGGGAACGCAAGGCTAACGCTCGTACTGCGAGAATTCGACTATAAAGGCACGGCGCTTGCGTCAGTTCGCGAAGCAAATTTAGCTCGACGTCGACCTGCGCCTGGTCCTCACCATTGGCCAGAAAGCCCAGAAAATAAACTGCCAACGCCGGCCTCTCACCGCAGGACTGCTTCGCGAGTTCGACCAACTTCTTCCGCGCACGCCGCGCAGGTGGGATCAACGGAAGCCGTTTAAGTAGATCATCTGCGAAAGGGAAATACATGTCTGATAGAAGATTGTGAACATAGTTAGAGTCGCTACTTGTTTCGCCGGCCGTTTTCAAGAGATCGGTTGCACGCTGATTACCAATGTGCCGCAGCGCCTGGAATACAACGAAACGCGTGTACCTGCTCTCTGAGGCCACATAATCCTGTAACACGTCGATGGCCTTATCCGCTTGGTCACTGATGACCATGGCAAAGACTAAAGTGAAAACCAAATCGTCGGTGCCGTATCCCTCAGGCATCCCTCGCGTCACTGAGGTTGAGTACTGGTCCGATTGCAGAAGATCAATCGTCCTTGTTAACACACGCGATGCCGGCCAATCCGGCCAGGTCTGTTCAGCTCCGAGCACCAGCAGTGCCGCTTGAGCCATGACATACCCTGCATATGGCGTGGATTTGTCCTTTGAATAGGCATAAATCGAAGGAAGGTCGAGCTGCTGCAGATTGCCGGTGTGGATAGTGCGCAACAAGCGAAGCGGGATCGGTTCTTCCGGTGCGTCCCCCTTTGCGCATGCGTACCCAGAGAAAAAGAGCGCCGAGACGAAAATAAGCCAACGCATCACTGACTAGGCTGTTGGGGTACACTCAGCGCCAGCGTCCCAGTCAGCCGCAGCGTCACGTCACCCATCAATTCCACGGCCTTCAGGTGCTCGGCCTGCCAGGGAAAGCTGATGGTGATTGGCTGACTGCCGTGCTCTGTGAGCACCCGCTGTGATTGCAGTCGCAGGGACCGGGTAGGGAAATACTGATCCAACCTGGCAGGGCCGGCTCGGCATGCGGTAGACTGGACGCGTTCGGTCATATCCTGACACCACTTTCTAACTACCTGTTGCTTGCACCGCCGATAAATCCTTTCTAGCGCGCCCATCGCATCTGCAAAGCGATAGTAGACAACGACTTGCGGCCCGTAACTCCCATGTTGGGGACGAATATTTCTCCCGTAGCGATCAAACCCTAGTTGTAGCAACCGCTCCAGAATCTCATCGATCTCGATATCACTCTGAAATTCAAACTCAAGGCGCTGGACGAGAATAAACGGTAGTTCTGCTTCCCTATGTCGGCGTTGATTGCCTTGCTGCCGCTGTCGAATTGCTCGCACTGCTTCGAGGAGAGATATCTTGCCGTGTTTGGAAGCGACGTACTTCTCCATCTCACCAATCTGTTTCTCCAGCTGCGCCTTTGCCTGAAGCGGCTTAAGGCTCTCTGCCGTGATACCGCCAATAATCACAGCACGATCCGGTGCAAGCGTTCCCTCGCATGTGCCAGTGATCATCCCCGGCTGCACAGCCTGGGGATAAACCGGCATCGGTGAAGGAGAGACTGTTGAGAGTTCAGCGTTCACCGTGTCTAAATTGAGTAGACACAATATCGCAACCGCAACAACAGCCCGTGGCATCTGTTGCATTTTTTTCATAGCTCGAATCCAGGCAGTACGTTTCCAAACGATATGTAAAATTATAGATCCGACCGCTCTCCTATCTACGGTTCGCGTCGTTCCTCGCTTGTTCAGTGCGCTCGCCTTCAACCGTTCCAGAAATTATCAAATCGATCAGCAGCAAGCTCCGTATCTCGTAATGTGCGCTGAGTG
>JBHIDJ010000302.1:0-2783 GCA_046760105.1 Acidiferrobacterales bacterium | reverse complement strand
ACATGAACGAAGAACAAACTCCACATAGACACGACCACACGGAGCCACCATCCGATCTCGAGCTGCGAGTGAAGTCGCTCGAATCCTTGATGGTTGAGAAAGGGCTGGTTGATCCGGCCGCGCTCGACGCGCTCATCGACATGTACGAGCACAAGGTCGGCCCCATGCGAGGGGCCAAGGTAGTGGCTAAGGCGTGGGCGGATGCCGAGTTCAAGCGATGGCTTCTCGAAGATGCGACGGCGGCCATTGCTTCGCTAGGCTACACCGGTCGGCAAGGCGAGCACATGAAGGTCGTCGAGAACACATCCAAGAAGCACAACCTGGTCGTGTGCACACTCTGCTCTTGCTATCCGTGGACCGTGTTAGGCCTGCCCCCCGTCTGGTACAAGTCCGCGCCTTATCGTTCGCGCGCGGTGATCGATCCACGTGGGGTGTTAAAAGAGTTTGGCACCGATATCGGCGAGGAGGTTGAAGTTCAAGTGTGGGATTCAACCTCCGAGATGCGTTACCTCGTGCTTCCCGAACGCCCCCAAGGCACGGAGGGATGGAGCGAAGAGCGGCTCGAGCAGTTGGTCACGCGCAATTCGATGATCGGCGTTGAGAAGGCCAGATCTCCGACGGGGGTTCGAGAATGAACGGTGGACATGATCTCGGCGGCATGCACGGCTTCGGGCCCATCAATCCGGAGGCAGAGAGCGAGGAGCCCGTATTCCACGCCGAATGGGAGCGGCGTGCGTTCGCGCTCACGCTCGCCGCGGGCGCCCTCGGTAAGTGGAGCATCGACCAGTCGCGCCACGCACGTGAATGCCAGCATCCCGCCGATTACCTGAAGCATACGTACTACGAGAACTGGCTCGCCGGGCTCGAGACGCTTCTCGTTGACACGGGATTGGTCGACGACACGGAGCTTCGAAACGGGAAGCCTGCACGTCGCTTCGGTAAAGAAGACGACATTCGGGTGCTCAAGGCGGAGGCAGTAGAGACGGCGTTGACCAAAGGCAGCCCGGTCACGATGGACATCCCGCGCGAGCCCAAGTTCAAAACCGGCGCGCGCGTCCGCGTTCGCAATCACAACCCCACCGGTCACACACGCGCCCCACGTTATGCACGTGGCAAGGCGGGCGTGGTCGAGATCGATCACGGCGTGCATGTTTTTGCTGACAAGAGCGCGCATGGCGTGCGAGAAGGTCAGCACCTCTATAGCGTGCGATTCACCGCACGAGAGCTTTGGGGAGCGGGGGCGTCCGAGCACGACGCAGTCCACATCGATCTTTGGGATGATCACCTGGAGCCAGCGTGATGGTCGACGCGCCTGCGAGCATCGATGCCCTGCCCGCTATTCCGCGCGATGACGATGGTCCGGTATTCAAGGCACCGTGGGAAGCGCACGCCTTCGCCATGGCGGTGAAGCTTTCGGAGAACGGGCTCTTTACCTGGGCAGAATGGGCGGCCGCGCTCAGTGCCGAGATCGAGGCCGCGCAGCGGGCCGGTGATCCCGATCTGGGCGATACCTACTACGGCCACTGGTTGAAAGCACTCGAGAAGCTGGTCGAACAAAAGGGTGCAGTGGACGAAACCGCCCTGTCCAGCCGCAAGGAACAGTGGCGACGCGCGTACTTAAATACGCCGCACGGAAAGCCGATCGGGCTCGAGGCGGCTTTCAAGCACAAGGGTTAGCGCACGATCCTGCCCGAGGCGCTAGTGGACCTGCTGACACGACCTTGTGCGTTTGTGCCAGACGTGTTGGTCAGAGCTTGGAAATTGCTGAAATCATATACAGCTGATTGAGTTTTGGAAATCAACCAGGCTGTCACAAGACACAACAAGAATGAAACACGAAGCAACTGCAACTTCAATCAAACATCACACTGGAGCGGAGATACAACATGGCAAAATACAGAAACGATTTGCCGCAACTCTCAGGTGATTTGTTCCTCACCGATGGCGGCATTGAAACCACTCTCATCTTTCACGAGGGCCTTGAGTTGCCCAGCTTCGCTGCTTTTGATTTATTGAAGCACGACCAAGGATATGAAGCGCTTCGCAAATACTTTCGCACATATGCCTCCATCGCCAGGGACCATGAAACTAGGATTCATTCTTGAGAGTGCTACCTGGCGCGCGAGCCCGGATTGGGGCAACAAACTGGGCTATTCCAGTGAAGCGCTGGCGGATATGAACCACAAGGCAATCGAGCTCGGGCATGACATCCGGAACGAATACGAAAACGAAAAAACCAGAATGGTAATCAGTGGCTGTATCGGACCTCGCGGAGATGGATACAGTCCTGCTGACATGATGACGGCGGAAGAGGCTGAACGGTATCACACAACCCAAGTTGGAACTTTCCGTGAAACCAACGCCGACATGATTGCCGCCGCTACCATGACCTATCCTGAAGAAGCGATTGGAATTGCGCGCGCAGCTAAGTCAGCGGGCATGCCAGTGGCTATCTCATTTACCGTGGAAACGGACGGCAGGTTACCGAACGGCGAGACACTGAAGGACGGAATTGAAAAGGTGGACGAAGCCACAGACAGTACGCCCGCTTATTACATGATCAACTGTGCACATCCTACTCATTTTGAGGACGCACTGGCTGTTGGCGCACCGTGGACACAGCGAATCCAAGGTATCAGAGCTAATGCTTCAACCAAAAGTCATGCGGAGCTTGACGAAGCAGAGGAGCTCGATGACGGCGATCCTGTGGAGCTCGGCGCTCAATATCGTGCACTCAGAGAAAAATTCGATCGCATTAATGTGCTGGGTGGGTGCTGCGGGAC
>JBHIDJ010000301.1:0-2783 GCA_046760105.1 Acidiferrobacterales bacterium | reverse complement strand
GCCACCACGCATCGTGGCGTGCGTCACGTTCGCGTGCCGACCACGGTGCTAGCCCAGAATGATTCCGGGGTGGGGGTGAAAAACGCGATCAACGCGTTTGGTGTAAAGAACTTGGTCGGCACCTTTGCGCCGCCGTTTGCGGTACTGAATGACTTCGATTTTCTTTCGACGCTCGAGGGACGCGACAAAATCGCTGGCATGGCGGAGGCGGTAAAAATCTCACTCATACGCGACAACAGCTTCTTTAGCTGGCTAGAGGCCCGCGCCGACGATCTAGCCGTCTTTGAGCCGGACGTAGCGGCGTATCTTATACGACGTTGTGCCGAGATCCATATGCGCCATATAGCAACTAGCGGAGATCCTTTCGAGACGGGAAGCGCGCGACCGCTGGATTTTGGTCACTGGTCAGCTCACAAGCTCGAGTCCCTCACCAACCATGCGCTTCGTCATGGCGAGGCGGTCGCCATTGGGATAGCGCTCGATACCCGCTACTCCGTGCAGCAAGGCCTGCTTGGCCAGGGCAACGACGTTCGCGTTTGCGAGTTACTCGAGCGCTTGGGCTTTCGTCTGTGGCATCCGGTAATGGAACTACGATCAAGTGATGGGAGTCCCGCGTTGATGGCAGGACTGCACGAGTTTCGCGAGCACCTCGGTGGAGAGTTGACGGTGACGTTGCTCGCCGACATCGGTCGTGGCGTGGAGGTTCACAAAATCCAGGAGACGGTGGTGCTCGAGGCCATGGATTGGCTCAAGGAACGAGACAGCAAGCGATGAGGTTAAGCCCAAGCGGCGACTGTCACCTCACCTACTGCACCAATATCCACCCGGGCGAGACCTGGCCCGAGGTGTACGACAATATCAAGCGCTACCTGCCCGAGGTCAAACGACACATCGCGTCCGGCGAGGACTTTGGCGTGGGCCTGCGTCTCTCGGGGATTGCCGCGGACACACTGCGCGAACCAGCCGTCTTCGACGAGTTGCGTGATTTCTTGGATACCAACGGCCTGTACGTTTTCACGATCAACGGCTTCCCTTATGGCCCCTTCCACCGCACGCGCGTCAAGGAGGAAGTGTATCTACCGGATTGGCAAGATGAGGAACGGCTGCGTTACACCGATCTGCTCGCCGATCTGCTAGCAGAGCTGTTGCCCCAGGGGCGTTCGCTTGAGGGGAGTGTGAGCACTGTGCCTGGTGCGTTCAAGCCGCGCGCGCAGACACCCGAGACAGTAACACGCATAGCGTCGCTTATGGTACGGCACGCGGCGCATCTGGTCCGTCTAAAAGAAAGCACCGGCCGGACCATTGCGCTCGCGATAGAACCTGAGCCGTGCTGTTTGCTCGAGACGATAGAGGAGACAGTCGATTTTTTTGAATCGCATCTGTTTTCACGCGCAGCAGTCCAACAACTCGCAAAAGAGACTGGACAACAGGGCGACACGGCGGAGGAGGCGTTACGACACCACATCGGCGTGTGCCTCGATCTATGTCATGCCGCCGTGGAGTTTGAGGAACCAGGCGTGATCGTTTCCCGCCTCAGCAAGGCCGGTATCCGGATTCCCAAAATGCAGTTGAGTGCCGGGCTGCGCGTGATGAACGTCACACAAAAGACCGAACAGTTGCTCGAACCGTTCAACGATGATGTCTACCTGCACCAGGTGGTGGAACGCGTTGAATCGCAGCTTAATCGCTATATCGATCTTCCGCAGGCCTTTGGTCAACTTTCTGCGAACGGTGGCGACCGCGAGTGGCGAGTCCACTTCCATGTGCCGATCTTTCTCGACGACCTCGGTGACTTCTCATCGACACAGCCTTTTCTGCGCCAGATCTTGACCCAGCATCGCGAATGCGCTGTTTCGCCTCACTTGGAGGTCGAGACTTATACCTGGGACGTGCTGCCAGAACGTTATCGAAAAGAAGGGGTCGTCCCCGCCATCGTCCGCGAGCTTAACTGGGTGAAAACGCAACTGGCAGCCGCGACCCCGTGAACTGGCGGGTCGCCCTTCGCCTGGGACGGATCTCCAACCTGCCGACGGTGTGGACCAATGTGCTGACCGGCGTCGTGCTGTGTGGCGGCGTCGATGCGCCGACACCCGTACTCTCGGTGGCATTAATATCGTTGTCGCTCTTTTATGTCGCAGGCATGTATTTAAACGACGCCTTCGACCGGGACATCGACGCCCATGAGCGCCCGGAACGACCGATCCCATCGGGGCTTGTTGCTGCACAGACGGTGTTCGCCATCGGCTTTGGCATGTTAACCGCGGCGCTGGTGTTGCTTATGTGGGCCGGTTACGGTCTTGAAGGCGGTACCGGTTGGCGGGCACCGACTGCGGGCCTGGCGCTGGCCGCTGCCATCGTCTTTTACGACTGGCATCACAAGGATAACCCGCTCAGCCCCGTGATCATGGGCTTATGCCGGATGTTGGTTTATGTCACAGCGGGACTGGCGGTGACGACAACGCTGCCCCTTCCACTCATAGTCGCTGCGGGAATCGTGCTGTGTTACCTCATCGGGCTCACGTACATTGCAAAGCAGGAAAACCTTGCTCGGGTACGGGGCCTTTGGCCATTGATATTTCTGCTGGTACCTTTTGCCTATACCCTGCCAGCCGCTGTGGTCAGCCTCACCGGGATTGTTCTCTATGTTTGCTTTGTCACCTGGGTGGTCTTCGCTCTGTCATTCTTGGTGCGCCCCGGGGGGGTTGACATCCCACGCGCGGTGGTCTCCCTGCTCGCCGGGATATGCTTACTCGACGCGCTGCTGATTGCCGGCCATGGAGAGA
>JBHIDJ010000300.1:0-2783 GCA_046760105.1 Acidiferrobacterales bacterium | reverse complement strand
GATTTTCATCGAGCTAGACTGCCCGTACGCTGTTCCTTCGACGCCAGAGAAAACCCCCTACGATCGCCGCTGGCAACGTCAGTATGATCCCGATGAGATCGAACCAGAGCGGAGACCCCCCGATGAAGAAGATGCCAAAAATGACGCCGAATACCCCTACACATGCAGCATTCAACAGCGGCGCCGCGCGGGCGAACTTAGCTGCGACGTAGCCCCCAAGGACAGTCGCAATTAAACCCAGCAAGCCGCCGATCAGCAAATAGGTTGGCTCTTGAAGCGTGCTTTCCATGAGTTGCACGGCTTCCTCCTCGGGTACGGTCTCCATCTCTGCGTTTAGCCCGAGGAAGGCTATCAGCACCATAATCGCCACGAATGTGACGCCTAAGTCCGTGGCAATCCCCAACAGTACGGCCTTAAGATCAATACCTCTAAACATGGATGTATTCCTTCGTGGACATGATGAGTTGTTCTCCCTTTCTGGGTCTTTTACGACCGATCAGCCAGTTCAGTATTGGTTGAATTGAAAAATATCTGTCAGTTTAGATCGGCTCCAAAGCCAATCGTGTGCCTCCACCGTGCAACCCGTGCCTTGAACCCGCGCTATTGTTTGAGGCACTTACGTTGCCTCCGGCAGCGGATGACCCGGCATTAGTTCATACGGATGCACCCAGCCTGGAAGGGCTGCGATGTCGTCCAGCCACCGCCCAATATTCGGATAATCCGTCGTCCAGTTAACGCCGAATTCATCAGGCCAGAAGAGGTAGCCGCACATCGAGATATCGGCGATCGTAGGGCGGTCACCGAGTGTGAACTTCCTCGTTGTCAACCACTCGTTTAGGACCGTGAGCGCGCCTTGCGATCGTCCACGCAAGAACTCGGTGACAGGTGTCTCACCCGTTTTGGCGAACGTCAGCAGAAAGCGTAGCGTCGCGGTGTAACTGGTAAGTTTATGGTTGTCAAAGAGAATCCACCGCAGTATCTCCCGCCGCTCGTCGTTATTTTTGGCACCAAACTGACCGAGCTCATCGGCCAAGTAATCCAAGATCACCCCGGACTGACTGAACCTTTTGCCATTGTGCTCCAACACGGGAGCCTCACCCATTTCGTTTATCGCGCGAAACTCCGGTGTACGCGTTTCACCGTTGAAGTAGTCTACGAAACGAGGTGCCCAATTGGCGCGACAAAGATTGAGCATCAACGCCGCCTTGTAAGCGTTGCCCGATTGAGCAAAGCAATACAACGTGTATTCAGCCATAAATCGACTCCTTCTTCTTAGCCTCGGCTACCTTGTAGGTGCGCCCCTAGCACGCCACCGTACACCACTTGAAAAGCGGCACCAATGATGTCGCGAATATTCCCAATATTCGCGATGCTAGCAGAACGCAAAATCCTGACCTGATAAGGACTTTTTGAAGGCTTCAGCACAGACACAAACCGATGCATTCCTTGCCATAAGGGATAGCGAGAATCGAGCGCGCACTATAAAGTAAAGGCCATGGACACACAGGATAAAAACGGTTTTCGCCTTCTCTGGCCGATCCTTTTCCTGGAGCAGACACTGCCCGGTCACGAGCATGCTAATCTCGAGCTCGAGCACCTCATTCTCGAGCGCGAAGCCGAGAATGAAAGCCTGACGACGAACTATCTAGATGAGAACCTATTCGCCATCAAGAATCCGGCCATCGACTGGTTAAAGCAATGCATCCACAAATCGACCATCGACTACTGCCGACGTGCCGGCATGGACTATCCTATCGAGTGGTCACTGCAGGGCTGGGCTAACGTCAACCGGCTGGGCGACTATCACGACCCGCATAACCACCCCTATGCCTACTTAAGTGGCACCTATTACGTGCGTGTGCCCGATTCCCGGGCACCCCTTCGAAACCGCGCCGACGTACGACCGGGGTGCATCACGTTCTACGATCCGCGCAGCGCCGTCAACATGACGGCGATCAAGGACGACCCCCAAATCGAGCCCGAATTCACCATCTCCCCCAAACCCGGCATGATCCTCATGTGGCCGGCTTTTCTCATGCACTACATACACCCGAATCTATCGGAAGCGCTGCGTATCAGTATCAGCTTCAATCTAATCGTGAAAAACCCAACTAACTATCTACCGCAGCAGTGAGTCGCTAGCTACCTTTCTTATAACTCGCGGACGTCGACGGGTAGTTGCCGCGCCCTCCTACTTACGCTTCTTGTTCGCGCTCTCTGCCGCGCGCTAATGCTGGTCGTGCGAGCATTCGCTCAGTATATGCCTCCAATTGCTCATGCCCGAGAGCGATTTCGGACGATTTCGCCCAACTGAGCGTGTGGGCGACAAGAATATCGGCCGCGGTAAAACGGTCGCCAACGGCAAAATCCTTCCCGTCCAATTCCGTATTCAGCACATCTGCCGCGACTGAAAACTCCCACACAGCCGTGTCGGTAATGGCTGGCACCCGCCACTTCTTGGGCAGCACAAATCGGTGCTTGGAAAGCGTCCATAAGGGTTGCTCAAGTTCAGCCAGTACAAAAAAACACCACTTGTAATAAAGCGCGCGCTCCGGGGTGCCGAGACCGGGCACTAAACCGGAATCCGGAAACTTCTCTCCGAGATAGGTGCAAATTGCTCCCGACTCGGTTAGCACCAACTGGTCGTCGACGAGCGTCGGTACCTTTCCGGCAGGGTTGAGGTCTATGTACGGCGCTCGGCGTGCTTCGCCTCTTAAGAGATCGACCTTCACAAACTCATACTCCGCACCAACCTCCTCCAGCGCCCAAAGGACTCTGGTGGT
>JBHIDJ010000299.1:0-2793 GCA_046760105.1 Acidiferrobacterales bacterium | reverse complement strand
GTCGCCGGTTATAGCCGCCTGACCGGCGAGGATGAGGAGGGCACCCATCGCGCCTTAAGCGCCTATCTCGACGCTATCACCGCCTCGATTGAAAAACACAACGGCACCGTCTTGCACTTCGCTGGCGATGCCGTGCTGGCGGATTTCGCCACGGTGTCGGACGCGCTCATCTGTGCGGTAGCGGTCCAGCAGGATCTTAAGGAGCGCAATAAGGATCTTTCTGACGATCGCAAGGTCCAGTTTCGTATTGGCGTCAATCTCGGTGAAGTCATCGTCGATCGCAACGAGATCTATGGCGATGGGGTCAACGTAGCCGCTAGGTTAGAGAGCCTCGCAGAACCCGGCGGGATCTGCATCTCCGAGTCGGTGCACACAGCAGTGGGCAACAAGCTGCCACTCGACTACGAGTTCATCGGCGAGCAAGCGGTTAAGAACATCGCTAAGCCGGTGCGGACTTACTCGGCAAAGCTTAAACCGGACGCGGTGCTGCCCGCGCCGAGCGCGCGTCGCAAGGCTCGACGCCCAATGCACCACGTGATGGCGGCCACCGCCGCGGCCGTTGTACTTGTCATCGGCGCAGGTGTGATCGCCTGGTGGCAGCCCTGGCAGACGAGGGAAGAGCCGGCGTCTATAGAACACATGGCCTTCCCGTTGCCAGACAAACCGTCCATCGCCGTACTGCCTTTCGACAACTTGAGTGGTGATCAAGAGCAAGAGTATTTCAGCGACGGGATGACCGACGATCTTATTACTGATCTCTCCAAGATCTCAGGCCTGTTCGTCATCGCGCGCAACTCGACATTTACCTACAAGGGCAAACCGGTGAAGGTGCGGCAAGTGGCGGAAGAGCTCGGCGTTCGTTACGTGCTGGAAGGGAGTACCCGCCGCGCTGGGGATCAGGTACGCATCAATGCGCAGTTAATTGATGCTTCGACGGGGGCACACCTGTGGGCGGAGCGCTACGACGGCCAGCTCAACGATATCCTCGGGCTGCAAGATCGGATTACAAGCAAGATTGTAACGGCACTTGCCGTCAATCTAACAACGGAGGAAGCTGCTGGGAGATCACAACTGGAAACGGGCGATCCGGCCGCCTACGATGCCTTTTTGCAAGGGTGGGCCCATTATCGACAGGAAACGCCGGAAGACTATGCGAAGGCTATTCCCTTCTTCGAGGAAGCTATCGAGCATGATCCTTCTTTTTCCCGTGCCTATGCTGCCCTCGCGCTGGTGCACTGGACAATCGCCGACAGGGGGTGGGCAGGCCAAGCAGGTCTGCAATGGCAAGACGCGATTAATAAGGCCAAGCGTTATCTCGCGACAGCGAAGGAAAAGCCGACGTCACTGGCGCACATCGTGGCATCGGAGATGCTGCTTTGGCGAAGCCAGCACGAGGAAGCTATTACGGAAGCCGAGCGCGCCATACGACTCGGCCCCAACGAGGCCGCCAGTTACCTTCCCTTGGCAAGTGCATTGACCTTCGCCGGGCGACCAGACGAGGCGGCAGAGGCCGTCAAGAAAGCAATGCGCCTCAACCCCCACTATTCTCCGGGCTATCTCTCAGCCCTGGGGAGAGCGCAGTTCGGCATGGAACAGTTTGCGGAGGCGGCTGCGACCTTGGAGCGGGCGGTGAAGCGCGCGCCGGATGTTGAATTCAGATACAAGTGGCTTGCCGCCGCCTATGGGCAACTCGGTCGCAAACAAGAGGCGAAGGCCGCCATCGAGAAATTGAACGCGATTTACGCCAAGCGAGACGCGCCGCCATACACTTTAAGCCGTGTTGGGACCTGGACGGGGTTCAAGAAACGTGAAGACGAGGAACGGTTTCGTGAAGGGTTGCGCAAGGCGGGCGTGCCGCCCGGGGCTGATCCGTCAACGGGCTACCGGGAACTGGTTACCAAAACCTCGAACGGATTTGAGGTCAAGGGCGCGACCAAGATTGACGTGGCGACTGCCAAAGTGTTGTTCGACCGCGGCGCAACGTTCGTTGACGTCCGAACACCTGGCGACTGGCGCGAGGGAATCATACCTGGTGCGGTGCTATTCGAGCTGCATAACGATCTAAGCCAGGAGCGACTTGCTCAAGCCGTGCGCCGAGACGACGAGGTAGTGTTCTACTGCGCGGGTAGGTCCTGTTACAAATCCGCCGACGCCTGCGCTAAGGCGCTCACCTGGGGTTTTCGAAATGTTTATTATTTCGCCAGGGGGTTTCCGGGTTGGGGAGATGCCGGGCATCCCGTCGACGTGCCCCCAGGATAAAAGTCTTACGTCCACTAGGCCAAGCCAAAGGATTGATCCGCTGTTCTCTCATCAGGTGGTCGCTGGATTTCAGCCTAGCTGCATTATCGAAAACTCAAGTCGGGCACTACATCTACAACGCTGCAACGTCTGCTTCCGGTCCCGCTTTGCGGACATTCGCGCCGCTCGATTATAGGAAGATCTGTTCTCGGCTTCCCGTTCGCGCTTTTCCCTACCGTGTACCAATTCAAACGCCTGCAAATAGGGCGCATAATGGTCATCCCATCTTGCTGCTAGCGGTGTTAAATGACCGACCAAGACATCTCGAGGACGCTCGCTGTCATCGTGCATGCAGACGTTGCGGGCTCCACCACCCTGGTGCAACGCGATGAGACGCTTGCCCATCAAAGGATCAATGCCGCCTTTCAACGGTTCTCCTCGATCATTCAGGCATATAGTGGCACCGTGCACGAGATACGTGGCGACGCACTAGTCGCCGGGTTCGCCCGTGCGTCCGATGCCGTGTGCGCGGCGCTTAGTTTTCAACAGTCCAAT
>JBHIDJ010000298.1:0-2819 GCA_046760105.1 Acidiferrobacterales bacterium | reverse complement strand
ATCCTTACGTCCCACTTCCGGCCAATTCGCGAGGCTTAGAGAATGTATCGAATAGCGCTACATCGTCACTGACGTTGGCCGGTAGACATAATCACGATAGCCGACCACGTCCCTACGCTCATCTGGTAGAAATATCGTGTACCCTACAAGTTTGATACTGGAAGTAAGCGGACAGTCTCGAGGCGCAGCCGTCACGCTAACGAGCTTGTCCGCGTGAAACAGTGCGACTTACTCGTAATCATCCATAATGTCGCGGATCTCATCGAGCAAACACTTATGCTCTGTTTTCTGGTCTTCGTACTGCCCGTAGTTTCTTTCGTGCACGACGTTTTCTTTAACTGCAAAGTGCACGGATAACTTATCCGAGAAAGTCCTGGACCGTAAGCTCGCCCGTCTTTAAGGTTGTGGTTTTACGTACGCGTCGTCACCCAAAGGGGGCTGTTATCCGTGCTCGTAATCGATGCCTTCTACACCGGACACGCCCAAATTGGTCGAAAGTCAACCACGCCTTGACGGCTCTCAAATCACCCGAGAGAAACTCCCCTTGTGCTCCTTGGCCGACAAATACTTATCAAACACCATGCAGATGTTGCGGATCAGTAGTCGCCCGGCAGGGAGCACCTGAAGCGTGCCGTCCTTCAGCGCTAACAGACCGTCTGCCATCATGGCTTCTAACCGCGGCAATTCTGCGGCAAAGTACTCAATGAACTTGATTCCCCGCTTCTGCTCGACTGCTTCGATATCCAGTGTGAGGTGGCAAATGAGCTGCAAGATGATCTCGCGGCGCAGGCGGTCGTCAGGGGACAACTCTATGCCGCGAGACACCGGCACACGCCCGGCGTCGATGCACCGATAGTATTGCTCCGGATTGTGAACGTTCTGGGCATAGCTGTGAGCAACCATGCCAATGGCCGTGATACCCAATCCGATCAAGTCACAATCGCCGTGGGTGGAGTAGCCCTGAAAATTCCGGCACAGGGTGCCCTTAGTCTGTGCTAGGGTAAGTTCGTCGTCTGGTTTGGCAAAGTGATCCATCCCGATATAGGCATAGCCAGCCGCCGTTAAACGTTCAATCGTTTGCTGCAGAATAGCGAGTTTTTCGGCAGCTGTGGGGAGATCGGCGGCATTGATTTGACGTTGCGTTTTGAAACGTTCCGGCAAGTGGGCGTAATTGAACACGGAGAGGCGATCGGGATCAGCAGCGATGATCTTGTCCAAGGTGAGGCCAAAACTGGCTACGGTCTGAAACGGCAGGCCATAGATCAGATCGATGTTGATAGATTCAAACTCATGATGCCGGGCCGCGTCTATGACCGCTAGCGTCTCTTCCTCGGACTGTATGCGGTTTACGGCCTTCTGCACTGTCGGATCGAAGTCTTGGACACCGAGACTGAGGCGGTTGAATCCGAGATCGCGCAGCAAGGCGATTGTGGCCTCGTTCACCCCACGTGGGTCAACTTCGATGGAATACTCCCCGCTGTCGTCATCTCTCAAGGTGAAGTGCTTGGCCGTCGTGCCCATGAGCTCACGCATCTGTCCATGGTTGAGGAAGGTCGGCGTGCCACCTCCCCAGTGCAATTGATCGACCGGACGGTCGCGGTCAAATAATCTCCCTTGAAGCGCAATTTCTTTGCTTAAGTGCGTAACATAAGCAGCGGCGCGTGCACGATTCTTGGTTACGATTTTATTGCACGCACAGTAGTAACAGACTGTGGCGCAAAAGGGGATGTGAAAATACAGGGACAGTGGCCGTGGTATAGGATCGCCGTTGCTAGTTTGTACGTGCGCATGATATTCGGCCTCGCCGAAACGCTCGTGAAATTGCACCGCAGTAGGATAGGACGTGTACCGTGGCCCAGCGATGTCATACTTCCGCATCAGCTCTGCATCAAAGACGACGGGTCTGGACCAGTTTGGGCTCACAGCATAAACGTCCAAGAGAATATACCTTGAACGGATCCAAATACGGCACGCGATGCGTCCGCGTAACCACGAGTGGTCACGGCCACCAGGTCAATGTTGTGGTCTCGGTTTGTCATAGCAAAGATCAGCCTCAAAGGACTGACCTAATTAGGCGGCTAACATATTGCGCAAGCGCTTTACAGTCGTTGATTTATATCAACTACCGGGAGAAAACAGCCGGTCCAACCTCAGGGTATACGTCCCAAAACACCGATCGGCGTCGCCGTGCCGACCGGGATTTCCGGACAAATCCACCAGGTTTTCATGGAATAGACTTAGGGTGGTTGGGCGGCACTGTACCCTACCGAGTTTAGTTAGTCCCGTGTTTGGGCTTGTGTCGTGTCCGCCACTTCTTCATCTTCATCCGTGAGTATCCTGTGCGCAGGTCCTTCCAGATTGTCGGACTAACCCGACTTAACGCTCCAGAAAAAGGCTCAGACGATAAGGGCCACAAAGACCATAGCCAGGGCAATTAGTAGGTAAAGGATTTTAATAACTTTCTCTCACCAAGATCACCCAAGCGCTGGTACGTGGTCATTTCCACAATGTCTGAAAATGCAAGGTCTGCTTTCCCGAAACCAAGGTTACGACGAGCAGTAAATCTCAGGAGATGCGCCAAAAGTACTTATTTATGGTATTGTTGTGTTCATGACTATTGTCCGATAAACAATGGCTAAAAATTTTTCGATTGCTTTGATGCCGAAGGTGCTTTTTCGGCCCAAGGCAGTTTTTTCCCAGCTTGCCGAAGATCCGCCATCGCCGACAGCGGTGTTTTTTGGCTTTGCGCTGTGGCTGGGCCTCATGCCCCCGGTTTTCGCCTATATCGGCGCGATGAATTTCGGCTGGCGTCTGGGCGT
>JBHIDJ010000297.1:0-2827 GCA_046760105.1 Acidiferrobacterales bacterium | reverse complement strand
TGCTAACTGGCAGTGCCACCCACTACCTCGCCATACTTTTCTACGTCGCGTAAGTTCGCTAATCGATGACGACGGATCTTTCATCGAACAAACGAAGGCCAGGATTCTGAAATTGTATTCTGAGCATAATGACTACTATCGCTGCGTTGGGAATGATTTGCTCGCTATTTGATAAAGTGCCTTCGTAGTCGCGTAAGCCGCGCTGCAAGGAGCGACGCACGACACACACTCACAGCCAATACCAAGACTGTCTGACGCGCCAGTGAATGCGATTATCAAAAGCTTTGCAACTGCTGACTTGTGGGTTCGGCGCAGCAGTACCAGGGCTCGGACATGTGCGGGATCTTTGGTCCGAGGTCACCGTTTGGCAGCGCTGGCGGCGTGCGGCCTAACGCTTCATGAGCCAAGTGCCAAGTCCGCTCGAAGGCTTGGCGGCGCGGCAGCCCCTGCGCCTCGGCATCCGCAACCCAGGTCTGGATGTCTGCCTGCAGCCGATCGACCCGCGAGTCACGGTGCTTCCAGGGATAGCCAAGAAGCTTGGGGTCGAACGACTCGACTTGCTTTCGGAATCCGGGGATCTTGAGCATGTACGAGCCCTCGGGGATCAACAGCCTGATGCTGAGCTGAACCGGTGGTACGCTCTGGACGAGCTCCAAGTCCACCACGTGTTGCAGTAGATCAATGTAGCCTTCAAGGGTCGTCCAAGGCGTAAAGGGCACAAAGGTGGGTGCAAGGGCCATGCCGGTTGCCCGCAGCAATCTGACCGCACGCCTGAAGTCTGCCCGCGTGTGATTCTTGTCAAGATAGGCGAGGACCTTATCGTCGACGGATTCGACCGCCGATGTGAGGAAGTTGCACCCGGTGCGTTTGAGCTCCGGTAACAGGTCCCTGTGGTGAATCAGGTGCTGGATCTTGATGGTCGCATCGTAGGTCACATCCGGGAACTCGGCGTGCAACGCGCGCACGATCCGCAAGGCGTGGGTGGGGCCGTTCAAGAAGTCCGGGTCCCCGAAAGAGATATGCCCGGCGCCTGTGTCTACTTGCTGGCGGATATCCTCCATCACGATAGCTACCGGTATGACGCGGAACCTCCCCTGGTAGACTGGCACCACCGGGCAGTGGCGGCACAGGTGCTTACACCCCCGACTTGCTTCGGCGAAGCCCACCACCTTCGTGCTGCCGTCTGGCAGCTGCAGATGCGCGTAGTCAGACAAGGACGGCAATCCCGTGCGATCCGGCTTCACGAATGGGACCTTGGTCAGGTGAATGATCGACTGCGTCGCGGCGAGGGCCTCTCCACCACTTCTGAGCTGTTGCGCCAGCTGAAGGAGCGCGGGTTCACATTCGCCACCGAGAATCGCCTTTACCCCGAGGCCACGCAATAGCTCTGCGTTCATAGGCGCGTACAGGCCATAGGCGCAAAGGTGCGCGTCGGGGGCCAGCTCTCGGATACGTGGCAAGGCCTCCAGTGCGATGCGCGTGGCCGTATGCATGCCCAGGTATATCGCCACCAGTCCAGCCCGAGCGAGGATGCCCGGCTCCAGCTTTTGCAGGGCCAAGTCCAGACACACGACCGAGAAATCATCGCCACGCAGCCAGGCAGCGGGCTGCGCGAGACCAAAGGGTTGGCGCCCGAGTTCGTACGGATTGATGAGCACGACTTTGAAGGGCGCCGCCGCTTGGCTCGATGCGTTCAGGGCCATCGTGGTACGGTGCGCGTACCTCGGAGGATTGTCCATAAACGTGCTCTAGCTGCGACTGGTTTTGACTTCTGAGGAGAGCAACCAAATGCAAAGGGGCAAATGGCGCGTCCCGCGTAAGTCTCGCGATTCAGTCGCCCGCAAGGACCGATTATTTCTTTTGTCCTGCCGGCGAAAAACCGGCGGGCAGCTTACCCAAATCACCTTCGCCGAAGAGAAAACCGACCATGTGTTGCTCAATTAACTCGATGGTCTTGGGGTCGGCTGTGCTCAGCCCGTTTTCATTGATAATCATGGTCAGGCGTTCGAGCCATCTTTTCCACCCCTCCTTGGACACATTTTCATAGACCCGTTGACCTAACGAGCCGGGGTGGGTTGGTTGGTCGAGCCCCTCAGCTTCCTGTTTCAGTACCTGACAGTACACTGTGCGTGCCATTTCACGTACCTTGGAGGTGGTTATTACCGTTGACCTACTTCGGGAAGACTCTTTCCTCGGACCGAAGTGTCATCTTACCCCTGACATGTCTGAGCAATTTAGTCAACTATCCCAACGAGGATATCATAACAAGACCGGCAAGGGGCAATAGGATTGCGCTCATGAGTAAAAAGACTGGGTCACCAATTTATCTGTTCGTCTATGTCGCTTGGAACCTGCTCACAGTTGTCTTGATCGGCGGGATAAAGCGTCCTTGAGAATAGTTAATACTGTTTCGATGAAACCGAAAAAGGCACAAAACTCAGGACGGCCTCACAACTGGATGTTTCGAAACTGTGTCGAAATTGTGTCGTAGCCACTTTGGAAATCACAGAAAAACGGCTAATTCAAATATGGTTTCAAAGATGGCAAGCGGCGCAAGTGGTTGATTTAGTTTAATACACTAACTTCACTGATATTCCTGTTAACCACTTTGCCTCGCGGTGCTCGATGAGCTGTATCAGGCGGTGAATGACATCAGAGAAGAAGAGCTCTCGGACTACATCGAGCGGCGCTTCTCGTCACTCCGGCGTGGTGTCGGTGCCTGTGCCCAAACGAGTCGGAGTGTTGATCGCTTCTAGATTTAGAAGGAAAGCACTGTGGTCATACTGCGTCAGACCTTTGTCATAAAGATCCTGAAACACGTCTCTGA
>JBHIDJ010000296.1:0-2841 GCA_046760105.1 Acidiferrobacterales bacterium | reverse complement strand
CAAACCAGTGAACCAGGCGAAACGGACCAGCCCCGACCAGTCTGGCAGCATTTCCGCTTTCCCTTTCGCCGTCCTGCTGACTATTCATCGAGCGGCCGACGATCTGCTGGAACGGCAGCATTGCGGGGAACACCGGCCATGGTTTCTCCAGTTTAAACCGCACGGTAAGCGGATCGACCGCCTTTATCGACACAAGTGGTCCAAGCAGTTTTCTCCTCGGACTGGTGCGGCCACTGAGGGCTCCAGTGGTCGTCAAGCGCTCGAAGCTGAAGACTATGTCCTCCCCTGTAAGTACGTGGCCATCATGAAAGCGGACACCGCTCCGCAGGCGAAACTCGTAAATTCTTGGCGAAACTTGACGCCAAGATGCACTGGTCTCGGGTTTTAGGCGCATCGAAGAATCGCGCGTCAGAAGTCCGTCGAAAATATTTCGAAGAATGATCTCTGTCGAACGATCACGGTGATCAGCAGGATCTTTAGTCACCATGTCGGACGGGAAGCCAATTCGAAGCTCTGAGCCCCACGAAAGTTGCACCAAAGGAACAAATGCGACACAGATAGCAATTCTGATCAATACCAAACTGCCAGATATTAATTGAGACATGCTCATCTGCCCTATTTTTGGGTCAATAGGGTTACTCCGTTCCAGTCGGGGTCAGGGCCATTCTCGACAAAGTCGTGACAACGGCGCACATAGATTTGAGCCGGATTATCTTGTGGGCAGCGGCGCAAAACAGCCTCGAATGCTTCCAACGCAGCTTGCCAATCACGGCTTACGTATGTCTCGTAGGCACGTTCCCACATGGCGCAAAGTTCGAGTTGCTCTTCGTTCGCTTCCAGCAACTCGGGCAGCTCCGTAAGACCCGCGCGGGCCGCCATAAGTTCGTAGATGTCGATGGGCTCATTTGCACCATGTGGCTGCACCCGGTCGACCAACCGCATCAGATATTGATCACCCACGCGTCTGGCAACATCGTCCGACACTAGAATTTCCGTTCCGTAGAACTTATTAATTCCTTCCAAGCGCGAGGCCACATTAATCGTCGCGCCAACAGCGGTGAAATTCATCCTGTCGGCCCCCCCGACGTTTCCAACAACTGCCTCTCCGCAGTGCAGCCCGAAGCGAGTTCTAAAGACTGGGAGTTCGCGCTCCCTCCACCGTTCAGCCAGCTCCCACCCGGCATTACGACAAGCAAGAACCGCAGCGCACGCATGCGCAACATGGTGAGCATCACGATTGGGCGCATTCCATAGCGCCATGATTGCATCACCAATATATTTGTCGACTACTCCATTATGCCGTGATAACACTGAACTGAGGGTTTCGAAATATTCAGACATCCGGAACATCAAGTCCTCGGGAACAGTCCCCTCCGCAATACGGGTGAAGCCCGAGATATCCGTGAACAATATCGTGATTTCCTGACGGTGGCCCCCCAGTTCTGGTGACGTCCCGGATTGCACGATTTCTTGCACGATTGCTCTCGGAACGTATCTTCCAAATACCTGCAGCCCTTGTTTCATCGATTCAAAGGCTTTCGACAGTCTGTGGACCTCCAAGATTAACGAATCCACGGCAACCGGACTGTCGAGATCGAAATTTCGGATCTTGTCGGCTTCTCCTGCAAGCGTTCCCAGTTTTGTCGCTATGCGCTTTGCTACCAAAAAGATTAGTGGAAGGGCGATGAAAAGAGCCAAAACTGAGAACAATAGGCTGCGCTCCTGCATCTGCGCGATGTGTTGCGTAAAATCCGACAGAGGTACCGCTATGCCTATGTGCTGGTTAAGCCCCAGCTCGATGCCCACAGGAGCTACCTGGACGAGGTACGTCTTACCCTGCACTTGAATCTGTTTCATGGCGAAGCGATCATCCCGTGGCGCCAAACCTTCCCGCACCACCGCTTCCACAATCGGATTTCCGGTCTCCCCAGCTTTGCGCAGGACAAGTCGGCGTACTTGCGATGCCTCGATCTCTTGGGCAATCGGAGCGGCCAGTGACGGGTCCTGGTGCGCAAGGATGTCGCCTCGCGAATTGAACAGAAACACCACACCATTTGGAGATACACGCTGCTCTGAAAGGAAGTGGGAATAGTTCGACAGCGTGACATCCATGCCAAGTACGCCACCGCCTCCGATTAGCCGTCGCGATCCCGTGATGCCCAGCTTTTTCAACGAGAAGAAAACGTAGGGTTCCGTAAACAGAGTTCTGTCGACGGTTAGTGCGCTCGCGTACCATGGACGTGAGCGCGGGTCATATGGCGGGTCTGGCTCAGTGCGTGCTCCAATGACGTGGCGATCGCGATCCAGGTATCTCAGATACTGGCGTCGTTTTCCGTCTCGGTCTTTTGTGATCGTCCGAATTATGAAATGGGTGCCGTCCGGAACTTGAAACGCTGCTCGCACGTCCGGGTCGCCGCGCATTGCCGAGACCTGGATCATGTCTGCCGAGCCGAAGCCGGCGTACACCGCGAAGACATATGGCTCTGACTCAATAACACGTACCATGGATTCCAGCGCTTCATAGGAAAGACCATCGTACCGCGGGTGATCAGACAGACTCGGCATAGCGGACACGGTGTCGACCGCTATTCTCACCGAACCGAGCATCCGGTTGACACGTTCGTCAACTTTGGTCGTTATTTCGTTGAACAGTTGCTCCGCTGTTTCTAGAGCGACGTCCGAAGCTTCACGGCGATTGTTCCAAATGATTGCTGCGGTAAGAGCCGCGACGATGACAACGAAGATCGTTGCTATACCGAGATGAAGCCGTATTCGATGTGTCTGAAATTTCCAGCGAACCACCACCTTTACACTCCTTTAAGTCCCCATAACCATCTTACC
>JBHIDJ010000295.1:0-2896 GCA_046760105.1 Acidiferrobacterales bacterium | reverse complement strand
CAACGGGCGTAAACCTCAATTGCTGATCGACCCGACGGTCAACCTCGCCGCGCAGTCGCGGACTCTGACGCCCACCCCATGGATCACACGTCTCGAAGAGCCGTTACCAACGCCAAAATAGGACTGAATCCCCGCCCAGCTCGATAGCCAGAGATAATCTCCCCTCTGCGTCCAGTGCACCTGCTGTGTTCGACGCAGACAGGGACGGAACTTCGAGATTCCATTCCCGTGGAGAGTGCGGAGCTCAAGGAACCCTGACATGGAGGGAGGTCGTTTCGAAGAGAACGTGACAAAGAGATGGAGACGTTCATGGTAATTGGGAGGTGGACTGCTGACCGCTGACAGCTGACAGCTGACATCTACATATATTCTTCGCGGGGTGGGGTGAAGATTTCGAGGGCGACGGCCCGTCCTTCGCAGCAGTCAGCTATCATCTATGAGCTTTCAGGCAGGGAGCCCTAGTACCTACCGAGCCATCCCTAGGGCAGAGAACTGGTAAGGACTCGCCCCCTTTTCCTCGTGACCCGTTTTCCTCGACGGACCCCCGGGAAATCTTAGAGGTTCCACTCGACGGCCTTGGCACAGATCGTGCAAAGTGCTGCAAAGGCGCTCAAATCACCCCGGCGTATTTACGTGGGAAAGACGGGAGAGAGAAGAGATGACGACGCGATCTAGGCAGAAGAAGGAGTGGGCAATGATCCGGTTGCTGCTGATTGTCCTGCTGGTCGTCGGCCAAACGGCGACGGCGTGGGCGGGCGCATTTTTTGATTTCCAGAAGGGCCGCCTGGCCGCTCAACGTGGCGAATATGATCTGGCGGTGCGGTACTACACGCGTGCGATCCAGGCGGGCGAGTTCTCGCAGAAGAATCTGGCCATTACCCTCAACAACCGCGGCAATGTCTATAAGAAGAAGGGCCTCTACGACCGCGCCATCAAGGATTACGACGCCGCCATCCGCCTCAAGCCGGACCTCGCTTACGCCTTCAACAACCGCGGCAATGCCTATGGGGACAAGGGCCTGTACGACCGAGCGATCAAGGATTACGACGCCGCCATCCGCCTCGAACCGGACTACGTGCAGGCCTTCTTCAACCGCGGCAATGCCTATAGGGACAAGGGCCTGTACGACCGCGCGATCAAGGATTACGACGCCGCCATCCGTCTCAAACCAGACTTTGTCTTGGCCTACAGAAACCGCGCCTCTACCTATAGCACCAAGGGCCTGTACGACCGCGCGATCAAGGATTACGACGCCGCCATCCGTCTCAAACCAGACTTTGCCTTGGCCTACGAAGGCCGGGGTAATACGAGATTCTACTTAGGTCACTTTTCGGAGGCAGTGCGGGACCACGAGCGAAGCCTGAGCATCGATCCGTCGGATATCTATTCGGCCCTCTGGCTCTACCTCGCCCGCGAACGGTCCAGGCAGGACGGTCGGCACGAGCTGGCGCGCAACGCAGGAAAGGCGGATCTGAACGGCTGGCCGGGGCCGGTCGTGTCGCTGTTCCTCGGCAAGACGACACCGCCGCAGGTGCTGGCGGCGGCGAAGGACTCGGACCAGCGCAAACAGCGCGAGCAGGAGTGCGAGGCGTTCTTCTACGTGGGGCAGTACTACCTTCTCCGCGGGAACCGAGGCGAGTCCGCACGCCTGTTCCGCAAGGCACTCGACACCGGTATCACCGGCTTCTACGAGTACACCGGCGCGAAGGTCGAGCTGAAAAGGTTGGCAAACTAGACCTCTCAAAAAGACACGGACGGGGTCGAATCTGCTCTTGGCTCATCTTTGGAGGAGCTTCCGTATCTGTCCGAACCGCCGAGCGGTCTCACCTCCGTTTCCGGCTCCCCCTTGGTTCTCCCGAGCTACTCAAGTTAGCGAACAGCTTGATATTGATTTTTAATTCTCATTCCTGCTACTTTGTGACATCGAAGAAGATCGGTGTCTCCTCTCCTGCACGCACGACCACGTCCTTCGTGGCCTCGCCTAGCGTCTCGTGCCACACTTTGAGCTGGTACGAGCCGGCCGGTACGTTAGCCAGCGTGAAGGAGCCGGTATCGTCTGTTACGGCATAGTAAGGATGCTCTGCCACTACGATCCAACCCTGCATCCAGGAGTGGGCATCACACGTCACCTTGACGATCTCGGGCTGGTCGAATTTCACCTTCATGATTTTCCTGAACCCCGGCTGAGCCCTGTTGATGGTGGGATTCTTTGCTGAGGTGGTGTGGAAGTTATGGAGGATGCCGTCGCTGTTCAGGATATCAAGGGTCGAGCCGGCCGGAACGATCAGGACGTGAGGTCTAAACTCGCAGCCCCGCTGGTCGAGCTGAGAGTTCTGCGCCGGCTTCTTCGGCGTGCCCCTGATCCCGGCCAGGGAGACGACGGCGTACCGGACTCCCCGCTTCGCACCGACGATCAGCGCCTTTGATCGCTTCTCCTGACCGCAGGTGGCCCTGTCCTTGGTGACGGCGATCTTCTCCCGCGGGGCTGGTGTCCCCGCGAAATTCACGACACCGGTGATCTTCCCTGTTGCGCCCGCTGTGGCGACTTTAGTCTCCGTCTTGCTCTTGGCGGAATCGTGAGCCTCCTCTGCGACCTTCGCCCTCTCCTGCTGGGGAGTATTTACGGGAATCTTCGTTTCCTCCTTCTCCTGCGAGCAAGCCAGGGTGGCCAACAAAACCACAGCCGGGGCCAACAAAAAGCGGGATCGGCGCAACCGGTCCACTCCCGTTTTTCCTCCTCGCCATTGAGCAAAGGCCACCAGGTGATCACTCAGGTTGGGTGCTGACAGCTGACAGCTACATATATTCTTCGCGGGGTGGGGTGAAGATGTCCAGGGCGATGGCTCGTCCCTCGCAGGCGAGGCAGCCGTGGGTGACGCCTCCTGGAATAAAGTAG
>JBHIDJ010000294.1:0-2916 GCA_046760105.1 Acidiferrobacterales bacterium | reverse complement strand
TTATCTTTCTGCTATTGAGGTCTGTCATACCAGAAACCACAATACCGCTTGTATCTCAGCAGGAACGGGAACAAGGTCAGCATCAACACCAATAGTAATTGTTTCCGTACGCTAAACCATGCCAACTTCCGACCGGATGACAGCGCAGGATATTTGGTAATAACGCAAAACGGCTGACTCCGTGTCTTGCCCAGACGATGCAAACAGCGTGAAAACCAGATTTCCTCACTGGCATAGACCGACTCGCTGAAGCCACCCAGCTTCTTAAAGTCACTGCGCAAACAGTAAATAAAACAACCGGCTGCCAGGTGCAGCCTGACGGACAACCAGGTCCAGACCCTAAGCACCACGTGCGCCGCGCGGTTCATACCGCCGTCCAACTGCACCACCGCGCCCCCACCGCAACACGTTCCGGCCTGCAGATTTTCCAGCGCTGCACACAATAACTGCGGTGTGATGATGGTATCGGCATCAACAAACAGCAGATACCTGCCCCTTGCCTGTCGGGCACCAGCATTTCGGGCGCGTGAAATCTGATTATGGGGCTCAAACACAACCTTGGCACCGGCATCCCTCGCCAACGCCGCCGTATCATCGGTTGAATTGTTATCCGTTACGATGATCTCCCCCGAAAGGGTAGTGTGCGCCATCGCTTTTTTTAAGGCAGCAAGCGTTTTTGGAAGCCAAGCCGCCTCATTATAGGCGGGAATAACAACGGAGTAGTCAACATCCATATTGTGATTCTAGACCATGGATGTTGCATCAAACAATCTTAGATCAAAACAATAACTGGGGCCAGAGTGTGGTACCCCCGGTTTTTAAATCACTCTGATTTTTTTCAGCAACGGAGTCGGCTTTTTAAGCGTGGTCAGGCCCGTTTCTGAACCTTGTCATGCGCGGCTAACACGCCATCGTCGCGCAGCAGGTCTATGACAAACGTGTCGGCGGACAATTCTTTCACCTCGCTTAACGGAACCGAAAACAACGGATCATTCATCTCGGCTTGCGGATATTCCAGTGTCACCAAAAACATGAGAGACATGGTCGGCAGTATCTCAAGCAGGTGTTGTGCAAACCGTGGGCGAAGCTCCGGTGGAAAAGCTTACTTATGTCACGAGGATTGATCGGAATGACGTGAGACGTTGAATCGCAAGAGCCAGGTTCGAGTCCCGGTTCGCAGGGCCTCACAGTTCGCAGGTGCCTGCAGGCGCGCTCTTTCCGACTCGGCGCGGACGTCATCGACAAGAGGCGGAGCTTTAATTTAATACGATGCCTTGCTCGTCTGCTGGGCGTCGTTCGCATAAACAAGCTCGACCAGCACCTCCTGCGCGTGGGGATCGAGTTCGGTGAAGCGCAGCGCGGCGCCGTCTGACTCCGTACGGACGACTGTGGCGGGAAAACGGCAGTGCACGCGCTTACCCTCGCGGTTAAGTCGAATTACGAGCTCCGTCTCGGCACCTTCAGCCAAAGGAAAATTTTTGGTTTCAACGAATGCCCCCTGAAGGCCGATATCCCGCAGCGTGCACTTTCGTAACTCGACACCGTCATGGGCGAATGTCTTGACGTCGGTCACGCGACGCGGCCCGAAACGGCGCTCAGTCAGCGACGGTTCCTCACTCATGGTATCTCCTGCGAAAACTCCTTTGCGCCTAACTTCAGTCTAGCCGAACGGCTTCCCGGTTCAACCGGCGAACGCGGCACTCGCCCGCCCCCCTATACCGCCCCCGACTTCCTGGGCAGCTCCGCCATCGCCTCTATTCCCTCCCTGGTGCTAACGAATGCCCCGGGTGGTGCTAATCGACGACTGCGGATAAGGCGTTGGCGACAAACGCATGGACCCGCCCGGTAGGATGAATCGCATCGAAGAAAACGAAGGTATCAAACTCGTCTTCGCCGCAGTCGGGGTGAAACACTCGGTCTCCGGTTGCCGAGTACACCGTGGAATCGAAACAGGCGTCGTCGGTGTTCACGAACCCGAATAGGCTCGCTGCACGAATTGAGTTGAAAAAGGTAAAAAGATCGAACTCGCGAAGTTCGACGGGATTGCCCGTTAGCTCTTGCTCAAGTCTGATTTGACCCAACCGGTCCGCTAACTGCCTATTGAATTCTATCGTTAGCCCGGTTGTACTTGTGATAATTACCTCAGCCGGGATGCCGAGCAACTCTTCAACAGCCTCGGCAACTATCCTGGTTTCCGGCAGGCTGCCGACATCCACCACGTTGACGACCAGAAATGTCCTAGCGCCTGCGGTTATCAGTTGTCGAATACTCGTGTCGATCGCCGAAATCGCATCAGCGATGATGCTTTCCGGGGTCTCACCCATTGGTGGCGGAGATATGAACGCACCACGGGCCTCCCGGACGTCGTTACCGCCGATGAAGATCACATACAGCGCGCTTGATGGTGGTGCCGGTAAACCGCGCTTGGGCAAGTCGGCGAAGAACGCGGCTATTTGTCCAGGAAGGGCGGGGAGTACGTCCTCAAGGTCATCAGGGTCAGGGGGGGCAGCATGACCACCGGCAACAGCATAGTTCGTGCCGGGCTCGGTAGGGTCTACCCCAAAAAATGACAAAACATGCAGCGATGGCTGGAGTCCTTCGAAGTCGAGACGTGTCGCGAGACGCTCCACCGCAACCGGCCCGTTGCTGACTCTGCTCTCTTCAAAAAAAAGCCTGCCGCAACCCTCAACGATATCTACTGGATGACACAGGCCGATAGTGCCGATAGGAACTCCCCCGACAGTATCTCTGAAGGCAGCAAGATTACCCGTGTCCGAGAGACTGTTGCCGAATACGAAGACGTCGGTGAAGGACGGCTCGGCTTCGGCACCAAATTCAAAAGCACCGATGTCGACAATCGGAATGCCATCGCCATCGCCGTCTATGGGCCTGGGATTACCGTCAAAATCCGTGGCC
>JBHIDJ010000293.1:0-2916 GCA_046760105.1 Acidiferrobacterales bacterium | reverse complement strand
TTAGCTCGGCGGCGCATGCTGGGGCGGTCGCTCGCCCGACCGCACGCACGTAAGACCGAAGGGTTTGAAATTGCGCAAACGCCCCCACCTCTAAGCCTATGGAATTGGTACAGCACCATCGACGGACAAGGTCGATCACTCCGGCGATTCCCGAATTCTCGCCCTGGCGACGCTAAACACCCGCACTATGGGCCCACTACACATTCTGTTCATGCTTTTCTTGGTCGTTCCTCTGGTGGAGATCTGGCTGCTGATCACGGTCGGTAGCGCCATTGGGGCGGGTTGGACAGTGTTTCTCGTAGTCTTGACCGCCGTGATCGGCGCCGTTTTGGTCCGAGTCCAGGGGCTGTCGACCCTCGCGCGAAGTCAGGCGCTGTTGCGCCAAGGCGAGCTACCTGCCATCGAGCTCCTGGAAGGCGCAGCGCTGCTTGTGGCAGGGGCCCTGCTGCTGACCCCCGGCTTCTTTACAGACGCGGTGGGTTTTGCGCTGCTGGTGCCGTGGCTTCGCCGGCGATTTATCGCCATTATTTTGCGGCGAAACTTTCTGCGACCCACCGCCGAGTCAGGTGAGGCGCGGCACCCCAGCGACAGCCACCGTACCCTGGATGGCGAATATCGCCGTCTTGACGACTGAAAAGCGCGCTTTGCCCCTTGACATCATTATGGCCGCCGTTATTATTAGCACTCCCTTTTGGTGAGTGCTAATAACGTGATCAGGTGCAAGAAATACCTCGGTGTGGCTTGAAATCACTCAGATAAGCCTTACTTATTGGCACTCCCAAAGACCATGATGTCAATGGTTTTAGGGATCCAATCCTTTCTTCTTGTAAAGCAAACATAAACAGGAGGAATACGTGAAATGAGCACTGCAGCTGCCAAGAAAGGACAATCCATCACGAATATCCGCCCTCTGCACGATCGCGTCGTTATCCGCCGGTTGGAGGAAGAGACCAAATCGTCGGGGGGTATCGTGATCCCCGATACTGCGAAGGAGAAGCCTATCCAGGGCGAGGTGGTCGCCGTCGGCAAGGGCAAGATTCTCGAAAGCGGTGAGGTCCGGCCTCTAGACGTGAAACCGGGGGACAAAGTGTTGTTCGGCAAATATTCCGGCACCGAGGTCAAACTCGGCAACGAGGAACTGCTCGTGATGCGCGAAGAAGACATCATGGGCGTAATCGAAGGTTAACCAAGTTTCAACTGATGCTTTGTTAATTTAGGAGAGCAAGAACATGGCTGCCAAAGAAGTCAAATTTGGTGAAAGTGCCCGCAGCCGCATGCTGAAGGGCGTGAATATCTTGGCCGATGCGGTCAAGGTGACCTTGGGGCCGAAGGGCCGTAACGTAGTCTTAGACAAGGCTTTCGGTGCCCCCACGGTGACCAAGGATGGGGTGTCAGTGGCGAAGGAACTGGAGCTCAAGGACAAGTACGAAAACATGGGTGCGCAGATGGTCAAGGAAGTCGCGTCCAAGACCTCGGATGTGGCAGGCGACGGCACCACTACCGCGACCGTGTTGGCCCAGTCCATGTTGGCCGAAGGTATGAAGTCCGTTGCCGCCGGCATGAACCCGATGGATCTGAAGCGTGGTATCGACAAGGCAGTAACTGCCACGGTCGGGCATCTGAAGAAGCTGTCAAAGGACTGCTCCGACCACAAGGAGATTGCGCAGGTTGGTACGATCTCCGCAAATGCCGATGAATCCATCGGCAATGTCATCGCCGAGGCGATGGACAAGGTCGGCAAGGAAGGCGTGATTACCGTGGAAGAGGGTTCGGGACTGGAAAACGAGCTCGACATCGTCGAAGGCATGCAGTTCGATCGCGGCTACCTGTCGCCGTACTTCATCAACAAGCAGGAGAACATGTCGGCCGAGCTCGAGGATCCCTATATTCTCATCCATGACAAAAAGATCTCCAACATCCGTGACCTATTGCCGGTGTTGGAGGCGGTGGCCAAGGCGAGCAAACCGCTTATGATCGTCGCCGAAGATGTCGAAGGCGAGGCGCTTGCGACCTTGGTGGTCAACAACATCCGCGGCATCCTGAAAGTAGCTGCCGTCAAGGCCCCGGGCTTTGGCGACCGGCGCAAGGCAATGCTGCAGGATATCGCAGTCCTGACGGGCGGACAGGTGATCTCCGAGGAAGTCGGTATGAGCCTGGAGGGCACGCAGTTGGAACACCTCGGCCAGGCCAAGCGCATGCAGATCACTAAGGAGAACACCACCATCATCGATGGCGCCGGTGAGAAGAAGGACATCGAAGCGCGTGTGAACCAGATCCGTGCCCAAATCGAAGAGGCTACCTCCGACTACGACAAGGAGAAGATGCAAGAGCGCGTCGCCAAGCTCGCCGGCGGGGTGGCCGTGATCAAAGTCGGGGCGGCCACCGAAGTGGAAATGAAGGAGAAGAAGGCCCGTGTCGAAGACGCCCTGCATGCCACCCGGGCAGCCGTGGAGGAGGGCGTCGTCGCCGGTGGCGGTGTCGCGCTTGTGCGCGCGCTCGAGGCCATGAAGAGCCTCAAAGGTGACAACCACGATCAGGATGTTGGCATCAAAATCGCCCGACGGGCGTTGGAAGAGCCATTACGTCAGATCGCCATCAACTCCGGACTGGAGGGTGCTGTGGTGTTCCACAAGATCGACGATGAGAAAGGCAATTTCGGCTTCAATGCGCAGACCGAAGAATACGGCGATATGATGAAGATGGGCATCCTGGATCCCACCAAGGTGGTCCGCATTGCCTTGCAAAATGCAGCGAGCATCGCCGGGCTGATGATCACCACCGAGGCGATGGTGGCTGAGCTGCCGAAGGAAGAAGAAAAGATGCCGATGGGCGGCGGCGGTATGGGCGGTATGGAAGGCATGATGTAAGGCCATCCGCCACCCGGAATCTGACAGGAAAGCCCCGTCCCAAGCGGGG
>JBHIDJ010000292.1:0-2922 GCA_046760105.1 Acidiferrobacterales bacterium | reverse complement strand
TCCCCCTGGCCCTCTCCCACGAGGGGAGAGGGGATTACCCTCACCCTGGCCCTCTCCCACGAGGGGAGAGGGGATTAGAAAACCGAAAGTCATCCCATTTCGTCGTTCGAAATGACTGCCTCGTTCAATCTTTCAGCGATGGCTTGTAACACATCGTGCGTCTGCTCGAGAACCTCATAATTCCAGAAACGAAGCACCGTGAAACCGTTGCTGGCGAGCCAATCGCTTCGCTTGTTGTCTTCTTCTAACTGCAGTGCATGATGTTCTCCATCGAGCTCGATGACTAGCTTCGGCTCGAAAGCGACGAAGTCCACAATGTATGGGCCGATCTGCTGCTGGCGTCGAAACTTCACTCCCGCTAGCTCTCGACCGCGTAAGCGAGTCCAGAGCGTACGCTCCGCGTCCGTCATGTTCTTTCGGAGCTTCTTAGCGTGACCGCTTGTTTCCATGTCGGGGTGGGGGTTTCAGTTTTTCGGTTTCTCCTGACCCTCTCCCCATGTGGGAGAGGGCGCGGGTGAGGGGGTGGTGCCACCACCACGCCGCCAGCTATGGTAGCGCTCCAACCAGCGCAAAACACCCTGTGGCGCATGTGCCTTTTTCCATTCCCCGGCGGCAAACTTGTTCGCCTCAGCGAGCGTCGGGTAGATGTGAATAGTGCCGAGAATTTTGTTTAGACCAAAACCGTGGCGCATGGCCGCAACATATTCAGCAATGATGTCACCGGCGTGCTCACCGACAATGGTAGCGCCGAGAATCTTGTCTTTGCCGGGGACAGTAAGCACTTTTACTAGCCCGTGTGCTTCCTCGTCGGTGATGGCCCGGTCAAGGTCGTCGATGTCATAGGTCGTGACCTCATAGGGGATCCCTTTCTCCTTGGCGTCCGTTTCGTTCAACCCTACCCTGGCAACCTCTGGCTCGGTAAACGTGGCCCAAGGGACGACCGAATAATCCGCTTTAAATTTCTTGAAACTGCCGAAAAGCGAATTCACCGCAGCAAACCACGCCTGGTGTGCGGCCATGTGGGTGAACTGGTAAGGGCCGGCGGCATCGCCGCAGACGTAGATGTTGGGGTAGATCGTCTGTAAATACTCGTTCACCTCGACCGTGCGCTGTCGCGTAGCAGCGATCCCGAGCTCTTCGAGACCATAGCCTTGGGTACGACCGGCCCGTCCGACCGCGACCAAGAGCTCGTCGAACTCAATGCGCACTTCATTGCCTTGGTACTCGCTAACCAAGACCTTTTGGCCATTCTCCACGCGAAATTCCTTCGCCTTGTGGTCCACGCGCACATCGACACCCTCATCGCGAAAGCGTGCCATGACCATGTCGGAGATCTCCGGATCCTCGCGCGGCATGATTCGTGGCAGCATCTCGACTTGGGTAACCTGACTACCAAATCGGGCAAATGCCTGTGCCAGCTCGCATCCGATCGGGCCACCGCCCAGGACCACCAGGCGCTTGGGTAGCTCGCGAATCTCCCACACGTCATCCGACGTCAAGTACCCTACCTCGTCGATGCCCGGAATCGGTGGGATGAAAGGTTCGCCGCCGGTGGCGATGACGATGTTACGGGTAGTCAGTGTCTGGCCGTTTACTTCGACCGTGTACGGTGAAGTGATTTTGGCCTCGCCCAGGATACATTCCACACCGAGACTCGTGTAACGTTCCACCGAATCGTGGGGCTCGATCGTCTTAATCACGCGCTGAACGCGCTCCATGATGTCAGCAAAATCGAAATCGGCGCTGGCGGATTTGAAGCCAAATTCTTTTGCGCGGCGGATATGGGCGAGAAATTTGGCCGAGCGAATAAGCGCCTTGGACGGCACACAGCCGAGGTTCAAGCACTCACCACCCATTTTGTCTTTTTCAATAAGGGTTACTTTCGCTTTAACCGCGGCGGCGATGTAAGCCGTCACCAGACCGGCGGAGCCAGCACCAATGACCACTAGATTGCGGTCGAATGTCTTTGGCTTGGGATAGTTGCGCAGCACCTTGCGTGCCTTCACGAACTCGACCACTTTCTTCGCAATCAACGGGAAGATGCCGACCAAGGCAAAGGAGATAATGAGCCCGGGCGATAGAATGTCGCCGAGCGATTCGATCTTGGCGATCTGCGTGCCGGCATTCACGTACACAATCGTACCGGGGAACATGCCGACCTGACTGACGAGATAGAATGTCAACGTACGGATAGGCGTCAGACCCATCACCAGGTTAATAACAAAAAACGGGATCGCGACCACCAGGCGCATGGTGAACAGATAGAAAGCGCCGTCCCTTTTGATCCCTTCGTTAACGGTTCTCAGCTTGTCGCCGAACGTGGTTTGCACCCAGTCGCGTAGGAGAAAGCGCGACACCAAGAATGCCAGGGTGGCGCCGATCGTCGAGGCGAACGAGATTATTACCGTGCCCCACAGCAGACCGAAAATCGCACCGCCGACCAGAGTCATGATGGCGGCGCCAGGTAAGGAAAGACCGGTAACCGCGACGTAGATAGCGAAAAAAAGCAACGCCGTCTGCCAGGGATTGGCGTGGTAGTAGGCCATGATGCGCGCCTGCTGCGTCTTGAAAAACTCGAGGCTGAGATACTGGCCAAGATCAAAAACGACAAACGCGACGATTAAGGTAACAACGACGACTGCAACTAAGATTTTTTTTGTGTTCACTTAATTCCTCGTTACCTAGTCTTGTTTGTTGGAGCGAAGTATTGCGCCGCTGGCCGGGCTAACGCCGACGGCCATTGGTAGCGACGGCTATTGGCGACGGTCGCGTTTGTTAGTCATGCCCGCTGACACCTGCTTATACCAGGGTCATGGGGTGCAAGGAAGGGCACGAGTCCGCTTAACGACACTCCTTCGGCCGCTCGTAACGTCCCACGTTGGACAGTGGTGCTCACAGGTAGTTCATCGCGGTGCTGGTAAT
>JBHIDJ010000291.1:0-2930 GCA_046760105.1 Acidiferrobacterales bacterium | reverse complement strand
ACGACGTCGCGATAGTGGCGCGTGTCGATACCGCCGAGTTTTTCCAGTTCGTTGTCGCGTAGTTTTTTGTATAGTTCGGCCGTGGCGGTTTGGCCGTCGGCGAGGCGCGCACCGTTGTGCACCCACTGCCAGAGCTGGGAACGTGAGATCTCAGCGGTGGCCGCATCTTCCATCAAGTTAAAGATCGCAACGGCACCCAATCCGCCCAGCCAGTTATCCATGTACTGCAGGGCGACGCTGATATTATTGCGTACACCGGTCTCGGTGACGGTGCTACCCGGCACCCGGAAGTCGGCCAGCTCCCGGGCCTGTACTTGTACCTCTTCACGCAAGCGCCCCAATTGATTCGGTCGGTCTTTCAACACCTTGTCGAATTCTTCGGTGGCTACCCCGACCAAATCCGGGTGGGCGACCCAGGTGCCGTCGAAGCCATCACCCGACTCGCGCTCTTTGTCTTCCCGCACTTTCGGAATAGCGACTTCGTTCACCGTGGGGTCCCTGCGACTAGGGATGAAGGCAGCCATACCACCGATGGCGTGTGCTTCGTGCTTGTGGCACGTTCTGACCAGAAGCTCCGTATACGCACGCATGAACGGAACCGTCATCGTCACCTGCGCACGATCGGGGAGAACCATATCACTCTGCTTACAGAACTTCTTTATGATGCTGAAGATGTAATCCCAGCGACCGGCATTAAGACTGCAGCCGTGATCCCGGAGCTCGTACAGGATTTCTTCCATCTCGAAGGCGGCGAGAACCGTCTCGATGAGTACGGTCGCGCGTATACTGCCGCGAGGGATGTCTAATGCATCCTGCGTATGATTGAACACGTCATTCCAAAGCCGCGCCTCCAGATGGTTTTCCAATTTGGGCAGATAGAAATACGGCCCACTGCCGCGTGCAAGTGTCTCCTTGGCGTTGTGAAAGAAGAACAACCCAAAATCAAACAGACTTGCTGATACCGGTTCGCCATCGACCAACACGTGCTGTTCAGGCAGGTGCCAGCCCCGTGGCCGCACCAACAGCGTCGCGATGTTGTCTTCGAGCTCATAGTGTTTGCCTTCCGGGCTGGTAAACGTGAGCGTGCGCCGTACAGCGTCTTTGAGGTTGATATGGCCCTTAACAAGGTTCGTCCAGGTCGGTGACAATGCGTCCTCGAAATCGGCCATGAACACCTTGGCACCGGAGTTAAACGCATTGATCATCATGCGGCGCTCCACCGGGCCGGTAATCTCCACACGGCGGTCGCTCAGGTCGGCGGGCGCCGGCGCCACCTTCCAGTCACCGCGTCGGATCTCTTCCGCTTCCTTCGGAAAGTCGGGCATCTGCCCGCCGTCTAGCGCCGCCTGGACCTCGTCGCGACGTTTCAGCAGGCTCACACGTGTAGTATTGAATTTGCGATGCAAGTCGGCCACGAAACCGAGTGCTTCCGGCGTAAGAATGTCCTCGAAACCAGGGGTCACTTGACCTGTGATTTCGACCCCGTCGACTTTACTGTTGAATGGCATAGTGCTTTTCCCCTTGTTACAGGAAACCGATGCGGCGCTCGATCGCTCGCGCCTGTGGTGCCGTGCGAAAGGCAAACCCTCCCCTCCCCAGACGGGGCCGACAGATTAAAGGGAGGTTAGACTTAGGCAGCACCGCTCCTCGTGGAGCGCACCACCTGATGATGGTACCACGTGTCGGGCACCCATCGTGGAAAATGGTAGCGAGGTTCAGCCCGAAGCGACGTCTAGTAACTCAATCCAATGTTTAACGGGCACCTGAGCGCGGCTTTGAAGGTGGACCAGGCAGCCGATGTTTGCGGTGGCGATCAGCTCTGGTTCACCGGACTCTAAGGCCTTGAGCTTGTCGGCGAGCAGGCGCTGCGAAAGGCCCTTTTGTAGCATCGAATAGGTGCCGGCAGAGCCGCAGCAGAGATGGGGATCCGGCACTGGTGCCAACTCAAACCCGAGCCGGTGCAGCAGCCCTTCCACGACCCCCGCGAGCTTCTGTCCATGTTGCAATGTGCAAGGTGATTGAAAGGCGATCCGGCGCGGGTGATTCTTTGGCAGCGAGAGCTCGGCATCGACGAGCACTTCGGCGATATCTCGAGTGATTGCCGCCACCTTGGCGGCCTTGTCCGCATAACGCGGATCATCGCGAAGCAGGTGCCCGTACTCCTTCACCATGACACCACAACCACTCGCAGTCATGACGATCGCCTCGGCGCCGGACTCGACATGAGGCCACCAGGCGTCGATGTTACGGCGCATGAAGTTCAGACCTTCTTCCTGGGCCGTCAGGTGATAACTGAGTGCGCCGCAGCAGCCGGCGTCGGGTGCGTGTACCAGGCTAATGCCGAGACGATCCAGTATGCGGGCAGTGGCGGTGTTAATCTGTGGCGCGAGAGCGGGTTGGACGCAGCCGTCCAACAGTAGCATGCGTCGTGCGTGCCGCGCTTCAGGCCACGCCCCGCTTGACGTCACGGGCGGCAAGGACCGCTTCAACTGACCGGGGAGCAACGGATGCAGTATCCGACCGAGGGTGAGCAGAGGCGTGAACCGTAATCGATAAGGCAGTACCGTTCGCAGCACCCAACGCTGCACACGATCGATGAACCGCCGTTGCACCCGCTCGTCGACGAGCTTGCGGCCAATGTCTAACAAATTCCCGTATTGGACACCGGAGGGGCAGGTGGTTTCGCACGACCGACACGTCAGGCAGCGGTCCAGATGCAGTTGGGTCCGTGCGGTCGGGGTTTTGCCCTCGAGTACCTGCTTGATCAGATAGATACGCCCACGCGGACCATCGAGTTCGTCTCCGAGCAGTTGATAGGTGGGACACGTCGCCGTGCAGAAACCGCAGTGGACGCAGCTGCGCAGAATCGCATCCGCCTCTCGGCCCTCGGGCGTATCTTTTATAAAGTCAGCAAGCGCGGTTTGCATTAC
>JBHIDJ010000290.1:0-2976 GCA_046760105.1 Acidiferrobacterales bacterium | reverse complement strand
AGGAGCTCGATTTCCTCCTCGCGCCCTACCAGTGGGGTCACCCCCCTTTGCGCCGCGGCTTCGAATCGGCTGGGCGCGCCGCTCTCGGCGTGTACCCGGTACGCCGTCACGGCTTGAGAGATGCCTTTTAACTTTTGCGCACCGAGGGCGTCGCAATCAAACAGACCTTCTACTAAGCGGTGCGTGCTTGCGCCGATCAAAACCGTATTGGGTTGCGCCAGTGCTTGAAGGCGGGCGGCGATATTCGGTGTTTCACCAACGATGGCGTTTTGTTCAACGCGCTCGCCACGGCCAATGTCACCCGCGACGACAAGGCCCGTGGTGATGCCGATGCGCACAGCTAAGCTGACATCAGGGCTCGGGATCTGCGTATCGAGGTGATCGATTGCGTTAATGATATCGAGCCCGGCGCGCACTGCACGCTGCGCATCGTCTTCGTGCGCTTGGGGATACCCGAAATACACCAGCAGCCCATCACCCACATAACGGGCGATATGGCCCTCGTAGTGCTGTATCACCTCAGCGCAGGTGTCTTGGTATTGACCCAGCAGCCGATGGAGTTCCTCTGGATCAAGGCGCTCGGCAAGCGCGCTGGAGCCAACCAGGTCACAGAACATGACGGTCAGTTGGCGGCGTTCGGCTTCGGGTGCTTCGCGCTTGGGTGCTGCATCAGGTGACACTTTCTTGTCGACTAGCGCTGTGCCGCAGCCACCACAAAACTTCTCACCAGGGTCATTGGCGAAGCCACAAGCCGGGCATGTGGCGGCTAACGACGCGCCGCATTCGGCACAGAAGCGCCGTCCTTCCCGGTTTTGCGCGTCGCACTGTGGACACTGCACGTGCACCTTCCCAACCTTTGCCGGTTAATCTCAGAGACGTAAGGAAGATCATGCTACGCTGCTTCGCCAGCGCTAGCCACAAACCCAACAACCAGGTCCGCGACGAGTTCGTTACACGATTGCGCCAAGCTGTTATGATTCGATTCGATGTCACCCATATAAAAGGGGATCATCAATGATACGGCCACCTATTTGCATCACACTTTTTGCTGCACTCACGATCGCGGTAACGGCGGCCTACGCTCAGGAAACGCCGGAGTCGCCCTTGACCGTAGACGGTGCAACCACCGTCAACGCACAGCAGGCCAAGGAGTTGCATGATCGCGGTGTACCCTTCGTCGACGTCCGCACATCCGAACTCTGGGAGGCGGGACATATCCCGGGGGCGCATCTCCTGGAGCTCTTAAACGCTTTCGACGAAGCGAGCCTCCTCAAGATCGGCGCCAAGGATAGCGCGCTGGTGATTTATTGTGCGGGGCCGGTTTGTAAACGCTCCTCGAAGGCTTGTGCCAAGGCCGTGGCCTGGGGATTTCAGGATGTCTACTACTTCCGTGGTGGGTTTCCGGAATGGCAGGCAGCTGGCTACGCCACTGATCCCCCGTAAACCGGACCGCTACAGCGTCACCACGCAGACTAGTCTAGCCGGCACGCATACCTTTCATTCGAGAATCGAGAAGGGCAAAGCACCCGAGCGCTGGACCAGGATGTAGTCGTTGCCCTGCGCCGCGCTGCCGGACGGATTGCGGTAGATGACACCGCAGGACGCTGCGAATTTGCTCCATTGATTGCAGAGACGGTAGTCTTCGATCCGACTCATGCCGGTGTCGTTCCAAAGACCTTCGGCCGTGAAAGCACCGTCCGCACTCCGACGAATGGTGAACTCGATGCCCGAGGCCGGATGGCGCCCGTGCATCGTGCGACCAAAGACAAGTGACTGAATCTTCTCGCCGGATAACCGCTCGCTTCGCGGAAAGCCCCATTCCGCTTCGAATTCAGGCAGGCCCGCTAGCCTCAAGCCCAGGCGTAAGCGCTCGACGTCTTCCTCTCGTTTGAAACGCCACCATCGGACATCGAGTACGGTAGCACTGAAAATCCATTCCATCGATCGCGTGCTGGCCAGGGCGCGCAATTTCTCCATCGCAGGCTCAGCGTCCGCAACCCGGCTGAGATGGCCGTAGCTGGCGATCAGAAACATCAACACGCCGGGATTGTCCCGCGCAAGCTTGTGAGCGTTCTCGAGCGACACAGCGGCCTTCGAAAAATGCTTCTGGCCAAATTCCACCACACCACTATAGAAATCGTAGTCGGCTGGGTAATAGGGATTGAGCCGCTTTGCTTTGGCGATGAACTCGGCGGCCTTCGCCGACCGGCCCGCGAACGCCAGCGAGCGTGCCATGGCGAAATAGCCGGCCGGATCGTTGGCATCGAGCTCGATAGCGCGCTCGGCCTCTGCTATGGCCTCGTCGTGTCGGCCCTTACTGGTGAAAAAGCTCGACGCAACTTGGTGTGCCAGGGGTGTCGGTGCCTTCATCGCCTCGCCGAGGTGCGCCAGGGCTTGCTCTAAAGTATCGTCCGGCGAGAGACCCAAATGGGCCTGCCACCCCCTGATCCGCCCAACCTGATAGATCGATGCGAGCACCGCGTGGGCGCGGCTGTAGCTAGGATCGAGTTGAATCGCTTCCTCGAAATGCGGGATCGCTGCAGCATAGTCTTCGGCTGAAGACCTTACATAGTGAGCCCAGCCTCGCAGGAACGCATCGTGCGCCTGCGGATCGTTCGTCGTGGTTTTTGCTTGCCTCGCTTTGTCACCTGGGGTCAGGCGGACCGCCAGTTCGCGGATGATGTTCTTGGCCACTTGATCCTGCAGCGCAAAGACGTCTGACAGTGACCCGTCATAGCGTTCCGCCCACAGATGGGCACCGGTGGTGGCATCGATCAGCTGGGCGTTGATACGAACTTGGCTGTTCGCCCGGCGCACGCTGCCTTCCAGCACATAGCGCACCCCCAGATCCTCGGCCACTTGTTGTACCTTCACCGGCTTATTCTTGTAGGTGAAAACCGAGTTGCGGGCGATGACCAACAACCCTGAGAGCTTGGAAAGATCCGTGATCAGGTCTTCGGTCATGCCATCGACGAA
>JBHIDJ010000289.1:0-2989 GCA_046760105.1 Acidiferrobacterales bacterium | reverse complement strand
TCGGATCGATACTGGCAGTGATGATTTACGCGGGCGGACATGTCTCCGGTGCCCACTACAACCCGGCAGTGACGCTGGCGGTATGGTTGCGCGGCAAATGCGACGCAAAGGACGTGCTGCCCTATATTGCAGCCCAAGCGGTAGCTGGTGTGGTGGCAGCGCTCCTTACCCTGTTCCTCAAGGAAAATCCCGCGGTAACCGCATCCACACCCAAGGTGCTGCCCGCTTTACTGGCAGAGTTTGTATTCACTTTCGCCCTCTGTTTCGTGGTATTGAATGTGGCAACGGCCGAGGGCACCGAAGGTAACAGCTACTTTGGTTTTGCCATCGGCTTCACAGTGCTGGCGGGCGCGTATGCGGTGGGATCCATTTCCGGCGGTGCTTTCAATCCAGCAGTAGCAGTCGGCATAACGGTGATGGGCCTGTCTGCGGCGCAGAACATCTGGATCTTCCTCGTAGCTAATCTATTAGGTGGGGCCGCTGCTGCAGCAGTCTTCAAAGCAGTTGGCCCATCCAGCGAATAGCCCGGGATGCACCATCCATGCACACTCGACTGTGTCCTCCAGGTCCCAAAGGACACTTCCTGATCGGTAACCTGCCGGAGTTCGCTGGCGACCTGCTCGGCTTTTTCACAAAGTGTGCTCGCGAATACGGCGATATGGTTAGCCTGCGTCTTGCCAATATGCCGGCTTACCTTCTCAATCACCCTGACTATATCGAGTACGTACTGGTCACCAACAACCGCAATTTTAAAAAGCATACCTTTTTCTGGCGCCACGTCCGGGCCGTCTTTGGTAACGGATTGCTGACGAGCGAAGGCGACCTCTGGCTCCGCGAGCGACGACTGGTTCAGCCAGCCTTCCACCAAGAGCGGATTGCCGCCTACGCTGAGGTGATGGTAGCCTACACAGAGCGCATGCTCGATACCTGGCAGGATGGTGAGACCCACGATGTCCATCAGGATATGATGCGCCTCACTTCACAGATCGCGGCCAAAACTTTCTTTGGCGCGGATGTCGCCAGCGAGGTTGAGGAAGTGAGCGCCGCACTTGGGGTGGCTACCGAGGAAATTTCTGTCCGGGTTCGAAGGCCTTTTCGAATTCCTGATAGCATTCCGACGCCCGGCAACCTGCGCTACCGAAGGGCGGTCCAGTCGTTGGATGCACTCGTTTACACCATCATCCGGCTTCGCCGGGCCAGTACCCAGGACAGCGGTGACCTGCTTTCTATGCTGCTCCGCGCGCAGGACGAAGACGGCAGTCGGATGAACGACCAGCAACTGCGGGATGAGATCATCACGCTATTCCTTGCTGGCCACGAAACCACCGCCCTTGTGCTGTCCTGGACGTGGTATCTGTTGTCGCAGCACCCTCCTGCAGAGGCCACGCTCCTGGCGGAACTCCAGGCAGTGTTGGGGGGGCGGGCCCCCACTATTGATGACCTGCGGCGGTTGTCCTACACCAAGATGGTGGTGATGGAATCTATGCGCTTGTATCCACCTGTCTATGCCTTTGGGAGAGAGGCTTTGCAAGACTGCGAAATCGGTGGGTATCAGGTGCCCGCTGGCACTACGCTGTTCATGAGCCAATGGGTGATGCACCGCGACCCTCGCTACTTCGATCACCCGGAAGAGTTCAACCCGGATCGGTGGTCTCACGACCTGGCTAACCGGCTTCCCAAGTACGCCTACTTCCCATTCGGAGGGGGGCCCCGCCTCTGTATTGGCAACGCCTTCGCCATGACGGAGGCAGTCCTGCTGCTGGCGACGATTGCCCAGAAGTTCCACCTCGCGCTCGCGCCAGGGCATCCAATTACATTGCATCCCTCGGTTACGCTGCGACCCAGACATGGCATAAGGATGGTACTAACCAAGCGCTAACTCGGACACGGATCAACATGGATAACTCTTGCGCGACGCTCAGGTGTCCCGAGGCGACTGTAGCACGCGGGTCCTTATGCGACAGGCTCCCTCAAGGCAGCACCAGGGTTGCGATCAACGCCTGGGCCGTTTCGCCCCTAACGACTACCTCGATCGCGACGTACATCACCGCCGCGGGCAAGCGGGTTGTCTCCACTGACTTCCCTAATTCTGGGACCACTGCCCGTCCTTGACCACGCCAGCAGCAGGAGTTAGAATGAGAGCCACTATGGCCGGGAGAAATGCAGCTGCAAAGGACTATTACCGGGTCCTCGGGGTTTCGCCAGAGGCAACTCCTGACGAAATCAAGCGGGCCTACCGGCGCCTGGCGCTCGAGAACCATCCTGACCGGAACCGCGGAGACCGCCACGCTGAGGAACGCTTTAAGGGGATCAGCGAGGCCTATGGGGTCCTGATCGATCCGGCAAAACGCCGCCAGTACGACAGTTTCCGAACGGCAGGCTTTCCACCGGGGGATACGGGATTCCGTTACCGCCAGGAGGACATTTTCCGGGATGTCTTTTCCGACCCCTACGCCCGCTCGATATTTGACGAGCTCCGTCGAGAATTCCAGCGGATGGGTTTTCGGTTTGACGACCGATTCTTCCACCAGACCTTATTCGGTGGCCGGGGATTCGTCTTCGGCGGGGTCTTCTATACGGGGCCAGGAGGACAGGTTTTCTCACGAACCTTTCGCCGTGAGCCTGTCGAACGGCAAGAGCAGGACCGGCCCGCCCTGACCGGCGGCCTGATCAAGGAGACCGGACGAAAAGTCAAAAAGTTTTTGACCGGCCTGTTGCGGGGGGACTGGCTGAAGACTCAAGGCTCCCATCTGTACGCCGAGCTTTCGGTGACTGCGGAGGAGGCTCGCCGGGGGACCAAGAAACCGGTCGCCGTCCGCCGAGACGGCGAGGACGACCAGCTTCTGGTCACCGTCCCCGCCGGAGTGCGAACCGGTACCCGTCTGCGCCTCCGGGAGAAGGGGGCTTCTGGACCCGACGGGATACCCGGGGACCTCTATCTCACCATTCGAGTACAAGAAGCACCCTAGTGCCGTTCCAACTTGATAAG
>JBHIDJ010000288.1:0-2992 GCA_046760105.1 Acidiferrobacterales bacterium | reverse complement strand
CCGGCGCTGGCAGAGCCGCTGCAGGAGGCCGCAAGGAAGGGGAACACGGAACAGGCACCCTCGGCGGCCGACCAAGAAGCGCTCGCCAAAGCATACCTAATCGTCGCTGAGGGTGAGGTCAACAGTCGGCTTGCCCGGCGGGTGCGCCGGGGGCTGGAGAAAGCCGCAGCAGCACCGGCACAGGTGGTCATTGTCGAGATTGATACCTTCGGCGGTAGACTGGACGCAGCCGTCAAGATACGGGATGCGCTTTTGAATGCGGATTTGCGCACTATCGCTTTCGTCAACAAGCGCGCCATCTCCGCTGGTGCGCTGATATCCCTGGCAGCGCACGACATAGTCATGACCCCAGGCGCCACGATTGGGGCAGCCACCCCGGTGCGATTCACTGCAGAGGGCCCAAAGCCGCTAGGGGAAAAGGCGATCAGCTATTTCCGAAAAGAGATGAAAGCCACGGCGGAGAGCCGGGATCATCCCACCGCGCTAGCGGAAGCCATGGTGGATCCAGACGTGGTAATCCCTGGAGTGATAGAAAAGGGCAAGCTGCTCACGCTAACTACTCAGGAGGCGTTGGCCCTCAAGCTGGCGGCGGCCCAAAGTGACGATCTCGAACAGCTCCTACAGACGTACGGGCTTGACTTGATTACAAAGGATCGGTCCGCGCAACGTTGGGATGTGGGACGCTGGTTTAAGCAATTTCGCACGTGGCAAGTTTGGCTCATTCTGGGCCTCGTCTTGGCGGCGGCAGAGATCTTCGTCTCCGGATTCTTTCTCCTCTGGTTCGCAGTGGGAGCGCTCCTGGCTTCTTTGCTGGCCTGGCTGCAGGTGTCACCGGCGGTTCAGATTGGCACCTTCCTCGTCAGTTCGTTCCTGCTGCTCGTGTTTTCACGCACGGTGTTGCGAAGTGTTCTGTTCCGAAGCCAGGCAAACATCGCCACAAACATTGAGGCCTTGAAAGGCCGCAACGGAATCGTAGTCAAGACCATCGAGGGGCGTCTCAAGCCGGGCTCGGTGAAAATAGGGGGTGAGGTGTGGTCTGCTGTCTGTGCGGACGACATTGAGATCACCGAGGGATCCAAAATTGAAGTGCTTGAGATCGTTGGGAACAAAGTGAAGGTTAAACCACTTTAGGAGGGTGCTATGGAGATACTATCCGCTTTCGACGCAGGTGGATTGATTATTGTTATTCTGATCATTGTGGGTCTGATCACGGCCGCCAAAGGCATCATGATCGTTGAGCAAGCCACGGTCAAGATGGTGGAGCGGTTGGGAAAGTTCCATAAAGTGGCCCGCAGTGGTATCAACTTCATCTGGCCGTACTTAGACAAGGTTCGACCGTTTGTGATGCGGGACCGGGTGGCCAACTACCTGGATCTGCGCGAACAGGTAATGGATTTTCCGCCCAGCTCCGTAATTACCCGTGACAACGTCACCATGGAAGTGGACGCCGTGCTGTATTACCAGATCACCGATCCCGTGAAAGCGACCTACGAGATTACGGACCTGGGGAACGCCATCGTTCAGCTCACGGTCACGTCCTTGCGCAACGTCATGGGCGAGCTGGCGTTAGATGAAACCCTGACCTCCCGGGAAACGGTGAATGTCAAGCTGCGCGATGTGCTCGATGAGGCTACCGACAAATGGGGTGTCAAAGTGAACCGTGTCGAATTGAAAAACATCGAGCCGCCAAACGAGATTCGGGATGCCATGGCTAAGCAGATGAAGGCGGAGCGTGAACGCCGTGCTGTGGTTACCGAGGCCGAAGGCACAAAAAAGTCGGCCGTCCTGGAAGCAGAAGGCAAACGCGACGCTGCCATTGCAGAGGCCGAGGGAGAAAAACGCTCGACCATCTTGGAAGCCGAAGGAATAGCAGAAGCGCGGCTAAGAATTGCCGAGGCGGAAGCCGAAGCGCTCAAACGTGTGCGTGGAGCGCTTAACGAAGCAAATCCCGCAAACTACCTGATTGCCCTGAAGTACCTCGAGTCGCTTGAAAAGGTTTCCGCTGGGCAGGCGACTAAGATCTTCCTGCCCTTCGAGGCCAGCGGTATTCTGGGTTCATTAGGGGGTATCCGCGAGATGCTCAGAGCCGAGGAGACAGCACCCGCGAAGCGCGAGTAGTCCTTTGCCGGTACAAAACACGATCCGGGACAAGCTTGTAGCGCCGCGCTCCCTACGGGTCACGCTGACGTCGACAGAAGTGACCGTAACGTGCCAACTGCGGTAGCTGGTTAGTGTATCGGGCCTTCAAGTCAGACTGGATTGACATCCATACTGGCAGTCTGGACCACCCAGAAGATTTGCCGCCGAGATACCATACAGGCGTAGAAAGTCAGCTACCGTGGCTCGACATCCAAGATAACCTTCCGCGAATGCGCACGGACGACAACACTCTCAACTTGACGCTGAGAGCTGAGGCCGGTAAGCCAGAGGAATAACGGCGACTATCTCCGGGTGTTCGGACCGGTCAAAATTATGTGGAACCATTTGTGGGAGCTGGACCATGAAAATCGACGGCAAGTGTCACTGCGGCAATATCACGTATCAAGCAGAGATCGATCCTGACCAAGTCTACATATGTCACTGCACGGATTGTCAGACAATATCAGGATCTGCCTTTCGTTGGGCCGTGTCTGTTGCAGAGGAGGACTTCAAGCTTCTTACCGGCGAACCCAAGACCTACGTCAAAACGGCTGAGAGCGGCGCTACAAGCCACCAGCTGTTTTGTCCTGAATGCGCGTCACCTCTGTATTCGATCTCCATTGGAGATGGGCCGACATTCTTTAACCTCCGTGTGGGAACCGCACGCCAGCGCGCCGAACTTCCACCCAAATCGCAATACTGGTGTCGCTCGGCGCAGAACTGGGTCACGAACTTGGGACAGGCCGAGGAGATTGACACCCAATAGCCCCCAACAAATTGCGGCTCAGCGTCCAAGAGTGCAGCCCCACGAGGGTCAGGAGATGTCGCGGCGGGTCAGCTTGATGTTCAGGTC
>JBHIDJ010000287.1:0-3015 GCA_046760105.1 Acidiferrobacterales bacterium | reverse complement strand
GAGATTCTCCAGGCCTTTCACAAGGCAAGGACCGTTTTTGGCGCACTCGATAGTCGGTCTCATTTCCGTCCCCTAGTCTTAAAATCTGGCCAGATGGTTCAGACACGCTCGCGCCCGCTGTCGGGTGGAACAGTTGATTATGCAGCGCAACTCAGCTCGCCTGCTAGGCGCCACGCTCTTGGCGTGGTCCTAGACGTTGCCGATGACTTTGAGTAGCCGACAGGCTCTCGTGACATGGTAGATCTTCGGCAACGTGGAACCACGGGACCCGGTCACCGTACCAGATATGTTCATCCGGTGGATAGACCGTCGGATCATCGAATGTTATTGTCGCAACGTAAAGCTCACCCGGTCTAGCATTAAGAACAGCAACGCCTGTCTTCGGTTGTCGCTCGTAAGTCAAGGTCGTACCGCACCGGCTACAGAAACCGCGAAGAACGCCCGGCGATGATTCATAGATCGCGGGTTCTCCCCTCAACAACGTGAACTGAGGCTTGTTGAATCCAGTCCACGCCATGGCCAGGGCGCCGGCAGTATGGCGGCAGCTCTTGCAGTGACAGATAACTTTCCAGAACGGAGCCCCGGTGACTTCAAAACGGACTGCGCCGCAAAAGCATCCTCCGTTTGTCATCTTATCCCCCTTAACCATCGCTTCTCTCCTTGGGCGATTGAGTGCTCCACCCACGCCGTTCTGCGTTCTAACTTATATGTATGCTGCGTACTTGCCGTATAGTACCACCCGCCTATTCGTGAGCCGTGCCCCACCCCGGCCCTCCCCTACGAGCGGGGAGGGAAAACCAATCGTGAGCCGTTAGTCCTAGCACCCCGATTGGCCTAGCGAGGCGACTCGTGGCAGTCTCCGATACCAGAGCTACTCAATCTTCCCGAGATTCTTTATTTTCGCGGGTGTGGCCCGCTCGCGATGGAGCACGATAATGATTGACCCTTATGCAGAGTTCGAGGCACTGAAATTCGATCGTCCCGCCGAGCGGGTGTTACGTATCACGCTGGACAATCCCGGTAAGCTCAATGCCGTGGATGCGCGTATGCACAAGGAGCTCGCGGACGTGTGGCGCGCTGTGGACGCGGACCGTGAAGTGTCGGCAGTAATCCTCACGGGTGCAGGTGAGGCGTTTTCCGCAGGCGGCGACTTCGACGTGCTCGAGCGGTTGTGTGAGGATCAGGAAACGCGACTCACGGTGTGGAAGGAAGCGCGTGACATCGTTTACAACGTCATTAACTGTGGGAAGCCCGTGATCTCCGCAATTCGCGGTCCGGCAGTGGGGGCTGGTCTCGCTGCCGCACTGGTAGCAGACATCAGTATCGCGTCAAAGTCCGCGCGCTTCATCGATGGCCATACGCGCCTCGGGGTCGCCGCGGGCGATCATTCAGTCATCATCTGGCCATTGCTCGTCGGCATGGCCAAGGCCAAGTACTATCTCCTGACCTGCGAGACGCTGACCGGCGAGGAAGCCGAAAGGATTGGTCTGGTTTCGCTATGTGTCGAGGACGAGGCGCTCGACGAGACCACCATCGGAGTCGCCGAGAAACTGGCCAAGGGTGCACCGACCGCTATTCGCTTCACCAAGTACGCCTTGAACAACTGGCTGCGCCTGGCGGGCCCCTCGTTCGACGCGTCGCTAGCGCTCGAGTTTCTCGGCTGGACCGGCGAGGAGGCGCGCGAAGGCATCAAGAGCCTACGCGAGAAACGCAAATCGGATTTCCGCAAGGATTCGCCATTATAAGGCATAGTGTTAGATGCGCGGATTGGACGGAAAGCTCGCTCTGATAACCGGTGCCGATGTCGAGTACATTACCGGGCAGGTGATCAGCGTCTCCGGGGGGCTCACCATGCACGATTAGCCCATGGGCGAACGCCCGTGAGAAGGTCTTTGCTTGAAGAAAGATCTTATTTTTTGCTCCGCTTCATCGCTAATGTAACTAGATGATCTGATGAACTCGTCGATCAATTTTATATAGTCTCTACGCGTAAGGCTCTCCTTGGATAACGCGTCCAATTGACTCAATTCTTGAGAAATTCTCGCTCGTTCTTCAAGAAGATGGTTGAACTGCAGGTCGCAGGCAGGAATCGGTGGCGGGTAATTCCTAATCTCTTCATATATCTGAGCCCTTTCGCTTTCTAGATGGGTTCTGATTTCCTTCCATATTGACTTGACCAAGTCCAGTTCCATCTGTCTGTTCACTTCATGCTGAGATTTCACAGATGGCATCGTGTGTTTTCCTTTTGTGGCGTTCTGAGTCGCTGACTATCATCTACGTCCGCCTCTCGTAGCCTCATCTAATGCATCAACCGCTGCTTTCAACACAAGAAACAATGTCGCTATCTCCTCCTCGTCCAATGTAGCGTCGCCCGGTGCCTCTCCAAACTGCGTTAACGCGTCCACAAGGTATTTCATTACGTGAGGCTGACTAGCCGTTGCCGCCCGCTCATAGAACCGATCGTGGGCTCCTTCCAATCTCATTAGTAGTGCCTCATTTCGGTTGTAGGCGTCGGATACTTGCTCAGCTGACACCTGCTTCCGCTCTTTCCTTCCGGCCTTGTCGAACATCCGATATATAACGAGCAATAGATAGACGCCCAATTCCTTGGCTTCCGCACTAACGTCATCGAGGTAACGCGATACGAATGCAAGTAGATCAGGTTGGTTATTTCCTAATGCTTCGATCTCCGATCTCGCTTCGGGCGCACTGAATCGCGCGGTTTCTTTCCATGACGCCTGGACGAGCTCTTCATCTATCTCTGGCACCGACCTTCCTCTGTTGGCCCCCTGCCGGCGATTGTGCGTTTCGTGCACAACTATATGTATGCCGCGTATTTACAATATAGTACCACCTCTTTCATTCGTGAGGGCCGCTCTCGCACATCCCTGTGCTTCGCGGCACCTGCACGTCCAGGTGCAATGGCCGCTCTCGCACATCTCGGCAATTGCTCCTGCATTGCTCTAACTTCCGACATCCCTGTCGGTCGCCTGTGCTTCGCGGCACCTGCACGTC
>JBHIDJ010000286.1:0-3067 GCA_046760105.1 Acidiferrobacterales bacterium | reverse complement strand
TAGGCGGAAGCGGTCATAGGAATTTTGATGCAAAATCGCGCGCCTACGAATTTGTGAGTGGCTGCGTGGGGTCGTTTTGAGTCGTTCGCGAAGAGGCGAAGCTACACCAAATCTGACACTATCTGTCAAATCGAATCTGAGCCATTGCAACTAAGTGCTCGTCTGCGTTTTTACTTACTTGCTACTTGCTACTTGCAACTTGCAACTTGCTACTCGTTTTTTGCGATTTCTTTGCGTTGTTCCTCCAAGCCGTCCCAAAATGCAGCGACGCCGTCTAACATTTCGTTCCCATGACAAATGAAGGCGTCTTCGTCGAGTTCACGCTCGAAGTAGAGCTCTTCGAGTTCTTCTTGAGTGTGTTGCGCGTGTTGTGCCTCTAACCGGCTGTGCCACGTAAAAAAGGCGAGCGGCAGCTTCATCTCCATGCGTTTATTGTATTTCTCAAAGCCCTCGACAAGTTCGTCCCAGAAGCCAGCCGCCGCCCAGTTCTCCACCGCATAGCTGGCAGCCTGCGAGGTCAAGTAGTCATCGCTTCCGTACAGCCGCGTTAGCTCGTCGCAGAAGAACAAAGTCGACTCGGTTCCATGCCGCCGCTTTCCGACATCATTGAAGCCTAGGCTCAGCTTGCCGGCCATCTGCAGTAGCCACTCAAAATGTGCCGCGCGGAAGCGGAAGACACCTCCCTCGATCGTGCCTTCGGTAGAAACGAGCTCCGGATCCACATCGTGATCGGTCGATTTGATTTTTCCTGGTCGTCCGGATTTAAAAACCACACCAATCTCATTGGCGAGAATCTCCTTGGACGCGCGCATCCCTTCAAGAGAATCGGCATTGATCATCTTGTGCAACTGTGCGACCAAGAACAGATTGGAGAATACGGAAAACTGAACGATAAAGGCCTTGATCTGCGCGTCCGTCTGTTCGCCTTTTTCGAACCAAGCTGTGTAGCGATTGTTAGTAATGACCCGATGCTGGAGCAGCTCGTTATCAATGCGTGCCTGAAAAGCAAGAAAACGCCGCGCCTTTTCGACCGAGTAACCGGGGCGTCCATCAGCAATCGCTTCAAGCGATAGTGCAGTTAAGCCAACCAATTCATGCTTCTGGGCGAATGTCTCCAACTGCGGATTTGCTGCAGCGCTCATAAATGCACCTCTCTATAATCCTGCATCTGACAGGAAGTAGCCACCATGGTCAGGGACTATTGAATCATCCTGCGGCGCACCCCTGTTCACGTAACAACGTCTTACTGCCAATTTTAGACGATAGCGTCCACCCTTGGTTCCTGGTGCATGCACGCGACACACTATTCCGCATCCTCTTGATTTTCCGGCGCTGCTGCCTGGAATGTGGTGAGTTTCATACAATTGTCGTAAATGCGTTGCACGGTGGGGTAGGCAGTTAGATCACACTCAAAGCGCTTGGCATTGAATACCTGGGGCACCAGGCAGATATCCGCCAGTGTGGGCGCGTCGCCGTAGCAATAAGCGCCCGTGCCGGGGTTTTCGGCTAGATGGGCTTCGAACGCCTTGAACCCCTCATATATCCAGTGCCGATACCAGTTGAGTCGTTCTTCCTCCCCCTGCTGCAGGACATGAGTCAGATACTTAAGTACCCGCTGGTTATTCAAAGGGTGAATATCGCAACCGACCATCTGCGCCAGCGAGCGTACATAGGCGCGCTCGCGTACGGTGTCTGGAAGCAATGGCGGATTAGGGTAAACCTCATCAAGATATTCAATGATGGCGAGCGACTGTGTGAAGACCTGGTCGCCATCAACCAGGGTGGGGACAAACCCTTGCGGATTTAGCGCTACGTATTCCGGTTGCTTGTGTTCGCCGCCCCCCTTAACAAGATGGACGAAATGCGATTGATAGTCGACGCCTTTGAGGTTGAGGGCAATGCGCACACGGAACGCAGCTGAGCTCCGGAAGTAGGTATATAGTTCGATAGCGTTTTCCATAAACAATTGTAGAACAAACAGCCCAACGCAGAGGCGCAAAGACGCAAAGGTCCTAAGAATGATATAAGTGGTAAAGTGTACTGCGCAAAGCGAGAGTTACCTTTGCCCTTACTTCTCGCCCTTCGCTGCTCAGGTATTCTGACATTACTTTGCGCCTTCGCGTCTTTGCGTTGAGTTTTCTTGACCTCCACACGGCTGCACCTCCTGCTCGATGGCACCAAAGATGGTCTTACCTGACTCATCGAGCATTTCGATACGCACGCGATCACCATAGTGCATAAACGGTGTAACCGCCTTTCCGGTATCGATAATCTCGAGCACGCGTTGCTCGGCAATGCACGAACAACCACGAGCGCGGTCGACGTTCGAAATGGTCCCTGAACCAACGATGGTCCCGGCACCGAGGCGACGGGTTCTTGCTGCATGGCTAACGAGGCTCGGAAAATCAAACTGCATATCTTTGCCTGCATCGGGGTTACCAAACATTTTGTCATTGAGACTGGTCACCAGCGGCAAGTGAACCTTGGCTCCATCCCAAGCCTCGCCAAGCTCGTCAGGGGTCACAGCAACAGGCGAGAAGGCACTGGCCGGTTTGCCGTGCAGAAAACCAAAGCCTTTAGTCAGTTCCGATGGGATCAGGCTGCGCAAAGACACGTCGTTGACCAGCATCAGCAGCTTGATGTGACCGCTTGCCTCTGCAGGGTTAATGCCCATCGAAACGTCGTCCGTTAACACGGCAACCTCCGCCTCAAAATCAATGCCCCATTGCTCATCTGCCACGCAGATTGGGTCACGCGGTCCGAGAAAGTCATCGGATCCACCCTGGTACATCAAAGGATCGCTGAGAAAGCTCGGCGGCATTTCCGCGCCGCGGGCTTTGCGTACCCGCTCGACATGAGTCAAATAGGCGCTGCCGTCGAGCCACTGATACGCCCGCGGTAACGGTGATGCGAGCGCGGCGAAGTCCAGATCGAAACCGTCGATCTCACCGCAGTTCAGCGCCGCATAAACGGATTCGAGCTCAGGCGCAACGCGTGCCCAGTCCTCTAACGCTGCCTGCAGAGTCTGGGCGTGCTCAGCGACTTGGCAGGCACGCCTCAACTCGCG
>JBHIDJ010000285.1:0-3071 GCA_046760105.1 Acidiferrobacterales bacterium | reverse complement strand
GGATGCCGATGATCTCGGCGGCGATGTCCATGTCGCGAATCGCCATCCACGAGCGGCCTATACGTCCGCGCACCAGGTTTTTCGCGGCGAGCGCAAACACGGTCACCAGCACGAGGGCAACCAGGTAGCGCGTCCCAGCCGTCGCCTCCGGGCCGGTCACCATGATGTCGGCAATCATACGGGGTGGCGCGGTAATCGTGCCCGATGGGTTGTAGTTATAGAACCAGCCGACCTTGTTGAACATCCAACTCAGAAAGAACTGCGCCGCGAGCGTTGCCACCGCCAGATAAAAGCCCTTGATACGCAGACTCGGGACACCAAAGATGATGCCGACGCCCGCGGCAACTAATCCGGAGATCAAGAACGCCGCGATGACATTCAGGTCCGGGAACATCGTCACCAGCTTATAGGTGGAGTACGCGCCGACGGCCATGAAGCCGCCGGTGCCAAGGCTTAGCTGTCCGGCATAACCGGTTAACAGATTGAGGCCGATCGCCGCCATCGAGAAAACGAGAAAGGGTATCAGTATTGCCTGCAGCCAGTATTCGCTGAAGATGAACGGCACGACCAGATAGGCAACGACCAGGACCACCCCGATGAACCAGCGATCCTGAATAATCGGGAGCATCGCCTGATCGGCGATATAGCTTGTTTTGAACTGGCCGGCTTCGCGATATAACATGGTTTCGTTAGTCGTTAATCGTTAGTCGGCCGCTCCTGCGCATCCTTGCGCTCGCGGCACTCGTGCATCCCTGCACATCGTTAGTCGTTAGTCGTGATTCGTTAGTCGACTTTACACGGTTCACGGTTAACGACTCACGGCTCACGAATTCATACTCGTTCAATAATTCTTTCCCCGAACAACCCTTGCGGCCGGAAGAGAAGAAACACCAGTGCGAGCACGTAGGCGAACCAGTTCTCGATCGCGCCCCCGACCAGCGGTCCCCAGTAGATCTCGGCAATCTTCTCGCCGACACCGATGATCAGTCCGCCGATGATCGCGCCGGGGACAGACGTAAAACCCCCAAGGATCAGCACGGGCAAGGCCTTGAGCGCGATCAGCGACAGTGAAAACTGCACCCCGCTCTTCGCGCCCCACATGATGCCCGCCACCATCGCCACGATCCCGGCCACCGACCACACGACCACCCAGATCGTCTTCAAAGGAATACCGACTGAAAGCGCTGCCTGATGGTCGTCGGCCACCGCGCGCAGTGCGCGACCGATCGGTGTCTTGTGAAAAAACACCGCCAATACCGCGACCAAGATGGCACCGGTGATGGCGGCAAAGAGATCAAACTCGTTTAACAGTATGCCGCCGACTTCGAATGATTCGTTCGGGATACCGACGTCGAGTTTCTTAACGTTGCTGCCCCAAAGAAGCTCGCCAAAGCCCTCGAGAAAGAACGTGAGCCCGATGGTCGCCATAAACAGAATGATGGGTTCCTGATTGACAAGCGGTCGCAGCATGAATCGCTCGATGGCAAAGGCGAGCAACACCATCACCGCCATCGTTAGCATCAGCGCCAACCACACCGGCACGCCGTGCTCCATCAGACCCACAAGCGTTAATGCCGCAAACAGCACCAGCACACCCTGGGCAAAATTGAAGACTCCTGACGCCTTGAAGATCAACACAAACCCGAGCGCCACGAGCGAGTACATGACGCCCGTCAGCAAACCGATGATTACTACCTCGGAGAAGAACACCGGGAATGACCATATCTCCACGAACGGCGCAACAAAGAATGCGTAGAGAGTTTCCATGGTCTAGTAACTCAAGACTGTCACATTTCGCGAGCGCTAATGCGCCACACCGAGGTAGGCGTCGATTACTTCGGGGTTGAGGCGCACCTCGTCGGGCACGCCGTCAGCGATCTTACGCCCGTAGTCCAATACCACGACACGGTCCGATATATCCATGACAACCCCCATGTCGTGCTCGATGAGAACGATGGTGGTGCCAAACTGTTCGTTTACATCGAGGACGAAACGGCACATGTCTTCTTTTTCTTCTGTGTTCATGCCCGCCATCGGCTCATCGAGCAGCAAGAGCTCCGGCTCAGCCGCGAGCGCGCGGCCGAGCTCTACCCGCTTTTGCAGGCCGTAGGGCAAACGGCCGACGGGCGTCTTGCGGATGGCCTGAATCTCGAGGAAATCGATGACGCGTTCGACAGCCTGCCGGTGCTCCATCTCTTCCCTACGCGCTGGCCCGACGTAGAGCGCTTGCAGCAAAAAATTCTTATGCATCTTAAGGTTACGCCCGGTCATGATGTTGTCGAGGGTTGTCATACCCTTAAACAGCGCGATGTTCTGAAAGGTGCGGGCGATGCCCTGTGCCGCCGCTTCGTGCGTTCGCATCTGCTTGCGGGTCTTGCCCTTGTAAGTGATGGTGCCGTGCTGTGGGTGGTAGAAGCCGTTGATCACGTTGAGCATCGAGCTCTTACCGGCGCCGTTGGGACCGATAATGGCGCGGATCTCGTGCTCGCGCACATCAAAGCTGACATTCTCCAACGCCGTTACGCCGCCAAAGGCAACGCTAACGTCTTCGACGTTAAGCAGGGTATCGCCGAATTGTCTGCCGTTTGCCAATGCGAACTCCCGTCAGTTGGCGGCGGCCGCAGGTTGGCCGTGCGACACGTCACGAATCTCGAGGTCGGCGCGGATGGAGCCCTTGCGGCCATCCTCGAAAGTCACCTCGGTCTCGATGTCGCAATGCGCCTTATCCGAGTAGAGCGCATCGACCAGCTCGTCGTACTTCTCCGCCACGAAACCCCGGCGCACTTTTCGGGTGCGAGTGAGCTCGCCGTCGTCGGCATCCAGCTCCTTGTGCAGAATCAAAAAGCGGTTGATCTGCGAAGACGCGAGGTGGGAATCCTTGGCAAGATCGCGGTTCACTTGCTCGACACAGTCTTGCAGCAGCTCATACACCTCTTTGCGTGCGGCAAGCTCCTGATAACTGCCATACGGGATATTGCGCCGCTCGGCCCAGTTGCCGACGGCCTCCAGGTCGATGTTAAGGAAAGCGGTCGTGTAGTCACGGCCATTGCCGAACGTGACCGCTTCCTTGA
>JBHIDJ010000284.1:0-3128 GCA_046760105.1 Acidiferrobacterales bacterium | reverse complement strand
CCATCATGAAACCGAACATGAAGTTATGGGCCTCGCAATTGAGGGAGATAAAATGCGAACGCCGGGTCTTAAGTTGTTTTACGATGTCACCGGGATCGGGTTGGCCGAAGTTGAAAATCGTCCTTTTTACGACCCGTCCCTTTTCCACACCGATCATCTCCCGGGTGTTGATGTTATGCAGGACCGAATCCGGATCACTGTGCCGGATGGTGATCGGGCCGGGTTTTATTACTTGCGCCCAGGGGCGGAAGCGGCAGCCCTTTTGGTTGATGATGTATTTGCCGGCTTTGGGCGGCGGCCATTTCTTGCCTGCTTCAATCTTGTCGATAAAGACAAAGGAGCCCCGCAGAGCGCCGTCTTTGACATCCACCCAGACGACTTCGCGGAATCCCGTACCATCCTTGTCGCAGACATCGGGATTCTTGTTAATGCCGATCTTCTCGATGGCGTCCTCGGGCAGCGCCCCCTCAAATGCCACCTTGCCCTGGATGCTGCCCCCATTGGCGACGGGCCCTTCCTTGTAAACGGCAGCTTGTCCTGCGATTGGAAAGATCAACATCAAGGCTGTCCCGACCGCCGGGATTTGCCAAGGCTTGCCTAGTTTCATGGGATTTTCTTGTCCTTTGACTTTCTGGATGTTCTTTGTGTTTTCGGATCCCCGGGATCGCCTACGCGTCGCCTGTTCACAGGCCTGCGACACCATGCACGTTTGTAACTACAAGTTCTTTGATCCAGATCAGAGACATAGCTGAAGAACTTTTGCATTTTGCGGGCCAATATGCGGCGAGAACGATAACTACTTGAGACTCAGATAAATATGCAATTCCCAGCCGTTGTGATCGGGGATGAGGCGGCGAATTATGGAATGGATTGTTCTATTGCAAACCGGCGTGAGGCACTTTTTGTTCACCTGGTAGCGCCTCTCAGCGAGCCACGGGACCGTGAATGAGGTGCCAACGGCGCGACTAGTGACGGATACGGTAAACGCGCGCTGGATCTCGCGTGTGAGACTTGCCGAGCGTTGGGTGAACAAGATGAACCTTTCTGCTGCTTCTGATGGAACGATCTGTTCACCTTGGCGGGGGTCTAAGCGGGTATCATAGTAATTATTGTGCGAGTGACAAAGGGTTTTGCCTCATTCCCGGTTGGCGTGCATTGTGCATTTCTAAAGAGGGTGCCCAAGGCCAGCGTCTGGCTGAAGGGGACAAGGAGAAGGGCAAGTGGATAACCATCAGACCAAGAAAGGAGTAAAGACCAAGCTCTTTGGCGTCATCCTTATTTTCTTAGGTGTACTGGACAGCATGTTGCCGTGGCGCGGCGGATTAGAAGGGCCGGATGGTGAGGGTACGCGATCTGGTTAACTTCGCTTCTGACGCGGCCTTCGCCGTCGACGACCGCCGTCAAGTCGTCGCTTGGAACCACAGGGCGGAGCAGCTATTGGGCTACGCACCGCGCGAGGTGATCGGCCGGCGCTGTGCAGAGGTTCTTCAGGCCGTCTTGCCCGGCGGCGAGCCCCTCTGTGTCCCCAATTGTGAGGTCTTCCGGTGTTTCCGGAGCTGCCTGCCTTGCGGCGTGCCTTCCTGCCGCATACGCCGCAAGGATGGCGATTGGGTTACGGTCGGCATCTCTTCGCTCGTCACGTCGAGACGAGCCCGACGGTCGGGCACCGGTTCAGTCGTTGCTGTGGTTTTCCTACAGGAAAAAAAGAAAGGGCATGTCCAGGCGCTGCCGCGCGGAACGCTGCAAGTCTTCGCGCTCGGCTGTTTCGGCCTGGTGGTGGGTGGGCGCAGCGTCGCTCTCGAGAAATGGAAACGCAAGCAGGCCGTGACGCTGTTGAAATACCTCGTCACCCAGGTCGGCCGCCCCGTCCACCGGGAGCGTATACTCGACTGCCTGTGGCCCAACGTCGACGAAAGCCGCGGGTGGGGCCGGCTCAAAGTGACGATGTACTACTTGCGGCGCCAGTTGCGCGCTACCGGCATGGGCGGGGACGTTGTGAAAACGGTCGGCGATGCCTACCTGCTCAGGCGCGACGCGGTTCGGGTGGACGCGGAAACCTTTGAAAGGCTCGTCGCTGAGGGCTGTGCGCTGCAGCTTCAACAGCGATGGGACGAAGCGCTACGCTGCTACGACGAGGCCGAGCATCTCTACCGGGGCGATTACCTGGAGGAAGACATTTTTGCAGACTGGTGCGCCGAAGAGCGCGAGCGGCTGCGCGAGATCTACCTGGAGACGCTGGCCCGAATGGCAGAATGCCATGGGGAGTCTGGCGACTACGGGGAAGCCGTGCAGGTCTGTCGCAAGGCCCTGGTCCACGACCCGTGTCGGGAAGGATTCCATTGCGCGCTGATGGAGTACTTTGTCCGTCTCGGCCGCCCCGACCGGGCGGTGGCTCAGTTCCGCGACTGTCAGCGCATTCTGGCCCGGGAGTTTGGCGTAGAGCCCATGCCCGAGACGCAGCGCATGTACCAGCAAATCCTTGAGGGACAGGTAAGAGCCAGGGGGCAGGATAGCGGTGCACCGCCTCGAATAGGCGCGTCCAACCCCCAACCCTAGGCGTTGGGAGACCGCCGCAGGCCTAAGCCACAAACTCGCGATCGACCGAATTACCTGCCTCTGCCAACAGGAGCGGGAAGGCGGGTGACAACATCGTATCGCCACGGAGGGAGACCACCGGTCCCGAGCGACGGCATCCGTCGTGCCCCCTTGCTCTCGGTCGCTGCTCCCGGCGCGACTCTAACTCCTCCATCCCTGGAGTCGTACCGCGCAAGACGGGACCGGTAGCAAGAAGTGCCCTTGGTCGCAACCTCGCCCGCAAGCAGCCTTTCATCTCAGCTTTCCGTTCCCTCCGTAGAAACTTTTCTCGCCCATGAACGGATGATTGCGGGCTTCGCTCGACACGCCCGTCGATATTCGCCGAGCGCCTCTTCCGGGTGTCACTGGATTGTCACCAGCAGGTGGTAGGTTTTCAAAAATTGGAACGGAGGAAGCGACGCCACTTGGAATCGTTCGTTGCCCGGATCTGGCTCGAGTACGGGCAGACTGAGCCGATATGGCGCGGGCATATCCGGCATGTCCAGGGCGGCCGCACGGCCTACTTTCAAGACCTGCAGGAAATGCGCGAATTC
>JBHIDJ010000283.1:0-3139 GCA_046760105.1 Acidiferrobacterales bacterium | reverse complement strand
AACTAAAGGCTAAATTGATTGAATTCAAGCCTTGACCTCTTTGAGGTCAGCGACCCAATCGAAGGTTCGCGTCACCGCTTTGCGCCACTGATTGTACAGGGTCTCGCGCCGGTCGTCAGGCATGCTCGGCTCCCACGCCTTGCCTTGACTCCAGTGCTCGCGCAGGCCTTCCGTGTGTGGCCAGAATCCCGTGGCCAAACCCGCCGCATAGGCCGCACCCAGTGATGTGGTTTCGGGCACGGTCGGCCGGATCATGGGAATCCCTAATATGTCGGCTTGGAACTGCATCAGCAGTTCATTGACCACCATGCCGCCGTCGACTTTGAGCATCTTGATTTCGGTGCCAGTGTCCTTTTGCATCGCCTCGACGATCTCGCGGGTCTGGTAGGCGGTCGCCTCCAACGTAGCACGGGCCAGGTGGCCTTTGTCGACATGGTGGGTCATACCGACAATAGCGCCGCGCGCGTTGTCCTTCCAGTACGGCGCGTAAAGACCGGAAAACGCCGGCACAAAATAGATGCCTCCGTTGTCCTGCACTGAGTGAGCCAGGCCTTCCACGTCGGCGGCCCGCTCGATGATGCCCAAATTGTCCCTTAGCCACTGCACCAAGGCGCCAGCAATCGCGATGGACCCTTCGAGCGCGTAGACCGCCTTTTCCTTTCCGATCTGATACGCAACCGTTGTGATCAGGCCATACTTGGAATACACCATTTTCGCGCCTGTGTTCAGCAGTAAGAAACAACCCGTGCCGTAGGTGTTCTTGGTCTCCCCCGCCGCGAAGCAGGTTTGTCCGAAAAGGGCCGCTTGCTGATCGCCCAGATCTCCGGCTATGGGAACGCCGGCAAGTGGGCCTTGCGCGTGGCCATAGAGTTCGCTTGAGGATTTGATCTCCGGGAGCATGGCGCGCGGTATGCCCAGGACCTCAAGCAACTCCACCCCCCAATCGAGTGTTTCCAGATTCATCAGCATGGTACGGCTGGCGTTCGTGACATCCGTAACGTGCACGCCACCTGCCGGCCCGCCGGTCAAATTCCAGATCAACCATGTGTCGATGTTGCCAAACAGAAGCTTTCCCTGCTTGGCGCGCGTGCGGGCACCGCGGACATGATCGAGGATCCACTTGATCTTGGGACCGGAAAAATAGGTGGCTACGGGCAAACCTGTCTGGCGACGGAACTGATCTTGCCCTCCCCCCCTCGCCAGGTCACGGCAAATGTCGGCGGTGCGCGTGTCCTGCCACACCACAGCATTGCAAATGGGCTTTCCCGTCGCGCGTTCCCACACGACGACGGTTTCACGCTGATTGGTCACGCCGACAGCGGCGATCTCGTCTGGCTCGATTGCAGCTTTCGTCAAGGCGGCCACGATGACCTCTTGGGTCCGCCTCCAGATCTCGATAGCGTCGTGTTCGACCCAGCCGGGTTTGGGAAAGATTTGTTTATGCTCTAGCTGAGCCGTGCCAACGACATTGCTGGCATGGTCAAAGATCATGAAACGTGTGCTGGTCGTCCCCTGATCGATTGCTGCAACGTACTTGGCCATTCTAAATTCGGCGCTGGACGGGGCATTTAAGTTTTTTAGCCGTTTGCCTGCCCGCTTCATTTCTCTGGTAGATCAGAGGAGAATTTTTGTCAATTCTTTTTGGGCTCGGAGCTGCTCTGGGCTTGGGTTTGCTCGATATTGGACCGCTAGGACTCAATTAAAGAGCTATTGAATTGCGTTTGGCGTGAATAATGACCTCGGCCTAGTCAATAAAACTAATGATCCGCATTTCCCCCGAGCACTTGGGGCGGGTAAGGGGATCTGTCTCATAGACTTTTCTAATGAAGTAGGACCAGCGCTTTTTTAATTCTTTAGAAACTGGCGGGGGAGCGACCTCGATACACTCCGGTTTCCAGCTAACCTCGCTCTCCGTTATAGGCTCCTCCTTTTGCAGCCTATCCCGGACGGCTCTGTAGTTCATTTGATGCAGAATTGCACCAATTATCTCTCTCCTACCCGTTCAGTAATGAAATCAACCATGGCCCCTACACTAAAGAGTCGTATCATCCCTTCCCTAATTTTCGGTGAGTTAAGATTCTCGAGCAACAGTTTAACAATACCGCCCTTATCAATCATTGAAGCCTTAAAACCAACCGACTCCACCTCACGAGCAAGTCGATCCGCCAACTCCTCAGCCACTTTTTCCGCTTCTCCATTCTGTATCGCGATTCCCTTTTGCTCAGCGACCCAATTGAGTACTCCGGGAATTCCCATCATGTGAAATTGCTCTATCTCTTCCGGTGTAACACGAACCCCATACCTTTCCTCAAGAATCTGCGTTAGTTCCCCCATATTTCTCCAACTCAGGGCACTGTCCTGGATTGCCTTGGTAGGAAGCTCCACGCCAAAGGTCTGATGAACTCTAAAACCAATATCAAGTAAATCAATAGATTCCGCACCGAGATCATGAACCAAGGAGACCTCTGATCGAATATTTTCCTCTTCCACACCTAAAGCATCCATAAGGATCTCTTGTAATGTTTGCTCAACCTCCCCCCTCGACCACGTCTTGTTAACACCTTCTTCTGTTTGACTCATTGCCCCCCCTTAATTCTTGCTATGTCATCCCGGATGGTTGTTCGCTAACGGCCATGGCGGTCCGCCTCTAGTTCTCGTTTAACCAGATACAGCATGATTCTGTGTCCCGCGTATACTGCATACCCGTGAGAAAACAACCCAAATCCCCAACAAAGCAACACCCATTTGAACCACAGGTACTGAGGACTCGTGGTGTAATTGATATAGACCAACAGCAGATTAACCACGATATAGACGATTAGGTGTACATAAAAAACTAGCTTTAAAAAAGCTCGGTTGTAAGCACGCCTAATTACTTCAGTATCCGCCATAATGTGATCCTTATTGTGCCCTAGCTATTGAGTCTACCGCAGCAATTCAGGCGGTATATCTCCTAATGCCGTTTTATCTCTTTTAACCAAATTCGCAATAAAAATGATAGGAATTCCCTTTTTGAGCATTGGGCACCGAGAACGCAAGAAATCCTGAAACAGCCACCCGTTACCGATCCTTCGGGGCCCAAGCGGCAGCCGGATAGAGCTGAACTGCCCCCGGATTGCTGCTTTGGGGTGGACAATAT
>JBHIDJ010000282.1:0-3156 GCA_046760105.1 Acidiferrobacterales bacterium | reverse complement strand
GCTCGCTTCCCTGAAGCGGGAGCCGCTTCGAGCCGAACTCGGCGTGAGATGCGAGAAGCAGATCCAAGATTCCCCGGTCGACCTCTCCCTGGCTCGCGGGGATCTTGGTCCGACCGTAGAGCCCCTCGACCGCCGGACGCTTCGATACCTGTCCTCCAGCATCCTTCAGATAGAGAACAAATCCCGCCTGCCCGACGAACCGGCCGGGCCACGCCGCCACATCGAGGCTGTAGTGGCCGACGCGCCGCCCCCGCAGCTGGAGCAGCGGATGCTCTTCGTGTAGCTCTTCTCTTGCCACGATTGCCAGGGTACGCAGTCGATGGAGGAATTGGCAAGGAAAAACCGGGGAAACCTGCCAAAGAGGGATGAGACCTATAGGCTGCCTAGCGCCGGCACTCAGCCGTCGCGATATGCGATCGGCTGGAGTGTTCAGTTAGGCCACAAAGCGGTACGGTCCAGACACATGGGTAACACTTTAGTCCGGGGACATGGGTAACAGTTGTATCACAATCGTGGGCACCGAAGGAGGTGCCCCATGCCCTGGAGTCAAACGTCACCCATGGACCAGCGTACCCAGTTTATCGCCGACTACCTGCGGGAATCCCTCACCATCACCGAGCTGTGTGACCTGTACGGAGTCTCGCGCAAGACCGGGTATAAATGGATCGACCGGTATCTGCGGCAGGGGCCGGCGGGATTGGAGGAACGATCCCGCCGGCCGTCGTGTTCCCCAAATGCGACATCGCTGGAGATCGTCCAGGCGATCCTCGACGCCCGACGCCGGCACCCCAGTTGGGGTGCGAAGAAGCTTCTGACGATCCTCACGAAACGCCACCCGCGCTGGGATGTCCCCGGCCGCTCCACGGTCTGCGATATCTTAAGCCGCCACGGGATGGTGCCGAAAAAGCGTGCTCGTCGGCGCATCGGGCACCCGGGCAAGCCCACGAGCCAGATTCTCGCCCCGAACGATGTCTGGAGCGCGGACTTCAAAGGGCAGTTCAAGACCCGGGACGGGGTCTATTGTTATCCGCTTACCGTCACCGACGGCTTCAGCCGTTATCTGCTCGGTTGCCAGGCGCTGCCTTCCACGGCGGTGCAGGGGACGAAGCCGGTGTTCACGCGGCTGTTCAGGCAATACGGGCTCCCGAAGCGCATCCGCACCGACAACGGTGTGCCGTTTGCCACGAACACCCTGGCCCGACTCTCGGCGCTCTCCGCCTGGTGGGTGCGGCTCGGGGTGCTGCCGGAGCTCATTGAACCGGGCAAGCCGCAGCAGAACGGCCGGCATGAGCGCCTGCACAAGACCCTGAAGGCCGAAGCCACCAAGCCGGCGGCCGGCAGCCTCGCGGCCCAACAACGCAAGTTCAATCGCTTCCGCGAGGAGTTCAATCACGAGCGCCCGCATGAGGCCTTGGACCAACAGACGCCGGGGTCGATCTACCAGGCCTCCACCCGCGAGATGCCAAACAAGCTGCCGCCCCTCGAATATCCCGATCGCTTCGAGGTGCGCTACGTCAGCGCCAACGGTGGGATTCGCTGGAACTCCCAATGGGTCAACGTCTCAATTACCTGTGTTGGCGAGTATGTCGGCCTCGAAGAAATCGATGATGGCGTCTGGAATGTCTATTTTGGGCCACTCAAACTCGGACGCCTGCTCGAAAAACACATGCGAATCGAGGACGCACTTGGTAAACTAAAACGACATCTGTAACCCATGTCCCCCGACTATTTTGTTACCGATGTCCCCGGTCGCTCAAACTTAATGAGGTTTTCATAATACAGTGACACTGCCTTTAAGATTTGATACAATGTCTGCATGCGAAACATACAACGGCCACGGCGAGACTTCGCGGCCCTGGAAGCTCGCCGGACGGCTGCTGCTCGATTGTTTTCCCAGGGCCATAGGCAAGCGGAAGTGGCCCGCCGGTTGGACGTCAGTCGCCAAACAGCCAGCCGCTGGTATCAAGCCTGGCGACAGAAGGGGCGAACGGGGCTCAAAGGAGCTGGGCGGGCTGGGCGCAAACCCCGCCTGGAGCCTGCGGCCCTTCAGCGAGTGGAGGCCGCTCTGCTTCGGGGTGCAGAGGCCTGGGGGTTTCGAACCCACCTGTGGACGCTGGAACGGGTAGCGCATGTTATTTGGAAAACGTGTCATGTCCAGTATTCCCTGCCCCAGACCTGGAGAATTCTGGGGCAACTGGGGTGGAGCCGCCAGCGTCCAGCGCGCCGAGCCAAGGAGCGCAATGAACGGGCGATCACCCGCTGGAAGAAGCGCCACTGGCCCAGGATTAAAAAAAAGCCCAGCGGCTGAAGGCCTGGCTCGGTTTTCTCGACGAGTCGGGCTTCTCCCAACGACCGCCCGTGCGGGCGACCTGGGCCCCCAGGGGGCGCACGCCGGTGGTGGTCGAGCCGTTCAACTGGCAGGCGCTGTCGGCCATCGGCCTAGTGCTGACGACACCGACTGCCAGTCGCCTGCGATGGGTTCTGGCTTTCCATCGAGGCAGTATCCGCGCTCCCCAGATCGTGCGGTTCCTCAATGCCCTGCGGCGCCACAGACGAAAGAAGGTCCTGCTTCTGTGGGATCGACTCCCAGTGCACCGCAGCCGGAGGGTTACTCAAGTGGTCAAAGGCCATCGGGCATGGCTTCAGATCGAGTGGTTGCCAGCCTACGCTCCGGAACTCAACCCACTCGAACCCCTTTGGGACTACGTGGACGACACCACTTTGGCCAACACCCCCTTGGAAGATCTCAAGCACATTCCTCCGCGCGTCCGCTCCGCCTTACGACGGCTGCATCGCTGCCCACGAGTGGGACGAGGCTTTCTCAAGTACACAGGTCTGTTTTGACCCCATCATGTGTCACTCTATTATGAAAACATCATTAATTTGGCGAATCCGTTGGGTGCTGAAATCGAAACACGATCTTTTTTTTCTTCCTAGGCTCATTGGGGATAAACGCTCACTCGACAGTATTGTGGACATTGGTGAACTAGTGAAGCATCTCTGCAAGCGAAAGCGAAGAAAAGGGACAATTCGAGCGAACCAAGATCCGGTTGAGCTAAAGAGCCTTTACGACCTCGTGTCGGCGAAGATGCCGAGGGTCGTCGTTGAGATTGGGACCTCAAAAGGTGGGACACTTTTCTTGTGGTCGAGAGCAGG
>JBHIDJ010000281.1:0-3172 GCA_046760105.1 Acidiferrobacterales bacterium | reverse complement strand
TCTTATTGCCGGAAACGCGAACCCATCTCTGGCATCAACACGAATCGATGCTTGCGCCGTCATCTCTAGCACAGGTTCTGCTTGACCGGCGACCTTACCGCTGAGGGCCTGATCGGCATAGAACGGCACTCTGGAGACACCGTGCGACGAAAGCCCGTCGGCGTCGGCGGCTACGAGCGCGTCGGCGACGATGCGAGCGTTCTCAGCGGATGTGTTGGCTGCGACGAGCGCATCTGTCGCAAGCTCCAGCAGCTCTTCAAGACTAACAATCTTGGTCATTGCGCTTTTTCAAGAATGCGACGGACATTCGCGGCGACCATCGCACTCACTCGTTCATTTGATTCTTCGGTAACACCGGCGATGTGCGGCGTGAGTATAAGATTAGGCACGTCTACCAGATGAGAATCGGGAGGTAGTGGCTCATCCTCGAACACATCGAGCATGGCCCCCTTGAGACCACCTGAGCACAGCGCCTCAACGAGCGCGTGCTCGTCCACCACGCCGCCGCGGGATGCATTGATCAACACCGCCCCGCGTTTCATGCTCTTGAGCCCGTCGGCATTAATAAGGTGCTGCGTGTCCGCGCTCAAAGGCACATGAAGACTAACCGCATCGGACTCAGTGAGAACGTCTTTAAGATCCCGAGGCGAGACAGATAGTTTGTGCCAGATCGAATCGCTTGCCTCCACAAACGGGTCGTGCGCGATCACATGCATCCCGAGGGCAGTTGCCCGTTCGGCAACTGCACGCGCAATCGTGCCGAAACCGACCAACCCAAGCGTTTTGCCGCTAATTTCATGTCCTATCAACTTCGTTCGTGGCCATTCACCGGCTAGCACCTTACTCGTGGACAAGTACGCCCTGCGCAATAGCAAGAAGATGCCCACGATCACATACTCGGCCACCGACATTACATTGGCGTTAGTTGCGCAAACCACTTTGATGCCACGCGCGTCGCATGCCCGCATGTCGATGTTGTCGAGCCCGACGCCGAGGCGACCGATAACGCGAAGGGATGCGCCCGCGTCTAGTAGCTCACCCCGGACCTGGGTGCGGTTGCGCACGATCAGGGCTCGCGCCGCTCGCACCGCTGCCAACAATTCCTCGGGTCGCTCGACCGGTTCAGGTTCATAAAGGACATCGTAACGATCGGCGAGCTCCGCCACCGCTCGCTTGTCCATGAACTCGGAGATAACGATGTCCGACATAACGCCCCTGCCCTAAATGGCTTCGCTAAGAAGCGTCTTCCCTGGTTTCACGCGAGTGAAGCGGACAAGTTCCGTATCCACACAGATGTCGCCGTTCGCGAACCAAGTGCGGGTAAACGCGGAGCCTGCTAGGTCGCTCGTCCTAGGAAAGTCTGACCGATAGTGGGCACCGCGAGACTCTTCACGAGTTATAGCCGCCGCAGTCGTCGCGCGACTCACCAGAATCAGGTTCTTCAGGTTCAACCAGTCGTGCCATGCGAGGTTAAAAGCCAGCGTTCTGCCGACAACGCCAACGGTATCCAGTTCCTGATCCAGTTCGAGCAGTACCGCTTGCGCACGGTTCAACCCCTCCGCGTGGCGGATAACACCCACATCGTCCCACATGACATCGTAGAGGCGTTCACGAATTGCCTCTAGATCACCGACTGGCCGGTTAAGCGGTCGGCGGCACTGCCTCATTGCTTCGCCGATTGCTTCCTGATCCGGATCAACGAAAGCATCAACTGTCGATGCCCATTCCGCCATCGTGTCACCGGCGATGGCGCCGAAAACGGTGGCATTAGCCACGCCATTGCCACCAAGCCGGTTCGCGCCATGCACCCCGCCGGTGTCTTCACCTGCTGCAAACAGGCCGCGAAACACCGTAGTGCAATGGCTGTCGAACACCACGCCACCCATCATATAGTGCGCGGTGGGAATGACCTCGACACGGCCCGCCGCCAGGTCGAAACCGCAATCCGCACAACGTTGCACCATACCCTTGAACTGCTTAGCCACGTTTTCCGGACCCAAATGGCTCATCTGAAGATACAGGCCGCCCAACGGTGACGTGTTGCCACGGCGGATCTGTTCAACCATGGCGCGGCTTACGATGTCGCGGGTCGCGCGTTCGGCGCGTGCATCGTATCTGCGCATGAACCGCCTGCCCTTGCCTGTGAGCAGATACCCGCCGGCCCCGCGCAGGCCTTCCTCCAACACGGTGCCGGTCATGCGTGTGTCCGGGCCAGCAAGCAGACCCGTCGGATGGAACTGCACCATTTCCATGTCACGCAGCGTCAGTCCTGCCCGCAGCGCCATCGCCATCCCGTCGCAGCTCTTATCGCCCGACGGCGTATGGTATCTATACATGGTAGGACCGCCACCGGTCGCCAGTAATACAGCCTTTGCCTGCACAAAGATGAACTCGCCCGTGCGCATGTCGATCAGCAGGATGCCCGCGACGTGCTCGCCCTCGGGCGTCTTGATGATCGCAATCGCGCGGTGGTCTTCGAGTCGGTTTATATTGCGCGCCCACACCTGTTCGGCGAGGCGACTGACGATCTCGATCCCCGTGAGATCCCCCTTATGTATAGTACGGTCGAAGCTTTGCCCAGCGAAGGCCTTCTGATGGATTGTGCCGTCGGGGTTACGATCGAAGAAACAACCGTACTTATTCTCCAGCTCACGGATGCACGACTGCGCGCCCGTAACCAACGTCCAAGCGAGTTCCTGGTTGTTCAGCCACCTGCCGCCTTCAATGGTGTCCATGAAGTGGCGCTCAACCGAATCGCTAGGTGCAAGCGCGACGTTGTAGCCGCCTTGCACCATGCGGGTGCAACCGCACTTGCCGAGCAAACCCTTCACGGCAATGGTGATGGAAAGCTGCGGTGCTCGCCGTTGCGCGTGCAGTGCCGCTAACAGACCAGCACCGCCACTGCCGAGGATCAGGATATCGGTTCGAAGTCGGTTCAAGACTTCACGCCGAGCGAAGAAAGGGCGCGGCCACGGCGCTCGGCAGCCGTCGCGCGCACGCTGTCGTAAATACTGTCACCCTGCGCGTCCATCGCGACACGTAATGGACCAAAGTTGCGCACCCGGAATTTCCACAGGCTTTCCGGATTGAGGTCGTCCAGGTCTACATCCTCAATCGCTTCGATCCACGTGGTTTCCAGCGCTGCCGTGCCCCCGATGATGGCAAGGTAGAC
>JBHIDJ010000280.1:0-3181 GCA_046760105.1 Acidiferrobacterales bacterium | reverse complement strand
ATTGGGTACGGCGTTACTCGCTTGCGCTTGACCCGCTTGCGTCGAACTTTGGTCTCCGCAGACACAAACGGAAGTCAGCGTGACGTTCAACCCGCTGACTAGGGAAGAACCGGGCATCGGCGGCTATATGAACGTGTGACCAAATGGTCTCAGATAGTCAATTCTGCTTCTGATGCTTAGCCCAGTTCTCGTTCGCCTTCTTGATCTTCGCCGTCTTGTCCTGACGCCACCGATCACGAGCGCCCTTGTTAAATTTTATATAGAGCTTCCCGTCGATAATCGTCCAGGCCTCTGGATCGGCGGCCACAACTTTGCCTTTGCTCATGCCGTTCGCACAAAATCCCCCAAATTGCGGGGCGTAGCGCTGCGGATCGGTAACGAACAGATCTCGGTGCCGAGCGTTCGCAAAATGCCACTCGGCGTCCCGCCACGAATACGCAAACTCGCTGTTGCCTTTCATTGCACGGCCTTCGGTAAAATAAGCGACGGTGTCGTAGCCCTTGATCACCACGTTGTCCGGCCCAGTATTGATCATCTTTTGAGGATCCCCGGCATAGTCCAGCTCCCCTACTCGTCTCCAATTTAGAGGATCCCCGGCGACTGCCGACGTAACCAATACCGCGGGCAGGAAGAAACCCAAAAGGGTCCGCATAACTGCCTTTGAAGTGAGATTTACCATGCCAAACCTCCTGATGTAGATCGCATGGATCGGTGACGCAAACCAGCGTGCTCTACAGCTTTCGTCTTATGCGCGCCTTCTCTAAACGCCGCTGAAGACAACCGACCTTTATATGGTACCCCTATTTGGCTGTCAAAAACACGCAGGTCTGTTCCCCGCCGTCGTGAGTGGGAATGCCAAAGGCTTGAAGCGCCTGCCCAAGGACCGTAGCTAAAGCGACGCATGCCCCGTTCTAGAGCCAAACAGCCTAGGCAACGGGTGCGCGCCGTATTTTCCGCGCTTGCCAGAGCTACTGGCTGGTGGTGTTTTCAGCGACTCCAATCGTGGGCCACCCAGGCGCGTGAGCTGTTGGCGACCTAGGCAAAAAGAAGAGTAAACTAAATCGTCGCAGGTTCACTATAGTGAGGCAAGTCTGAGTGCCAGCTCCTGCGTCACCAGGCCAAAACAGACAGCGAGCACCTCGCGGCTTCTAACAGCGGCGCTGCTATGGAACAGGACAAGGTAGAGCGAAAACTTGCCGCGATTCTCTATGCTGACGTAGCCGGCTATAGCCGCCTGACGGGGCAGGACGAAGAGGGAACACACCGCATCCTCAGCACCTCTCTCGACGCCATCACTGCCACAATCGAGCGCCATAGCGGGAAGGTCTTGCACTACGCCGGGGACGCCGTGTTGGCGGAGTTTGCTAGTGTGGTAAACGCCCTGACCTGTGCGGTGGACATCCAGCGCGATCTCAAAGTTCGAAACGAGGGCCTACCCGAAGAGCGCAGGCTGAAGTTTCGCATCGGCCTCAATCTGGGCGACGTCATCGTCGACCGGCACGAAATCTATGGCGACGGCGTGAACGTGGCGGCGCGGCTCGAGAGTTTGGCGGAGCCCGGCGGCATCTGCATCTCCCGCCCCGTATTCGACCAGGTTAAACACAAGATGGAGCTCGGCTACGGGTACCTTGGGGAACAAAAGGTCAAGAACATCGCCGAGCCGGTGCGTGCCTACCGTGTCATTCTGGAACCCGAGGCCGCCGGCACAGTGGTCGGCGAGAAAAGGGCGAGACCGTGGCAGTGGATGACACTGGCTACTGTGGTGGCCTTGCTGGTAGGAGCCTCGGCCATCACGATCTGGATACGCCCTTGGACGCCCCCAGCGCAGGTTGCCTCCCAAGAAAAGATGGCGTTCCCCTTGCCGGACAAACCTTCCATCGCCGTGTTGCCGTTCAGAAGCCTGAGTGGCGACTCAGGTCAAGACTATTTCAGCGATGGAATCACCGAAGACATCATTACCGACCTGTCGAAATTCCGTGAATTGTTTGTCATCGCCAGCAACACAGTGTTTACCTACAAGGGTAAACCCGTCAAGGCCCAACAGGTGAGCCGGGAACTGGGGGTGCGGTATGTGTTGGAGGGCAGCGTCCAGAGGGCTGGCGAGAAGGTGCGCGTCAATGCGCAATTGATTGACGCCCCCACAGGGCATCACCTGTGGGCCGAGCGCTACAACCGCGACTTGAAGGATCTCTTTACTCTTCAAGACGAGATCGTGCAAACGATCGTGGCGACTTTAGCGGTCAAGGTGGACGCGGCGGAACGCGAGCGCGCGATGCGCAAAGATACGGACAGCGCGGAGGCCTATGATTTCGTGTTGCGCGGGCGGGAGTATCGCTCCCGCACCACGCGTTCGGCGAATACAGAGGCGCAGAAAATGTTCCAGCGGGCGATCGAGCTAGATCCCCGCTATGCCTCGGCCTACGCAGCCCTCGGTTGGTGCTATTTCGACGCCCTCCGTTGGGGCTGGACCGCCTCGCCCAGCCAGGCGATGCAGCAGGCGCACGATCTTGCGCAAAAGGCCTTAAGCCTCGAGGAGTCCAACGCTGGTGCTCATCGTTTGCTCGGTTCAGTCTATCTCAAATGGATGCAATACGATCTTGCCACCCGCGAATTGGAACGCGCGCTTGAACTCAACCCCAACGATGCGGATAGCCATGACGCCCTCAGCGCGGCCAGGCTCTACACCGGTCGTCCGGATGCCGCCATTGAGGCGATGGAAACCGCGTTTCGCTTCAATCCAAATATGGACCCGAGCAGTTTTGTGCACCTTGGGCTCGCGTATTATCTCAAGGGGCGATACGACGACGCGATCAGGACTATGGAACAAAGCCTCGGACGAAATCCCGGTGTCGTCGTTCACCATATCGTGCTGGCCGCAGCCTACGCTCAGGCGGAACGCTCCGAAGACGCCGCGCGGGCAGCGGCAAAGGTTCGTCGGCTCCACCCGTTTTTCGAAGTCGACTCGTTCGGCACTGCGTTCCGCGATTCGGCCGACCGCGGCAAGATCGCCGAGGGTCTTCGCAAAGCAGGACTAGAATGAGGGGACCCAATCCTCAGTAGGACCGCGGCAAGCCCAGCACGTGCTCCGCTATATAAGACAAGATGAGGTTGGTGGAGATCGGGGCCACTTGGTAAAGCCGCGTCTCGCGAAACTTACGCTCGACGTCATACTCAGCAGCAA
>JBHIDJ010000279.1:0-3202 GCA_046760105.1 Acidiferrobacterales bacterium | reverse complement strand
GATGACGATTGAGTGGGCTATTAGAATAAGTCATCCGTACATGATGCTACCGAACTACTAAGCGCGGATTAACTGTCACACGTTGAGGGAAAAAGCTCATGGGTGCAAAGAAGAAAGCGAAGTCAAAAGTTAAGGCAAAGAAGAAGATTGCTAGGGCAGCAAAATCCGAACCGGAGCGTGTCGGACTACTGCTGGTTCATGGAGTGGGCGAACAGCGGCGCTTCGAGCATCTTTCCAGCGAAGTCCGTCAGCTCGTCTCAGCACTACAACAGGAGGTTGCCGATGAAAGGCGCGTATCAGTCCAAGCGCGCACCAGCCGCGATGCGACCTATGGGGCGGAGCATGAAACATGGCTTGCGGAGGGCGAGGCCCCGATTCGGGTCGACGTTCGAGATGATAAAGGGCATGTCCAGATTAACGTCCACGAAGTGTGGTGGGCAGACCTGGATGAGCCGACCACCTTGCGAGCGCAAATCAGGTTCTGGTTGTGGGGTCTCAGTCTGTGGCTGGTCAAGCGATTCGATGAGTCCGGGCTGCCGGGAGCTAAGAAGCACATGCGGTTGCCACATGCCCCTACAGGCATCCGGCTCGGTGTAGTCGCGTGTTTGACACGCATTCGACTGTTTGCCGTTGCCACGATATTCCTGCTGACGCTTCTTAGTTTGTCTTTAGCCAATTTTGTCTTGCGCCGCTTCCTTGCCGGACGCATACCGGGTCCCGACATTCTGGTTAGTTATGTCGGCGATGTGAAGCTCTATCAACAACGCCGCCAACCAGCGAAAGGGCCGATCGCAGACATGAATCAACCGCCGCGTGTGGCAATCCGTCGGCGCATGGTCCGCGCCATGGTTGATGTCGCACTGGCACCCTATGACCGCTGGTACATACTGGCGCACAGCTTGGGCACCGTAGTGGCGTGGAATGGGTTAATGGAAAGCGCCCATTGCCTGCCGAACTATCTAGATGAGGCTCGTTGGAAGCGTTGCAAGAACAAGCGCCTCGGCGTCCGGCACCCGGATGGTGCGCCTGGGCCTGTGGATGAGATGCGCCCACCCCGACCGAACTGGCTGGACGATGCGGATGTGATTGATCGCGCAAAGCTGTTTCAGAAGCTCAAGGGGTTGCTAACCTACGGCTCACCGCTAGATAAGTTCGCATTTCTCTGGCCGCGAATTGTCCCCTTGAACAAGACAGAAGCGGTTTTTCCGCCGGGCTTTGAATGGATCAATGTGTACGACAACACGGACCCGATCGCTGCGTCGCTTGAGGCTTTTACACCCGAAAAAACCAATCCTCGTGGTGGCAAAGCCGTAGCAAAGCCGCAAAATTTTGCCTTCCGGGCGCACCCGCTGCTGTTGATTAGCCATATTAGGTACCTTGCCTTCAAGAAACACCAAGCAGGTCGTTTGGTCAATCGGGTGGCGCAATGGCTACTCCGAGGCAGAAGCTTTCAAAGACCTAAATTAGGTACACAAGGATGGCTTACTCCGAGCGAGGAGAGGTTCCGTATCACTTGGCGAATCGTCCAGTGGGGCGTGGTGGCGATAGCGTTGTCGGCGATCGTGGCACTGTGGCTAGACCCTGCGATCCAAAAGCTTTGGCATAGTCTGCCGGGCGTTGACGCCGTCACGGTAGCACGGCAGAGCGCGAGCGACAGTTTTCTTCACTGGCTAATAGACGAAGTTCCCCGACACATCGCCGGAGCTGCTGTCATCGTCTTTATAGTCGGCGTCCTAGGGCGCATCCGTGAGAACTGGATGATTGGGGGTAATGAAAAGAAATGAGCCAATCCAGAAGGTTTCAAATAACGATTTCTGCATTAAGAGCCGCAGCACGAACATAAAAAAACACGGTCCGCCGAATCTCAACGGACCGTGTTTGCCGATGACCTTATCTTACTGCACCTACGATTAGGTTCCGTTGGGAACGTTGCCTTGCTTGCGTTGACGCGGTCGCTTGCGCTACGGTAACTTCGCGAGGATTGAATTCATTTCTTCTGCCGAGAAACCACTTAAGGTCTCGGTGCGAATATTCCCCAGACTACCCGTCGCCAAGAGCAGGGCCTGCACCGACGCAGCATCTGGGCTGTCCGTAATAGCTACGATGTCATAGGCGCCCAGCGTCCAGTGAATGTCTTTGACGGTCACACCTGCTTTCTGCGCCATTTCCGTGAACGCTTGCGCACGTTCCGTCGTCTGCTTTATGTTGCGGATACCCTGATCGGTAAACCGAATAAGACTGATATATGTAGCCATGATTGTCCTACCTCCTGTGGTCGGTGTTCATAAACGTGGCGTTTTATAAAGGGCACTAGCGACTGTTTACGCCAGCTTGACAATCGTAGGCGCATCTTGTGCGGAGAACAACCTTCGCTGAACTGCAAGTCTGCATTGCTGAGGCGCTCTATGACATTGAGTCGATCCTCTCCGATCCAGGTGCTTTGACAAAGAGGAAATGAGGACGCTACATGATCAGATCACGCTAATCTCGAACGCGCGTGTAAAATAGCTGGTGGGAGCGGGGATCAGCTATTTGACCCGGCTCCTTATCCGACAGGCCGCGACCGTGGCGGCTTGCGGTCGGCCCCATGACAGAGGCGGCAATGACAGAAAACAACACGCTACGCCAGGAACTCAAAAAATTAGAACAGCTTGAGCGCAACTGGAAACGCAAGACGCTGCGGGGACTGGAACGCCTAAACGCCGCCGCAGATTATGAACGGCTGCTGCGACCACCTTCCGATTTCAGATTGGACGAGGACGACACTAAGCTCTACTTTCTTAACGCAAAGCGTTTCTGTCTTAAATATCATTTTCCGTTACCGCCCTGGGTAGAAGACTACGACTTGGCCGTTACCGAGGACATTCTTACCAAAGGCGACGTATCGAAGCTGAGCTTCAAAAAACCAAGGACCAAGGGAGGACGTCATACGAGTCCACGCGTCCAACCGCGAGACCGGTTAAAGGCAATGCATATCCGGGCTGCGGTTAAACTAGCCGAGCTTGATGGCTTGAAAGGCGTGCAGAAGATTGACGAGGCGCTCAGTGTTCTGAATAAAGTAGGCATCCATTGCACCAATGAAGCGGTGCGCCGTGCGCAAGGTAAGGCTGTGCCGGATTTCTTCGTGCTCAATCTTAAACGCCACCTAGTACGCCAATCGAAGTTGCCGCTTTAGGCTTTGATGAAGGTGCGGTGACACTGC
>JBHIDJ010000278.1:0-3216 GCA_046760105.1 Acidiferrobacterales bacterium | reverse complement strand
GCAAGCTAACATTAATCGCGATTACGGTAGTTGGAGCCGCTCTTTTATCCATACCCGCTGTCTTCGCAGGCGGCGACCTTTCCAAACAAAAACCCACCACCGTACGCCTGGACATGGGGAAAGACGGCGTGGAGGACCATAAGTACTATCCGAACAAGCTCACCTTCGAGACGGGTAAGCTTTACAGGTTGGTGATCCACAACCCCAGCAACAGCAAGCACTACTTCACTTCGCTTGGGTTTGCCAGCAAGGTCTTTACCCGCAAAGTCCAGGTCATGGACGATCTTGGAGCCGGTGCTAAGACCATTGGCGAGATCAAGGGTGCTGTCCGGGAGGTCGAGGTCTATCCCGGCGGAACCACCGAGTGGTGGTTTGTCCCGGTGGCCACAGGTACGGCCAAGATGGGTTGCCATATCAAGGATAAGGACGGAAAGACCCACGAGGCGAAAGGGATGGATGGGACCATCACTATCATGTGAGAGTCCGGAGCTTTCTGCCTCAAAGGCTCTTGCGTGGTGGCGCTTGTCGCCCGGAGCCAAGTTACGCGTCACCTGGTTCCGGGTGGCTTTGCGCCAGCGACGTTGCTGGATCGGACAACGGGAGACGTCGACGTGCAGATCAAATATGTATTGATGCTGGTCTTCGCGGCAACCCTACTTTTCTGCGCGGGACGGCCGCAGGCCGGTGCCCTTGGTGGCAAGACGATCGTCAAGAATAAATGCTCTTCATGCCACAACATTGCAGGGCCAGCGCCGAGTACGTTCGAGGGCGTACTGAAAAGAAAAGCGCCTGACCTATTCTATGCCGGTAGCAAATTTAACCGGCGCTGGCTGGTGAACTGGCTGCAAAACCCCACGGTTATCCGTCAGTCAGGGATGATGTTCGTCAACCACATTACAAACGAGGGCGGGAAGGACAAGATCAAGGACGGCAGCGTCAAACCATGTCCGGCGAAATTTCAACCCGACGAGGCCAAGGCGGTGGCCGATTATCTGATGACGCTCAAGGATGCTCGCATGAAGACTGGGATCATCGATCCGAACAAACCGTTTAGCCGACCCCGCGCCGTGCGCATGTTTACCAAGCAGTACCCATGCATCGCCTGCCACACCATCAAGAGGGGGGCAAAAGAGATGGGCGGTGTGTCCGGTCCCAAGCTGGTCGGTGCCGGGGAGCGATTGAATCCTGATTGGGTATACGCGCGGATCGAGAATCCCCAATACTGGGATCCTAAGACGTGGATGCCGAAAATCCCGTTGTCACATACGAAACGAGAGATGCTGACGTTGTTTATTTCCTCGATGAAATGAAGATCAAAACATTGCCATGTTTATCTGGGACAAAATGCTGCGACTGCTTGTGTTAGCGCTAACTATCCTGGCAGTACCACTCGGTGTTTCTGCGGGAGCCGCTGAAGACAATTACCGTCTCTACTGTGTCCAGTGTCACGGCAGCAAGGGTACTGGCGAGGGCATCAATAACACGATGGGCGGGCTAGCCGTCTCACCGAAGAATCATGCCAGCGCAGAGGAGATGTCCAAGTTAAGCGACGAGGACATCAGGCTTGCTATAACGGAAGGCGGCGACGCTGTGAGCAAGTCTGAGTTGATGCCCGCCTGGGGAGAGACGCTCACGGCAAGGGAAATCGACGAACTGGTCGGATATCTTAGGCAGCTATGCAGATGCGAAGCAGGGCGATAAAGCCAGGCTAAAGACATGTCCGAGCATCTGGGCTCTTTGTTTTGGGAACTTCAGAAGTCACGACTCACGAACTACGCGCGTCGCTTTGTAACCCTTTGAGTTCCAGATGAGGGTCAATGGGGAGCCAGTGCACCCGGACAGCTGGTCGGCCCAGATACACGTCCACCCAGAGTAGATGATCGCGTAGGCGGCTCACGAGAAAACCGAGCTGACGCGAACCGGTGTGGCTGTGGTAGCAGCCTTTGAGTTTACAAATTCTCAACATGGCATTTCCTCCGCATTCGTTAAGCTAAATCTAACCGATCCGCCCAAGGGAGGTTAGATCTGACGCGCCAATCTGTTGTCCTGGTACGCCAGGCTAGAGACTGGAAACCAGAGACTAGAAACTAGCTGCACGCGCGTAATTCATTGAGTTATTGAGATTGATGTGAGGCTTTGAGGTCAGCGACTACCTGATGCGAGACCAGTCCCACTTTGCGCTTGTTAGGACTTATAGGCCCAAGTTTTTGAGACACCAATCCCTGGGCATTCTTTCTGCGTCAGCGATCGGGTCGTCCGTTAGGCCTTCTATCTAACAAAGTGTATAAAGCTATCCTTAATATTTAGTTGCAAAAACCAACTTACACCAGAAGATTCTTTTTCGGCGTTCTGTATATTCTGATTTACATCGACGCCTTCCAATATTCCCCCTAGCCTCGCATTTTGGCCGTTATACGAGGATATATCGATTGGCCTTCCTATGTCGAAATACTCGAAGGAATAAATAAGCGTACCGTTATTATCTGTTTGGGCCGTGTACAAGGTATGCGGTCTATCGGCTGAGACACATATTTGATTAAAGCACGTTCGCGTTTCAGTATTGATCGGATGCCAAGGCTGAACAACCAATTTTCCTTCTACGATTGCTAGCCTGCGTTTAATATCCTCGTAAGCAATGGCTTTACTCTCGATCTGTTTTGCAATGGAAAAAATATAGATGTAGCGCAAGCGGCCGATAAGGTTTCTCTGAGCGGGTGAATCACGCTGCACTAACTGACCGGACAATTGCTCGACCGTTTTCCAATCCATTGCACCCAAGCTATTAAATACGCTATCAACATCTTGTGCTGTTATGGTGGTACTTTGTTTCGCATTACATAACCCAGTGCTTGCGATGAACAAGAACGTCGCGAGTAATGGCGCACGCGTACGTAGTTTGTCTGCAGTATATAAAAGCATTTATGCTCCCTCACACAGCTAACCTATTTTCTGCCCAAGACAGCAAAGGTCACTTATTTAAGCTATAGCACAGTGGGATGGCGCTTAGGAGGGGCTTGAACGTTATGTGGGTGGCCCTGGTGGTGGCGTTTGAGCTTGCCGCGTAACCCACAAGGGCCCGCCAGCTCTAGCGGCCTTTAGGTTGCTACCTCACTCGAACCCCAGACCTTAGGTTCGATTGAATCCGTCGAATGATTGCTTTCGGGCCAGAAGCGGGGATTCAGTCAAGCGAGTTTTGGGAATTGCCCGCCGACCACC
>JBHIDJ010000277.1:0-3216 GCA_046760105.1 Acidiferrobacterales bacterium | reverse complement strand
CCCTCCAGATTCGGCGCGGTTTTCAGACGCGGTACGATCGTTTAGTATGTCGCTCCTGCGGGCGTTGGGTTGTCGGCCGGCGCCAGCTGGGTTGCGGGGGCGGCGAGAGTAAACACCAGCTAGGGGTGGAGTCATGTCGGCAGAGAATGGCCATATTGTAAGGTTCGTCGGCGTTCAGAAGAGTTTCGATGGCGAGACCCTGGTGGTCAAGGATCTCAATCTCGACATCGAACGAGGCGAGTTTTTAACCATGCTCGGTCCGTCTGGTTCGGGCAAGACGACCTGTCTACTGATGCTGGCCGGGTTCGAAGCCATCACCCACGGCGACATCCTGCTGGCGGGTGAGTCTCTCAAGAATGTACCCCCCTATAAGCGCGACATCGGCATGGTATTCCAAAACTATGCGCTGTTCCCGCACATGACAGTCGAGGAAAATCTTGCTTTCCCACTAGAGTCACGCAAGATTCCCAAGGACCAAATCCAACAGAAAATCGCGCGCGCGCTCGAAATGGTGCGGCTGAGCGCGTTTGCTAAACGCCGGCCGGGCCAGCTGTCGGGTGGGCAGCAGCAGCGTGTGGCAGTAGCCCGGGCGCTGGTCTACGAACCGAAGCTGGTGCTAATGGATGAGCCCCTCGGTGCGCTCGACAAGCAGCTCCGTGAGCAGATGCAGTTGGAGATCAAGCACATCCACGCAGACATCGGTGTGACCGTCGTCTATGTGACACACGATCAGAGCGAAGCGTTAACGATGTCGGATCGTATCGCCGTGTTCAACGAAGGTGTGATCCAACAACTGGCGAAGCCCAACGCCCTCTACGAGGCGCCTGAGAATGCGTTCGTCGCCCAGTTCATCGGCGAAAACAATCGTCTGTTCGGCAAGGTCCTGGAAGTCAACGGCTCCGAGTGCAAAGTGGAGATCGACGGCGGCGGTGTAGTTGATGCGTTGGTCGTCAACATCAATGGAGTGGGCAGCCGTACAACCCTGTCCCTGCGACCGGAAAGCGTCACAATAAATCCACGTGAGGGCACTTGCCCTGACCGCTTCGAGGCGCAGGTGAAAGAGCTCATCTATCTTGGCGACCACACACGGGTGCGGGTCAATGTGTGCCAGCACGACGACTTCGTCATCAAGGTACCGCGCACCGGTGAGGCACCGACTCTGGAAGTGGGTCAGACCTGGACCGTCGGTTGGAACAGCCGTGATTGCCGTGCGCTGGATGCGTCTAGCTAGCGACTACTCCTTGACGCCACGCCGTCTGAGCAATTCTACAATCTTCTGGTGACCGTTCTCGTTTGCCTTTTGTAGCGGCGTGATGCCGTCCTCACTTCTTGCAGTGGCATCGGCCCCACTGTTAAGCAATAAAACAACCATGCCTGAGTGCCCGTTTCCGGACGCCCAGTGGACCGGCGTAAAGCCATAGTTATTTGTGGCGTTGACCTCGGCTCCGGCAGAGATCAGTAGTTGTGCAAGATCTTCATGGTCCTTGCCCGCTGCATAGTGCAACGGCGTGCTGCCATACACGTCTCTTGCACCGACCGTGGCGTCGTGCAGAATGAGTAGATTCGCAATGGCCTTTGAACCATGGGAGACGGCTGAATGCAGCGGGGTACCACGGCTCTTTGCCCAGGCATTAACATCTGCACCCTTGGAAAGCAGTAGTTCCGCTATTGCCTTGTCCTTCACCATATGCAACGGCGTCACACCGTATGTCCCTTTTGTGTTGACGTCGGCGCCCCTTTGGATGAGGTACTCGGCGATATCCACTTTGCGGCTGTATACCGCTTCATGTAACGCCGAAAAACCATTGACGGGTTTCCAGTTGATATCGGCGCCTTCGTCGAGCAACCGCTTCACCTCCTCGAGATTTCCTTGACTTACTGCCGTCTCAAGCGCACTGGCGTAGATCTCCCCAGCCGTCAGTAGCATCACCATGATAGGAACGTACTGGAAATACCAATGAACTGACATGTTTCTCGTTCTCGATGCGACTTAGGAGGATAACGATTCTTACCTTCGTTCCATTACATCCGGAACACGACCAGAGTGTGGAATCGTCCTAGCGTTTGTGGTGTGAGCAATGCAAACCACTCGAAGATGAGTGGATGCAAGGAACTTGTATTTGGAATAACGAAATCACTTCGTTCCACGCCGATTTCGTCAATAAAAAACACAAACGCTTCTAACAGTCCGTCCTGATGGTCACCTATCACGCGCACATTTAGCATGTTCTCGGCGACGGGTCGTGGAGCCATACCTCGTACGCGTTCAAAAAGCCAGTTGGGCTGGTTTGTACAGTGCAGGGCCCCAAAAAGGATTACATGGCGTTTTCCCGGCCTGTACGTGTGCCAAAAGTTGCTGACAATCGAGTCGTCGCGAAAGCTTGGGTGGTCCTGACGTTCCCGCGTTTTTTTCTGTCTCTTTGTTTCTTCAATACCACCAAGAATAAGATTCGGATTCTGGCTTCTGGCGACGCGGATTATCTTGGCAATGTCCGCATCGAGTAAAGGAATGTAGTTCTTGCCCGTGTCCAAGTTCTTGGCTATGCGGGCCATTCCTGCGGAGGTCGCCTCCAAGAGCAAAACATCGGTGGTGAATCTTTGGAAAAATTGTTCTGCAAGAAATTGTCTGGTGGTTTCTTCATGATCCTCCCCCAGGCACACGATCCTATACTCAGACTGCTGTAAGCCTGCTAGCCATTGTTCCGTCGTGATTAAGTTTGATTCTAAATTCCGTATGACGGAATTGCGATCAGTCTCAGACAGCTCGGAGAAACGTGTAAGCGCATGGGTGCCCACTGAAAGATAGCTAGGAGGCCGAACGCGATCTGTCCAATTTTTGTCTTGGGGAGAAGTGAAGAATTCCCCCCTTATCCAGTCGAATGAGACGATAATAGTCAGAATGATGAGCGGCCAGGCGAGTACAACGAGGAGGATTCTCATCATAACGGGATCAATCCGCGCGGAGTTTCAAAGCGGCGCTCAGTGAGCACGATGACTAGTAGTCTACTCGGAACTGCAGAGATAGAGCAGCTCTTGTAGAAAGAGCCGTTAGCTAGACTGATATTCCGCGTGCTATGGCCTGGATCACGCGTCTAGGACTAACGTTTACGCTGCGGCGACGCCCCGCAGACGCTCGGATCTCCTTCTCAGGAGCTCTATAGTCACGAGCAAGGCTATAGACAGAATCACGAGACACGTGGCCACCGACAGGATGGT
>JBHIDJ010000276.1:0-3217 GCA_046760105.1 Acidiferrobacterales bacterium | reverse complement strand
AGAACCGACGAGGACCGATCCCGTCGCGCCTCTCAGCCAAGCGCCAACCGACGGGGACCGATCCGGACCGATGGCGTACGGCATGAGCGTCCCAACACTTGTCCCAACACCTCTCATTTTACAGTTGGTGGCTACTCGTACTTCCAGCAGCGCCTGGAAGCGCGGGTGGTCGCGCGGTGCGTGAAATTCGCCGAGGGAGCTGCAATGACCGAGTAGGCGCACACGGGGTAAAGGACAGTTCGTTAGTTGACGACGAGGTAACCTATCGCATTTCAGGATCAAAGTTCTCTACCAGCCACGCATCGGATTGTTTCTCCGTCAAAACACAAACTGCCTGTGTTCCATCCGAGGTGATGGCCGCACAGTAGGCGGACCCGCCAAATAGATCATAGTCGAAAGGCAGGATCCCTACAGTTGTCGGTGTTGCGTCGGCGACTGCTGGTACTTTCAGTAGCTCGCGTTTGCCGCCTTCCAGAGCGAAAATCCAGCTGCCATCGGCAGACCAACCTAACGGAACAAGAAATCCGTCCAGCACCGAAGTCTGCCAGTCGTCCACAAGTGAGATCATCCAAAGGCCATGTATTCCAGCAAGAAATTGACTCCAATGAACGGCAACCGTTTTTCCGTCAGGGGAGTAGTACGGAAAGTCCATCCGACCGACCGAATCGTTTCGGACGAGGGGACGCTCCTGACCTGTGGACGGATCCAGAAAATGAAAGTTGCGGTTTTCTGGTCGGAGATAGAGGATTTCGTTCACAGGAGACCAGGCCAACGGAGGGGTCTCGCCGCTCAACCTAGTCTCACTGAACTGTTGCAAGTCTCCGCCATCTGCGCTGACGGTCCAAACCGTACGTACGCCCCCCTGCTCTGAACCGAAGGCCAGTCGCCGCCCATCCGGGGACCACACGGGATCGGAGTTGATAGCCTCCATGAAGGTCACCTGCTTCACAGGACCGCCCTCTAAAGGCATCGTAAAAATGTTTTGCCGATCCGTCTCTGCTATACTAAAGGCGATCCTTTTTCCGTCGGGCGATATGCTCCCGCCCGATTTGAGCGACGTGCCCGTCGTAAGCTGCTCCTTTCCGATCTCTCCCCCCTCTGATCCTTCAACTGTAAGTAGCCATAGATTGGAATACGCCGTTTCTTTCGTGTATAGCAACTGTTTCCCGTCGGCCGAAAGCGTAAAAGAAGACCACAACCCCCCAGTCCCCCCACCGACTTGCAGCCCGCTCATGACGCTGGCCGCAAATCCCTGCGGGCTCCCACCAGAAGAAACCGCGATTCTCCGCAGCTCCTGCGTTAGACCCTGCGACCGCAGGTAATAGATGGCGTTGCCTTTAGGCGACCAGCGTGGTGACGCAAGTTCAACGGTGTCCTCGATGACGAGCTGCTGCTGGTCTCCGTTAACCGTTATCGTCCAGATGGCATGCCTTGCGGAGTCTTCGGTCAGAAAAGCGATCAGGCCGCCGCCAGGCGACCAGTCCAGATCCCGCAGCCAAAGAAAAGACCCGCCCAAGTCAATAGAGGTCGTGTTTCCTGTGGACTTATCCGAAAGGAGGATGAACTTGCTGGCGATCTCGGTACTCCCAATCTGAGAACCGTCGGGTGACCAGGCGAGAATGGCCCCGACACGGGGCATCCGGCGAGCCGGTCCACCAAATCGAGGAACCAAAAAGGCGCCGCCGGTTACCCAGGCACCAGAATCAGACCAAGCATAATAAAGAAGCTCAGAGCCGTCCGGGGACCACCGCATGGACATAAAATGCTCGTGCGAAGCTAGCTCAAGAGGGGAACCACCCGCGATGTCCCGCACCAGAACCTTCGCATCGCCATCCGGCTGAGTAGTCGAATAGGCAATAACGTCCCCATTCGGAGACAGCGCGCTGACCCCAACCTCGCCGACAAAGGTCAGCTGTTTGTGTACGGGAGTGATGCCTATTGGAGAACTTCCGTCGGATCGAATAAGGACCAAGGCCGCAGTGATTGCGAGAGCCACCACAAGCGCCGCGCCCGTAACAGCAACAGCGCGAAGCGCCAGAAGCGGACGGCGGGCGCGTATCACAGCCCGGCGGAAAGCACTGCTGTCAGGCCACCTATCCTCGGGCGACCACGCGAGCGCATGACTGAGCGCTTTCATAAACTCCGACGGCACACCCGACCAGTCGGCCTCGTCGGTCGGTGACAGCATCGACCACCTTCGGCCCGTGAACGCTTCGTAGATCACAATGCCCGCAGCATAGATGTCCGTTGCAGGCGTAACCTCGCCGCCGCCGACTTGCTCAGGTGCCATGTAGCCTGGTGTGCCGATGCGCTGGCCTGAAGCGGTCAACCCCTCACCTGAGTCCTCAGTTGGCTTGGCGATCCCGAAATCGCCCAAGAGCGCCCTCTCGCCCACCAAAAAGATGTTGCTCGGCTTCACGTCGCGGTGAACGATGCCACGCTCGTGTGCGGCTTCGAGTGCCGAAAGCAAGTCGTTCGCGAGCCTGAGCGCCTCGTCCTTCGACATCGGGCCACGTTCCAACCGCGCTCGCAGCGTCTCACCCTCGACGTACTCCATGACGTAGTAGGAGATGCCGTCGGCCTCACCGGCCTGGTAGACGGGCACAACATTCGGATGGCTGAGGCGTGCGAGAGTGCGAGCTTCGCGTAGGAAGCGCTCAGAAGCCGTGTCGCTGGCGAAATCGGACTTGAGGATCTTGATCGCCACGCGACGGTCGAGCTGGGGATCGTGGGCCAGGAACACCGTGCCCATAGCACCGCTCGCCAGTTCGCGCTCGACCTCATACTGGGGGCTCAAAGCCGCACGAAGTCGCTCGAGTAGCTCAGACACTAGTCGATCACCTGCCAGAGCGACCTACGGTGGATTTCGTGGGTGAGCCGATTGAAACCCGACATGCTAGTGCCTGCGAGAGTCAGTGTGATTTTGGGTATGCTACAAGATGGGGTGCTACGGGGCGAGGATCAACGTCGCAGAAGGAGCGTACCGCACATGCGATGCGGCGAAAAGCTTATGCTATGCGGGTCCTCTTGGGAGTGTGGTGTACAACGTGGTGCAGGATCCTTCCGGAGGGGTGCTAGAGCTCCGGGCGGTCACCCCTAGGAGCCTCCTGGCGTTCGGGTAGCACGCCGCTAGTTGTGCCACCCCTTTAGTGGGGATGCACGTCACAACAATGTGCACCCACTTCGGGGGCTCCGCTCTTTCATAGGGTCGTGTTAG
>JBHIDJ010000275.1:0-3218 GCA_046760105.1 Acidiferrobacterales bacterium | reverse complement strand
ATCTTCACGTCAACCACGTTAGTAAGCGGCTCGCCTTTTTGATGGCGTCGGATATTCTCCACAACAGGTATCGCTCCAGTATCAGGACTGGTGATGCTGGCGATGTGCGGCGTCACCGTCACTTTTGGGTGCCGCCAAAACGGATGGTCTCTGGGTAGCGGCTCGGTGCGAAATACGTCTAATGTGGCGCCGGCAATATGCTCCGAGTCAAGCGCCTCCAGCAGGTGCTCTTCGATCAAATGGCGTCCGCGCGCTACGTTAATGACATAAGCGCCGCCCGGCAGAGCGGCAAACGTACGCCGGTTGAGAATCCCCTCCGTCTCTGATGTAAGTGGCAACAAACAGACGAGTATGTCTGTATGTTCAAGGAACTGGTCTAGTTGGTCGCGGCCGTGGAAACTATCGACACCATCGATCATCTTAGCAGTGCGGCTCCAGCCCGCTACCGCGAACCCGAGGGCAGTCAACTTCTGCGCCACCTCTGCGCCCAACACGCCGAGCCCCATAATACCGATGCGCCGGTCACCAGGACGCGTTTGCGGCAGTTCCTGCCAGCGACACTCGCGTTGCTGAATCTCGTATTCCAGCATGTGTCGGTGATAACGCAGCACGTGGAACAATACATACTCCCGCATCCCTTCGCTTAGCCCTGGATCCACCATGCGCACAATGGGCACGCCCTCAGGAAGCCCCGTCTCCTTTAATAGGTGATCCACACCCGCGCCGAGTGAAAAGATCACCTTGAGGTTCGGTAGATTTGAGAGCGCATCATGCAGCGGCTGCCACACGAGCGCGTACTCGATCTCTTCCGGGTTGCCGCGATCTGGCCACACCCGTACCTCTAGCTCAGGCATCAGCGCTTGTAATGACTGTTTCCAGGGAGCCGCTGGGTCCAAATCACTTTTGAATAACAAGATAGGCATGCGGTCAGATGTTTGAAGCCGATCTATGCAGTAGTTGTTATCGTAACGATAACAATGTCGATTAGCGAGGCTGAACGCGGCAGCCCGGCTCGTGATGTTGGAAGCAAGACGATTTCTTTGGAGAAAGTGACTTAAGTCGTTCCAAACTATTGCATCCCCTTAGTACCGGCGGAAGCTGTAAATGACAGTGCTCAATGCGCATGACAAGATCATTTGGTCTGACCTCCAGCTTTGCGCGGCGTCCACCCGGAAGTCACCGATCATTCTGAATCCGGAGTTATCGATTGGCGAGATCGATAAGGGTTGCTGCTAGAACCTTAGCTCCTGCTGCCAGGTCGTCGGGGTTGGCGTTTTCTGCAGGGCTGTGGCTAATCCCCTTTTCGCAAGGGACAAAGATCATGCCCGTGGGACATCGATCGTTCAAGAACGCAGCGTCATGGAATGCGCCTGAGGGCAACTTCATAAAGTTAAGGTCCAGGCGTCCTGCCGCTTTTTCTATCGAAGCAATGACGTCTGGATCGAACCCGCTCGGTGCGTACTCGAAGGTCGGAGTCACCTTAACCTGACAACGACTCGCCGCTGCGCTACAGGTTGGCGCAATCGCATCCCCTACCCTTTCTAGAACGGCAGCGTCCGGGTGACGGAAGTCGATAGAAAACGAGACATAGTTGGCAACTGAGTTGGGTGAGTTCGGCAGGACATCGAAGCGTCCAACGGTAAACCGTATCGTGTCCGTTTCATCCGCCATGAGCTCATTAAGCGCGTGAACGATGGTGAGAGCAGCCTGCAGCGCGTCGCGACGATGGGCCAACGGCGCGGTGCCTGCGTGGGCGGTCTCACCCAATACCTCCACGTCAAACCAGCGGCAACCTTGAATGCCCGTTACCACACCGATTTGCAGACCTGCTCTCTCAAGCCGTGGACCTTGTTCGATGTGCGCTTCTACGTAGGCCGCGATTTCGAAGTTGAGCTCTCGTTTTACCGCATTCGGTGTCGCTGCCAGCGTCTCCGCTAGCGCATCTCGCAGCAAGACGCCGTTACTATCTTGTACGTTCAGACAGTCTTCGAGCCTTCGTGCCCCTGTGAAGACCATCGACCCCATGGCCCCCGACGTGAAACGGCTGCCCTCTTCATTCGTCCAGGCAACGAGCTCGATAGGCCGTTTTGTCTGAATATCTGTCTGCTCTAAGGCTTCTAATACCTCCAATCCAGCAAGCACGCCGTAGATGCCATCAAATCGACCCCCTAGCGGTTGCGTGTCCATGTGGCTACCCGTGAGCACAGGTGCGGCGTCCGCCTGCAACCCCGACCGGCGAATAAACAGATTCGCCATCGAATCGACAGCGATCTCAAAACCGCGCACTTGTGCCCAAGAGATCAGCCGTGCGCGTGCCGCTATATCCTCGACAGACAACGCTTGGCGATTAACGCCATGGTTGGCCAGCCCGCCGATTTCCGCCATCTCCATATGGCGCTGCCAGAGACGGTCACGGTCGACATAATTAGCGACAATAGAGATTCGTTTCCTGGTGGCATCATCAGCCGCTGTTTGTTCGATCATTGTCGTAACTCTGTATGTTTTTCTTAAGGAGCGGGATTCTGGTACGGCATACGAAGAACTCAAACAGGCACATACTAAAACATTTACGCGCGCGATGCGCTGGCGAAAAGTAGATGGCAATTTCTTGCTGTTGTCGAAGATAGTTCTTGCGGAATCTGTGACATGCTCGTCGGCGATCATCACCGAAGTGCTATCGACGATCTGCGACCCCTTCACTGAAGCGCTCACCCAGCCAACGGCTCGGGTCGAGGCCTTTTGAAAAAAACGGTTGCAGACGGCGTCCCAAACGAATGGGAATTGCCGCTTGCCAGATAAAGTGCCGATGCTTACAGTGCCTGTGATTGGAAGTTGGTTCCGTTTCTGTGAATTCTATTAGGACTTATGACTAACAAAAAACACGTGCTCACCCGTTACACGATAGTACTCGCGGCGGCGCCCGTGGCCCGGATCAACGCAGCAAAGACAAGCCGATGAAACCTAACTGGCAGGTCGGTATAGACGTCGGCGGCACTTTCACCGACATCGTCGCCTTCAATCCTGCCAGCGGCGACGTGCGCACCGCGAAGGTGGGCAGCCGCACCGACGATCCTGTTGCCGGTCTGTGCGCCGCCTTGTCTGCGGTTGGCATCTCGTGGGAGGAGGTCGCCAACCTCGTGCACGGAACCACCATTGTCACCAACGCGATCATCGAAAACCGATCGGCGGACGTTGCCCTTATCACGACGGAGGGGTTC